>DATMQX010000115.1:0-31100 GCA_035567055.1 Solirubrobacteraceae bacterium
CGACGCACGAGCCGTTGGGACCTGGGATACGGCTCGACGAGGGCCATGAGACGCTCGCCCACGGGCTGTGGAGCGTCATGCACGAGCAGTTCGCCACTGGCCCCGACGACGTCGATGTCGACCCGCTTGGCCTCCACCTCCTCCGCGAGCTGGCGTAACGTGATCTCGCGGAGCGCGGCGAGCGTCTCGATGCGAAAGAAGTTGTTGAGGGCCTCGTCGACCTGCCTGGGCGGGTAGACCTTGCCCGCGCGCAATCGGTCAAGCAGCGTCTCCGGTGACACGTCGATAAGCACGACGTCGTCGGCTGAGGTGAGCACGAGGTCAGGCACCGTCTCGCGTACGGTGATTCCCGTCAGCTCAGCAATGCGGTCGTTGAGCGAGGCGAGGTGCTGGACGTTGAGGGTGGAGGTGACGTTGATGCCGGCGTCGAGGACATCCTCGATGTCTTCATAGCGCTTCCTGTGCTCGACGCCGGGCGCGTTGGTGTGCGCCAGCTCGTCGATGAGGCAGACTCCCGGCGAACGGCGCAGGATCGCGGGGAGGTCCATCTCGTCGAGCGGGATGCCGCGGTAGACGACACCACGGCGCGGGAGCACCTCGAACCCAGCCAGAAGCGCGGCGGTGTCAGCGCGCCCGTGAGTCTCGACCAATCCGACCACGACGTCGCGGCCGCGCTCGAGCTCCGCGTGGCCCTCCTGAAGCATTCGGAACGTCTTGCCGACGCCGGCCGCCATCCCGAGCAGGATCTTGTGGTGGCCGCGCTGCTCGCTCATGGCGGGGCAGATCGGAGCGGTCCAGCGGGAGCCGGGCTCATCGTTTTGGGAGCCGATCGGTGCGGACGTTGCACTCAGATCGCGTGAGCTCGTGGGGTTCGGTCACTCCCGCACATCGAGCAGCTTGTCGACGATTTCCAGCTCCAGCCTCAGCGCGTCAGGGCGACTCGGGACGTAGCAGGGCCCGGCTCCGTCGGTGAGGATGTCGTTTAGGCGAGCGACGCCGCGCGCGTTCACCGGTTCGCGTGCGCGCAGGCGGTGGGGCATCGCAAGCATCAGGGGGCGTGCCTCGCGGACTTGTGGGCGGCAGGGCGGAATGACCGAGGTTCTGTAGGGCGAGGGCGGCTCCTCGGCCAGCTCGACCAGACGCTCCAAGGAGCGGGCGAGCGTGTTGCGGTTGCGCTCGCTGGTCAGCTGGCGCGCGCGGGCGGCGAGCGTCGGCGACTGCCATGGTGGGACGCCGGCACCGAGCTGGCGGTCGAGCGAGTGGGCGCGGAGGCGCGCGGACAGCCAGGCCGCTCGGGGATGCCGGCGACGCCAGCCGAGGAGCGGTGCGGGTGTCACGGCGCTCGCGTACCTCATGCGCCGAGCAGGTTGTGGATGACCAGGTCGACGATCTTGATCCCGACGAACGGGGTGATGATGCCGCCGAGTCCGTAGATCCAGAGGTTGCGTCGCAGCAGCGCGCTCGCGCCGATCGGACGGTAGCGGACTCCCTTCAGTGAAAGGGGGATCAGCGCCGGAATGATGAGCGCGTTGAAGATCACCGCCGAGGCGATCGCCGAGCTCGGGTCCCCGAGGCTCATGATGTTCAGGACGTGCAGCGGTCCCTTCGCGCCGGCGCTCGCCGCGTACGTGGAGATGAAGATCGCCGGGAGGATGGCGAAGTACTTAGCGACGTCGTTTGCGATCGAGAACGTCGTGAGTGGGCCACGGGTGATCAGTAGCTGCTTGCCGACCTCGATGATCTCGATCAGCTTCGTGGGGTTGGAGTCGAGGTCGACCATGTTCCCCGCCTCGCGTGCCGCCTGAGTTCCCGTGTTCATCGCGACGCCCACGTCGGCTTGGCCAGGGCGGGAGCATCGTTGGTCCCGTCACCGGTCATCGCCACGAGATAGCCCTCGTGCTGGCGCTCGTGGATCAGCGCGAGCTTCGCCTCGGGTGTGGCTTCGGCGAGAAAATCGTCGACACCCGACTCCTCGGCGATCTTGGCGGCGGTGAGAGTCACTTGCGGACGATCTGGCTGCCTGCCGGAGACAGCACAAACCATGCTGCGCCGAAGGCCGTCAGGCCCTGGCCATGTGTCTGACCGGGCGTCGAGTCCTGCAGGAACGTGTACAACGGGTGGCCGTTGTAGGTGAGCTGCCGCGTTCCGTCCGAACGGCGGATCGTGCCCACCTTGGCAGCGCTTATGCTGCTCCCGGCGGTCGGCCTTCCGCTGACCCGAAGCGGTGGCCAGAACTTCGCGCATTGGCCGCTGCATGCGCTCTTTCCGCGGGTATCCTTCTTGAAGAGATAAAGTGTCCGTCCCTGCGAGTCGACTAGGATTTTCCCGAGCGAGGTACTGCGAACTTCGATTGTCTTCTTGGCGACGCTAACGCTCGCGGGCCGCGGACCCGCGACTGGTGGCGTCTTCGAAGGGTTGGCGGCGCTGGCAACGGGCAGCGCGGAGAGCGGTGCAACCGCCGCACCGGCGAGGACAATGGCGAACCTCCTGCGAGTCATGCTTACTCCTTCGTGTGGAGGGTTCCGTGACCACTGGCGCCTGGCGGGCCTGAGGTCACGCGGTTTGGTGAATGTTGTCCTCTGTGCTCGCGCTTGTCGTCGGCCTCGGCGAGACTCTTTGCGCTAGGGCACTGGTCGTGCAACGGCTGACCGCCTACAGCGGCTGCGGTATGAGCGTGGGTCGACCCCGTGAGTTCGGTCCGGTTGGTCTTGGACCGATGACGGGGTCCGGTCACGCTGCCTAAGCCAGGGGAGTTCCCGCTGAGCGCGCCCCCATCACCGGGGCTAGCGACGCACTCACGACAAGAAGGTCGACACGGCTCGCTCGAGTAGCGCTGAGCGTTTGATCGCCTCCGCCAGTTGGGGTCATCTTGCCCGCAATGGCGCAGGCGATAGCCGCGGCTCGACGGGAGGCCGCTCGCTTGCGGGTCGAAAACGCGTAGCTGTTGAGGCGCGTCTCCCGGCTTCAGCGTCGGCGCGCTCGCGAAACTCGAGCGATCGATCGACGCGCTCGGCGTCGACGTTGCGGCCGCAGGCTTCACTGGATCCGGCTGAACCCTTCGATGTGGCGGCGCTTGACCATCATCGGACCTCCGGCGCCGGCTTGGCGGCTCAGCATCTCCAGTACGGCGCCGCTCGGCTCCCCGTAGACCTGGATGCTCGTTGTTGCTTCGAGCGTTTCAGCGTAGGCGCGTGCCGCACGCTCCGCCACAACCTCCATATGCAGCTCCATTGAGGGGACGTCTGGGTGCATCTGCACGACGCCGACCTCGGTGCCCTCCTCGTTCGCGTACTCGTTGAACGCCAATAGCTGCGGCTCGTTTGCCTCGATTAACGAGCTGAGGTCACGGGCGCGCTCGCGCTCTGCCGCGAGCTTGCCCTCCCGGAGTCTGTTCGTGGCAATGAAGATGAACGGTCCAGACATCGTCGATCCTTTGGTCGCTGAGGCAGTCGCGCATACATCGTCGCGCGCGGACCCGTACCGCGCCACCAGGAGCGCAGCACATCGCGGCAAGCCGCCTTTTCGGGCTACCGCCGTGGGTAGACGCTGCGGCTAGGCCTACCCCCCTCGGCCGAGGCAAAAGAGTCGCCTCCAGGCCGACGACAGCCGCGATTCAACAGTGCAGCATGCACCGCTTCATCACCACTACCCCTCGAAGGAAGGTAAAGCATGCATCCCTCAACGCAGTCCCCGGGCGCAGATGTCGACGGGCCGATCGTGGCGTCAGCCGAGGAGTCAGATGGAGGTGTCAATCGTCGCTCGTTTTTGGTCACTGGAGTCGCGGTCGGAGTGGGGGCAGGGCTTGGGCGCTTTGGCGGTGCGGCAAGCGCGCTCGCCGACAAGCCGACCTCCCACCGCCGTGACAAGCCGACCTCGCACCACATATCGAAGGGGGACGAGGCGATCCTCAGGTTCCTCGCCGCCGCTGAGATCATCGAGGCCGACTTGTGGCAGCAGTACAACGAGTTCGGCGGTATCCAGGACGGTGAGGTCCCGGGAGGCAGCGGTAGTCCTGCGTATGTGCGCGCGCTGGAAGTGCTCGACAGCGACATGTCGCAGTACATCCACGACAACACCGATGATGAGCTCAGTCACTTCACGTTTATCAACGCGTTCCTGAGCTCGAAGGGCGCCGAACCGGTCGACCTGAATCGCTTCCGCACGCTGCCGAGCAGCAAGGCGAGCGGCGCCCAGCAGATCGGACGGCTCACCAACCTGATGGAACTCACGGTCGACACGAGTTGGTGGACGCGCTATCGCAGTAGCACCATGAACCCCGACTTCGGTGACTCCTTCCCGGAGGCAGTGCCCGGGCTGAGCAAAGGCAGGTTCCCGGCGATTCCACGGAACGACAAAGACCTGGGACCCGAAGACCACATCCAGGCGATCGCGAATACGGCTGGCTTTCACTTCGGCTTCATCGAGCAGGGCGGCACGAGCCTCTACCCCCAGCTTGCCCAGCGCGTCTCCGATCCGGAAGTCTTGCGGGTCCTGCTGAGCATTGGGCCGACCGAGGCGATGCACTTCCAGACCTGGCACGACAAGGCTGGCAATGCGCCGGCGCTGACCGATCCAACAAACGGCTTGGTGTTCCCGAACCTGAACGAACCGCCGTTCGGTGGCGAGGAATTTCAGACGAACCTAATCATGCCCGAGCCCACGATCTTCCTGGAGAAGAAGTTCCCGGCCGTCTCGATCGTTCGCCCGACGGAGACCGAGGGGGCGGCGATGGGCGCTGTCAACGCGCTGACCGCCGACGGGCTGTTCATCGGTCATTCGCAGGAATTCTTCGACGCGCTGAAGAAACTGGCGAGCGCCGCGGACGCCGCGACACCGGACGGGTGAGTCCGGCATCACGATCGTCGACGGTAGCCAGCCGGTAATCGAGCGCTCGAGCGGACGGTGCGTTGGGCGCGGCTGTTTGCCGCACCGGCCCGCTCGAGCGGTGCTCGATCTCGCTGCGTTCCCGCCACCACCCAGCACCCCGCTTCAACACAAATCCAACCGAAGGGACCACATCATGCTTGGACTCGACAATCCAGTTCATCTGATCTTTCTGCTTGTTTTGCTCCTGCTCGTGTTCGGCGCCAAGCGCCTGCCTGAGATGGGTCGCTCACTAGGTAGCGGCATGCGCGGCTTTAAGGACTCATTGAGCGGCGAGTCCGGCCAAGCCGCCGCGCTCGAGCAGGCGCCCCCGGCTGCGGTCGAGGAGCCATCAACCGTGGCCGCTTCGCTGAGCGAGTCGGGAGCGTCCCGGGCCTCCTAGCTGCTGGCACGGCGTGCCGGGGAGCCGGCCGTCATCTCGGGCTCGCGAACGAACAACATGGCTGTCGCCGTCGGCAAGATCGGTCACGAGGACCACGTCAGCGTCGTTGATCATCTCGATGAGCTGCTGACGCGGCTGCTCGTCTCGTTGGCCGCGGTCGCCCTGGCGTTTGCTCTTTGCGCGTGGCAGAACCATCGACTGCTGCGCGTGATCAACCAGCCTCTCGCGCACTAAGACTCAGAAGCGGGTGCGCGCGGGGAATGGGCCGCTAGGTGCCATCTACACGGTGCAGCGAAGTGCGCGAGTGGTTGCATCCCAGCTACAGCTTGTCGTGGGTACGCTCGAGCGCCCAGGCAGCGGCGCGAGCGCCGCGACGCGCACTTCGCTACACAGCGTCAGGCCACAGCTTCAGCAAGTTCTCGCTCGCCTTTCGGCCGCGCCGCAGGGCGAGAAGCCGGTGACCTTGGGGATCGGCGAGCCGTTTACGACCACGATGGGCATCGCGCTGATCTTCGCGTTCGTGCTGGCGCTGCCGATCGTACTGTACGAGCTTTACGGCTTCGTGCTCCCGGCGTTCAGCCCGTCCCAGCAACGGGCCGCTACGCCGCTGATGCTCGCGGTTCCGGTCCTGTTCGCCGCCGGCGTGGCGTTTGGCTACTTTGTGGTGCTGCCGGCCGCGGTGCGGTTTCTTCCAAAACTTCAACAGCGGGCAATTCGACGTGCTCGTTCAGGCCAGTCAGTACTACCACTTCGCGGCCGTAACGCTGCTGGCGATGGGCCTACTGTTCCAGGTTCCGGTCGGAATCCTGGCCGCAACCCGCACTGGAGTCGTCTCCGTGCGACAGCTGCGCCGCAACCGCCGCTACGCGCTGCTGGCCTGTGGCCTCGTTGCCGCCTTCTTGCCCGGCGATGCCATCACGCTCCTACTCGAGACGGTTCCGCTCTATCTCTTATTCGAGCTGAGCTTGCTCGTCGCTGCGATCGGCGAGCGGCAAGCGTCGCGCTGTCGCGGCCACCTCCGCTCCCATGCCGGCGGGGACCGGTTCGGCGAGGCACAGGAAAGCCGGATCGTCGTCGACAACGAGAGCGGTTTGCCCCACGCCGCGATGATCGCACCAGTCGTGCCCCGCGATGGTCGGGAGAACCCGAAGCTCCGTCGCGGGTAGGGTTTGCCATACCTGCTCATGTCGGGTGGGCCCCAGCATGATCTCTGGCAGACGGGTATGGCCGGAGTGCGCCACGCAAGCAAGAATCCGTGGCACGCAACGAGATCGTGTGAACACTGGAGAAAGCAATGGCACCGAGCCCCGACAGGCTATTCCTCTCGCGCCCGCAGCGTGACTCGCGCAACCTGGCCATAGTCAACGAGGTCGACCACGACAGCGACCGGTCGTCGGAGGCGATCAGCGTCTTGATCGCGTCGGGCGCCAACCTGGCGCGCGCAGGACTCAGGGCACTGCTCGACGCAGAGGCCGAGGTCGCGGTGGCCGGATCGGCCGCAACCGAGGCGGAAGCTGTCGATCTGGCCGGAGAGATCCGCCCCGACGTCCTGCTGATCGACGTGACGCAGCCCAGCCAAGATGCCACCAGCATCGACGGCGTGCAGGTGACGCGCCGGATCGTGGCCGACCCGGACACCTCGGCCGTCCATGTCCTGATCCTCGGCGCGTCTGAGCAAGACGAGGAGATCTTCTCGTCGCTCCGCGCGGGCGCCAGCGGATTCCTGTCGAGGGACATCGAGCCTGCCGAGCTCGTGCAAGGCGTGCGCGCCGTCGCCGCCGGTCAGGCGGCGCTCTCGTCGAGCGGCGTGCGGCGGGTGATCAACGAGCTCGCCTCGCAACCCGACCCGCGGCTGCCCAGCCCCGAACAGCTCGAGGAGCTGACCGCGCGTGAGCGTGAGGTTGTGGTGCTCGTAGCCGCCGGTTTGAGCAACGACGAGATTGCCGAGCATCTGGTAGTGGCGAACTCGACAGCAAAGACGCATGTCAGCAGAGCAATGGGGAAGCTCAGCGCGCACGACCGCGCGCAGCTCGTCACGCTCGCTTACGAGACGGGCCTCGTCCTCGCCGGACGGCCTGCGGCCCGGCGGTTTGGCATCGCCACCGCAAGCTTCGCTGCGGCTTAGGGTCGCTGAATCTCAGGGCGCTTCGGAGAGGCTCGGGGACGGGCGCCTGAGTGCGGCGCTTTGCCGGGTCGAGGCTCCGCTTGTACCCAGCCGGTGTAGGCGGTGATCCGCCGCACTACACACACACGAGTGGAAAGAGTCTTCCCGGTGCTGACGACGACGGTGCGAACGGCAGCCAATATCGACTGCGTGGTCCAAGCCATCGCCCAAGGGCGCCAAGCGGCTACGAAATTCTCCCCCAACCCAAGGAGCAACCATGACTCGCAGCAGATTCAAGACCTCCCTCGCCGCGGCAGCGATACCGCTGACCGCGCTGGCCGTTGCCACCCTCGCCGCCGCCGCTTCGAGCGCGAGATCGCTTTGTGAGGCGCCGCTTGGGTCGAACCGGCCGTGACTTGATCCGGCAGGGAGCTGGCGCTAGCGGATCGGTATGTCGGCCGCGATCAGCGTGCCACCGTCGCGTGGGCTGTCCACCCGGAGGCTTCCGTCGAGTACCCCAAGCCGGTCGGCGAGCCCGAGGAACCCGCCTCCGTCCGGGCGAGCGCCTCCGACGCCGTCGTCGCGCACCTGCACCTGCAGCGCGCCGTCTGTGACTCGGGCGGTGACCTGTGCATGACGGGCTTGAGCGTGCTTTGCCACGTTGGTCAACGCCTCGGCCACGATGAAGTAGGCCGTCGCCTCGACCGCTGAGGGGAGGCGCTCCACGGATATAGCGACGTCGACGGGCACCGGCGTCCGCGAGGCCAGCGCGACCACGCCGGCGCGCAGCCCTCCGCGCGTGAGGACCGCGGGGAGGATGCCGTGGGCGAGCTCGCGCAGCTCGGCGGTGGCCTCCTCTGCGTGTTTCAGTGCCTCTGCCACGAGCGCCGGGGCAACGCCGGCGTCCTCGTCCAGCGCGCGGCGCGCCAGCTTCAGCGTGACGACCGTGTGGACCAGGCGCTGCTGGGCCCCGTCGTGCAGATCGCGAACCACCCGCCGGCGCTCATCATCCGTGGCCGCGACGATCCGCGCCCGCGACGCAGCCAGCTCTGACCGCGCCTGGAGGTTTGAGATCGCCGTCGCCACCAGCTCGGTGAACTCGTCGATGTGCGACTCCGCGTCGGCCGGTAACGGCTCTGATCGCGCCGAGCCGGCGAGCATCGCGCCCCACAGACGCCCTCCCACGACGATCGGGCTGCCTACCCCAGAGCGCAGACCCAGTTTCCGCGCAACATCGCCGGTGTAGCCCGCCGCGCGGGCGTAGTCGTCGACCCGGGCCGAACGCCCGGTGCGGCGCACAAGCGCAACGACGCTGTCCCCTTCGACGGCGAACCGTGTGCCAACCGGCAGGTCGTTCGCGCCGGCCCCCCAGCTGGCGACGACGGTCGCCTTGCCGTCGTCGTCGTAGCGGTCCATCCAGGCGCTCTCGGCGTCGAGGAGCTCGCCCACCTCGCGGGCGACCTCGGCGAACACCTCCGTCGACGGCCGCCCGCGCGCGACGAGCGTGGCAACCCGCCGCAGCGCCGCCTGCTCGCCGGCCAGCCGTCCCACCTCGACCCGCGCCTCGCTGTTGGATATCGCCGTCGCCACGAGCTCGGTGAACGCCGCAATCCTCGACTCGGTCTGAGCCGGGAGTGGCTCGTCCGCGTTCGATGTTGCGATCATCGCGCCCCACGGGCGTCCCTCTATGACGATCGGGGCACCGACAGCCGAGCGGATTCCGAGCGGGAGCGTTATCGCGGCGACTTCCCCGGAGGCCTGGTCGTAGTAGTCGTCCATTCGGGCGGGGCGCCCCGTTCTGAATACGCGGGCCGTCACGCTCTCGCCGTCGAGCCTCACTCGCGGGCCGATGGGGAGATCGCCTCGCACCCGGCTCCAGGCGCCCACCCCGATCGACGTTTCATCGCTGTCATAGCGCCCCATGTAGGTCGCATCGAGGTCGAGCAGTAGCCCGACCTCCTCACACACAGTTCGGAACAGCCGCTGCGGCGAGACGCGGCGCGCCACAAGGGTAGCCACGCGGCGAAGCGCTTCCTGCTCCCGAGCTAGCAGCGCCACCTCCTCCCGGCTCGCCGCGTTCGAGATAGCCATTCCCACGAGATCGGTGAACGCGACCAGACGCCGTTCGGCGTTGGCGGGAAGCGGCCGTGGCTCAAGGGACCATGCGAGCATCGCGCCCCAGAGGCGCCCGTCCACAAAGATCGGGGCGGCGACGCCGGAGCGTATGCCGAGCTGTTGGATGAACCGGGGAACCACGAGGTTTACGCTTGCGTAGTCATCGATTCGGACGGCACGGCCTGTGCGCATGACCTCGATCGCCAGCGAGGTGTTTTCGAGCTTCAGTGGCCCCACCGGCAGCGGCTCGAGCCCTGCCGCTGTCCAGCCCTCGAGCTGCAGCATTTCATCCTCGCCGATGAAGCGCACGACGCGCGCCCCGTCCACGTTCAGCATGACCCCAGCCTCCTCGGCTACGACGGCGAAGACAGCGTCGGGTGGCTCACCGCGAGCCACCAGCGTGGCCACGCGGCGCAGGGCGGCCTGCTCATCGCCGAGCTCGCTGCGAGCGACCTCGGAGGTGTGAGCGCGACGGTCGGAGCTGGCGGCCAGCTCCCCGATCAGCACGCCGCCGGCTAGGTAGGCGAACAGGTAAGCGAGGTTGCTCGCGTCGGGGAAGCTCGCCGGATGGGTGGGCGGGACCCAGTACCAGTCGATGGCGATCAGGACAGCGACCACTATCGGAATGCCGCATGCGATGCCCCAGAGGCGAAACGAGACGACGATGGCAACGACGTAGACCGCGGCTAGGAGGGCGATGAGCAGATCGGATCCGGCGGCCACGACGGTTACGGCCGCCAGAGCAAACGACGCTGCCGAGGCAAGGAACGCGAGCGTCACCTCGACGCCCATGGAGAGCGGCCGCGCGCATCTCAATGCCATCACGAGCCAAGGCTAGCCCACAGTCGTGGGCATCGTCAGAGCACCGCGGAGCTCACTGCGCGCGACCGTCCGGAAGGGCGGAAGGTAGGGCTGACCCCACCCCGCGCTCCGGTCCGGCGGAATGATGTCTCGGGGAAGGGTGTATGGCGTCCTGCCCGTCCCGGCGCAAAGGTGTGCGCATGGCTGGCAGGACATTCGTGTCACGGTCGCGGCCGGGGCGCAGAAACTCTTTCTACCGCTCCCACTCGCGATGACCCGGCGACTCTCTCACCGACGCCAGCTCGACCAGTCGCTGCGCGAGCAGCTCATCGACGAGGCGTTCGCGCGCTACCTCGACTGGCTGGCGGAGTCCGAAGCGGTGAAAGCCGCGTACGGCGCGTGGTCGACGGCGCCGCGGACCGCCGGGGCGCTGCCGTTCGCGGCGTACGGCGCGGCCCTGGACTGCGAGGAACGGGCGGCGACGGTCTACCGCTCGGTCATCGATCGGGTCGAGCAGCTATTCGGCGGCGAGGGGCGCCTGGTCGGCGCACGGCCGGGAGCGCCGCGAGCATGAGACACACACCCTCAGCCGTCCAGCCGAAGTCCGAGAGCACGACCCGGACACGCGCAGCGCGATCGCGGGTGGCGGCGAGGCCCCGTCGCGGCGCAACCCCCCCGCGGCGCCCCCGCACGGCCTTCGTCCTGTCGGGCGGCGCGAGCCTGGGGGCGCTCCAGGTAGGCATGCTGCGGGCCCTCTACGAGCGAGGCGTGAGCGCCGACCTGCTCGTGGGGACCTCGGTCGGCGCGCTCAACGCCGCGTTCATCGCGTCCCGTCCGCAGACGCCGGAGACGGCGCGCGAGCTCGCGAGGGCCTGGTGCGGTATCGAGCGCGCGGACGCCTTCCCGGTCAGCCTGCGGACGATGGTGGGTGGCCTGGCGGGGCACCGCGACCATCTCGTTCCAGCGCATGGGTTGCGTCGGATAGTCGAACGGAACGTTGAGCTCGACGACTTGGCGGACGCGCCAGTGCCGTTGAGCCTCGTCGCGTTCGACGTCAACGCCGGCACCGAGGCCGTCCTGTGCGCTGGACCAGCCGTCGATGCGATCGTCGCCGCGTGCTCGATCCCGGGCATCTTCCCGCCGGTCGCAATCGGCGAGAAGCTCCTCGTCGACGGGGGTGTCGTGAACAACACACCCATCCGCCACGCGGTCGAGCTAGGGGCGGAGCGCGTGTACGTCCTTCCCACCCAGGAGCCGCGCTACGTCCAGCCGGCACCGCCGCGGACCGCGCTCGACGCGGCGATCTACGGGATCGGCCTGCTCGTGGGGAGCCGTCTGGAGGCGGACATCTTCCGCTACCAGGACGACGTGGAGCTGATCGTGCTCCCGGCCGCAAACACGCAGCACGTCCAACCGACCAACTTCGAGCATTCGAGCCGGCTCGCGGCACAAGCGCACGCGGCCGCTCGAGACGCGCTCGCACGTGCAGCCGCAGAGCAGGCCACGCGTCCACGCGTTGCGGCGTGAGTGATCCGGCGTCCAGACGACGAAGGAGAGGAACATGAGCGCCACCGACCAGCTGCACGCTGCTTAGTGCGCAGGATCGCGCAGGTAAGTGAGCGCGGCCATCACACGTCGATGCTCCGTCGGGCTCGCATCGAGCCCCAGCTTCTGGAAGATGCTGGTTATGTGCTTCTCCACCGCGGCCGTGGTCACCACGAGTGACTCGGCGATCCCCTGGTTGGACTTGCCCTCTGCTAGATGGCCCAGGACATCGCGCTCGCGGGGGCTGAGCTCGTCGAGCGGCCCCTCATGGCGACGGCGCCCGAGCATGCGCCCGACCACCTCCGGATCGAGCGCGCTGCCCCCGTTTGCCACGCGCGCAACGGCATCCCTGAACCCATCGACGTCGCCGATGCGCTCCTTCAGCAGGTAGCCGACGCCCTCTGCGCTGTCGCCGATGAGGTCAAGGGCGTAGTCCTCCTCGTAGTACTGGGAGAGCACCAGCACGCCGGTCTCCGGCAGCACGCGCCTCAGCTCGATCGCGGCGCGCAGGCCGTCGTCTGTCCTCCCAGGCGGCATTTGGATGTCGACGACTGCGACATCCGGCTTATGCGCGAGCGCCTTGCGCAGGAACGCCTCGGCATCGCCCGCCTGGCTGACGACATCGAACCCGGCCTCCGAGAGCAGACGCGCTATCCCCTCGCGCATCAAAACGTCGTCCTCCCCGATGACTACGCGCAAGGGCTCCGACACGACGACACGTTACTCCCCCTCGCCAGCGGGCGGGCGATCTGTGCTACCACGACCCCAGCAGCCCCGGCAGCCGGCCGTTCGCGACCTCGTTCTTGGGGATGAACGGCAACTTCGGATGTCCGTCAGGGGCGTCGATCGCGTAGCCGGCGTCGCTGTCTGTGGACGTCAACACCACCCGCGGCCGCCACGGCAGCGCGGCCAGCTCGTACGCCAGATCGACGCCCTCACGATCCGGGAGGCCCACGTCGACGAGGATTGCGGCGGGCTTGGTGGCGTGGGCCGCTCCAACTGCGCCGGCGGCGTCCTCGGCCGTCGCCACGACCTCGAGTCCGGCCTGGGTGACGATGCGAGTGGCGAGAGACAGAAAGGTTGGGTCATCATCGACGAGCAGCACTGAGGGAGTCATACATCCGGATCATCGCACCGGTCCGGCGGGGGCGTGGTAGGGAGAACCCGACGCGCGCCCCGCGGGTAGGGGGGTCCCTACCTTGGCGCGTGGGGTCGCCCGTAGGCGTCTCTCTGGCGGATGGGTATGCCTCCACCGCTTAGCGTGCGGAACGATTCAGAGGCGCTATGCCGATCAGATCGGAGAGACGATGACCAACAGCCTCCTCAATACCCGACAGCCCGTTCGTGTCGTGGGTCGTGAGCGGAACCTCGTCCTGCTCGGGTCCTCCAGCTCCGAGAACCCTGGGTCGGGTCATGCGATCCGCGTCCTGGTGGCGCACGGCGACCGGCTGGCGCGCGCCGGGCTGGGTGCGTTGCTCGACGCCGAGCCGGGCGTCGCGGTGGTCGACGCGGCCGCCGACGGGATGCAAACCGTCGCCCTCGCCCGAGAGGTTCACCCCGACGTGCTGTTGATCGACATCGCTGTGCCCGGCATGGACGCCGGAACGGTGACGCAACAGATCCTGGCTGACGCGGATGCCTCCTCCGTTCAGGTGCTGGTGATCGGCGCCTCGGACGACGATGAGAAGATCTTCTCCTCTCTGCGCGCCGGAGCCAGCGGATTCCTGGTGAGAGACGCCGAACCGGGCGAGCTGACCCGTGCGATGCGGGCCGTTGCCGCCGGCGAGGGAGCGCTCTCCCCGAGCGGCGTTCGGCGCCTGATCGACGAGCTCGCCGCGCAGTCTGAGCCCCGGCGACCCAGCCCGGAGCTGCTCGAAGAGCTGACCCCGCGGGAGCGAGGTCATGGCTCTTATAGCGGGAGGGCTGAGCAACGACGAGATCGCTGAGCAGCTCGTCGTGACCCCGGCGACGGCCAAGACGCACGTAAGCAGGGTGATGACCAAGCTTCGCGCTCACCGTTGGGCTCAAGTCGTGACGCTCGCATACGAGAGCGGGCTCGTGCGCCCCCAGCGTCCCGCGGGCGCTGCGGGCGACGCCGCCGCCGCGAGCTTCGCCGTCGACTAGCGCCGTTCACACTCACACCGCAAAGCTCGACACGGCCCGCTCGAGCACCGCTGAGGAGCGCTCCTGCCAAAGTCGGGCCGGGGCCGCGGCGATCACGACGTCGCTGGAACCGCCGCCGGAGACCAGACATGCGATCTCCTCGTAGGTGATGAGCGACGTGGTGTAGGCGTCGATCACGCATGAGCCGCGTGCGGAGCGGAAGTGAGCATCGCCGGTGGCGGCCAGTAGGCGCACTTTCCGGGCGCCCTCGTCGCGGTTTTTCTGGGGGCGGAACCGACCCCAGTTCGCCAGCGTCTCGGCTCCCTGTTTGGGAGTCACGTTGAGGTAGCCATCGATCCGGCCGCCGCTGCCGCGAAGCGCCGCCGATGCCGTGCCCGGATCCGTCTTGATGGTGGTCCACCCCGGCGGATACGCAAGCGCCGCCCCGTCTGGGGTGCGAGCGACGTGCCAACCCACCGGTGGCGAGGCTGGCCGTAGCCAGGCAAACGGCCCGGACGCGCGCCGCGGGCTGATACCGCCTGCGGCGGCGAGCGCGACGATCAACGCCACCACGCCGGCGCCGACAGCGGAGAGTCCTATTACGGCGCGCGTCCGTCCCATCGTCCTACACGTTCCCGTCGCCGTCGCTCGGGCCGCCGTTGTTGTCGGCGTCGCCGTCACCGCCGCCGTTCTGCGGAATCCCGCCCGCCGCGGGCGGGGCCGGCTTCGGTTCGGGCGCGGGCTTGGGCGGAGCCGGTTCGGGCGCCGGCTTGGGCGCAGGCGCTTCGGCTTTCGGCATTGGAGCGGGAGCGGCCGGAGCGGCCGGGCTCGGCCGTGAGGGGGCCTTCGAGCTCGACTGGTGCCCGGCCTGGTTGCCCGCGACGGTCACGGCGAACCAGGAGCCGCCAAATGCCGTGACACCCTGGCCGTTGGTTTCACCCGCGTTCCGATCCTTCACGAACCGGTACAGCGGGTGGCCGTTGTAGGTGACCTGCGTCGTTCCATCAGCCCGCTTGCTGCTCCCCAGAAGCGCGGCGTTCGCACCCGATGTAACCGTCGGCGCGCTGGTGGCCACGAGCGGCGGCCACGCCGCGGCACAGGGGTCACTGCACATGCTCGCAATACCCGAGTCGTGGGTGAATAGGTAGAGGGCGCGGCCCTGCGAGTCGACGAGGATCGTTCCCAGCGCCGTTTTCGCGGTCCCGACACTGGTCGGGGATTTGGATGTCGTCTTCGCCGGCGTCGTGGACGCCGTCGCGCCGCCGCCACCGCACGCGGCAATGGCCACCGGCGCGAGCGCCAGCCCTGCCGCACTGGCGAGGACCGCTATCGGCCTGGAGGGGTTAAGCATGTTCACTCCTTTGCCTCGGGGGAAGAATGGCCTCGGCCCCCGGCACAAGCGACGCCGAGCCCACAATCACGTCTTCAATGTTGGACGCGGCGCCGGCGGTTGTCGTCGGCTCGTGGGCGACTCTTTCTCCTGCTCCAGTCGGTGGGCTGACGGTCCGCTCGTCTACCGCGCGGGGTGTACGCGGTTGCGCGCGTGCGGTAGGCGCCGTAGCGAAAAGAGTCCTCGCGCGGCCGACGACACCGGCGATGCCCAGCGGGAGCATTAAGCGACCGTGGGCTTCGCGCCGAGCGAGCCCGCTCTACGAAGGAAAGGAGCGAGCATGCCTCGCAACAGATCGAGATCGATCGGCGTGCTGGGTGCCGGTGGGCTCGCCGTGCTGGCGGTCGTGGCCGTCGGGTGCGGCGGCGGAGGTGCAACCGCCGCGTCGTCAGCGCCTCCGAAGACCGCGAGCGGTGAGGCGGCCACCGTGGGCATCTCGCACACAGGCATCGGCCAGATCCTCGTCAACTCACAAGGCCACACCCTGTACCTGTTCAAGGCGGACCAGGGCACGAAAAGCGCTTGCATGGGTGCGTGCGCCGGTGCATGGCCGCCGCTGCTCGTTAAAGGTAAGCCGACGCTAGCTAACGGTATTAACGCCTCGCTCGTAGGCACGGCTACGCGCGCCGAAGGGGCGACACAGCTCACCTACAACGGCCACCCGCTGTATCTCTTTGCGCAGGATCAGAAAGCGGGCGAAACCAATGGACAGGGTGTGTCCGCCTTTGGCGCCGCATGGTTCGCGTTGAACTCGGCCGGAAACCAGGTCTCCGCACAGCCGTCCAGCTCGAGCACCAGCGGGGGTGGCGGCCCTGGTTACTAGCACTCCCATGCAGCGTGCGGTTACGCGCCCACGCGGAAGCGCGTCGATGAGCACGGCTGTCCTCGGGGCGGCCGTGCCCGCGGCCTACGCGCTCGGCGCGCTGATGCTCGCGGGCGAGGCCGCAGTGCACATCCAGCAGTACGTCGCGATCTTCCACGAAGTGAACTGGGTCGGGCCGCTGTTTCTCGCGAACGCGCTCGTCTCTCTCCTTGCGGTCGCCGGCCTCATCTATCGGCGCACGCGAAGGGTCGCCGCGCTCGCCGGTGTGGTCATCTCGGTCGTTGCGCTCGGCAGCCTCGTCGTGAGCTACGGCCAAGGCCTGTTCGGGTGGCACGAGGGCGGATTCCGCACGCCGGTGGCGCTGGTCACGATCATCGAGGTCGCAGCCGTGCTGCTGCTCTCCGCAGCGCTCGCGGCGAGCCCCACTGACAGCCGCTCGCGCTGAACGCGTTCCCCGGCCGGCGTCGCCGCCCACGTCGAACCAACTCAACCGGGTAACGAGGAGACAGAAATAGCTAGAGCATCCCAGTCACGGATTCGCCCCTCCGGCATTGGCCGCGGCGAGGGCGCGACGATTGATCGCCTGCGCCAGTTGAGCGAGCCATGCCGGCAATGGCGAAGGAGCTAGCGGCGGCTCGACGGAGGCCGCTCGCTTGCCGGTCGAGAACGCGCAGCTGCTGAATCGCATCTCGCGGCTCGAGCGCCCGCGTGATGGCAAAAGTCCATTAGGCGACAGGGTCTAACCGGGCGGCGACTACCACAGCCGGTGTATACGGCCCGACGTCGCACGACGCGAGCACCAGCGCAAAGAGTCTTCCCCCGGCCGACGACAACCCGGCGACTGGCAGCCAACATTGACCCTGTCGCCGTCTCCACCGCTGGGGTCAGGTGGCTGGAAGATCCTCCAAACCAAGGAGTAAACATGACACGCAGCAGATTCACCACGTTCTTCGCCGGCGCCGCAGCGATACCGCTCACAGCGTTGTTGCTCAGCGGCGCCGCGATCGCGGCGTCGGGGACGCACGGAAAGAAGCACAGCAACAGCGCCGGTAACTCGAAGCCGGTCACGGCGGTCGTGATCACGCCTGGCGGCGGCGACGTGGTCGCCAGCCAGTTCAACGTCGACGTGTCGCTGCAGGCGAAGAACGCCCTCGGCAACACGCTCCTGTCGGAATACAAGAACCAGTTTATCGACCCCACGGGGCCTGACGGGAAAGAAAACCCGGAATTCCATCCCGGCGCGAGTAGCGCGGCACCCGGGCTCGTGGTGACGCTGTCGACCACGCCGAACAAACCGGGAACGCCGCTCGTGGGGCCCAGCACCAACCTCGCCGGCGTCTTCCAGGAGAACAGCGTGAGCAAGTCCCACGGACGCCTGCAGACGTGGAACGACTGGGAGGTTAGCGCTCCCGGCTTCTTCGGCGAAAACACGAAAGCCGTGCTTACGGTGTACGCGGTCGCCGGAAAAGCTCCCAACGCGGTTCCCGCCGGCGGTCTCAAGCCCATCTCGAACGTCGTACACGAGACGTTTCGGATCGGCTGATCTCGGCTCGCCCCGAACGATCACAGCGGCGGCGCGGCCGAGGAGCGATCCGAGGCCGCGCCACCGTGCGTGAAGCGACCACCAAGGAGCAGGGCACGCAGACAGCGGGTTCGTGTGCGTCTACCCCGCCTTCTGCTTTCACGTGGATCCGCCGACATTCACGGAGCTCGAACACAACCTCGAAGAAGGCGCGGGCCGCGTCGGCTTCCGCGTCGTCTCCGAGATCACGGGTATCAACCCGGGCGAGGTCGGGACCTACACGGTCACGGCACGGTGATGCCGCGAGTGCCGGGTTCAGCCGTCTCGGAATCCCGCAGCACTAGCGCCGAATCCGAAGCTCCGGCCAGTTGCAAACTAGTCCCTCTGCCCAGGGCTGGCAGGGCCTGCAAGAGCCCCGGCAGTGCCCGGTCGCAACCTCGGCCGTGCTCCTTTCTCGCGGGATGCGATAGCGACGTGATCGGCGTCGGTCAGTGCCGCATCTCGTCCAAGGGAGGCACCTGATGAGCGCCGGGCGAGACGACTCCTATCACGCGATAGCGGCAGCGGGGCTTGTGGGCATGCTGCGAGCTTGTTGGAGGTGGTACGTTCGGACGATAGGAGTCTGCTTTGGGGGTTGGGGTGGCGGAGTCGGTTGAGCTTGCGACGATCCTGCTGACTGATCTGGTCGGCTGGACGCTGCTGGCTACGTCGGTCGGTCCGGTGCGGGCGGATCAGCTTCGCGAGGAGCACTTCGAGCTGACCCTCGTTGCGCCGTGAAGCTCGCCGTCCTCGGTGCGACTGGCAGCGTCGGCCGCGAGCTCGTCCGCCAGGCGCTCGCCGCCGACCACGAGGTCACGGCGCTCGTACGAGAACAGCCAACGCGTGGCGAGCTCGACGACCGCGTCGCGCTTGTCGTCGGGGAGGACACGAGCGCCGACGCTGTAGAGCGCACGGTTGACGGAAGCGACGCCATGCTCAGCACGCTCGGGCACTCAAAGGGCTCCCCGGCGACGTCCTCGCGCACGCGGCCACGAACATGCTCGCCGCGATGCACGCCCACGGCGTGGACCGGCTCGTCGTGCTGTCGTCGCCCGCCGTCGCCGACGCCGCCGACCGGCCCGGGCTCTTCTACCGGTCGGCGCGTGTCCTGTTACGCGTGGTGATGCCTGGCGTCGTGAACGATCACCGCGAACAGGCCCGGCTGATCGAAGCAAGCGGCCTCGCATGGACGATCGTCCGCGGGCCGTTGCTGTTCACCGACGGCACGCGCACCCGGCGCTACCACGCAGGGCCGATCGGGCGCGACAGTCGCTCCCGCATCTCCCGCGCCGACCTCGCCGACTTCATGCTTGCAACCGCGACCGGAGGCGGCTTCATGCGGATGAAGCCGCTGGTAAGCCAGTAGGAAGTCACGATGCTGTCGCTCTCCGACGGATTGCGCCCGCGACGGTTTCCGATCGTCAACTCGCATTGATCGCGGCCACCTCGATGTTCATCCGGGTCATCGATTATGCGCTGGGGATGGCCGCGACGTGCGCAGCCGGGCCGACTGGTTGGCGAAGGATTCCTTGGCGTGGCGCCAAACCCCGCGAGAGCGCGGGCCACCATCTCGCCGCTAGCGCTTTGCAGTGACAGCGAGAGGCCGAGCGAGGGTCGCCCTCACGCTCGGTTCGGACGACAAGCAGTCGTCCGCCCCGGTGGCGAACTCGCGCCTCCTTTCGAGCACGAGCGAGCGTGTGGGGCACACCAGATATGTGCGCGAACCCGAGTGACGTACCGAAAAAGCCGCTGAGGCTTCCATAACGCTTCCATAACGCCTTGAAAGGCAAGCCGGAGCGACGAGGGATTGGCTCTACAGAGCCAAGCCCAGCATCGGACTCGAACCGATGACCCCTTCCTTACCATGGAAGTGCTCTACCAACTGAGCTAGCTGGGCGCGCGAGAGCGAACTGTACCGCGCCACCACGGCCCGAGAGACCCGCTGTCAGCGGATCCCGGTTAGCAGCTCGCTGGCGGAGGCGAGTCCCAATCCCCGCGAGAGGATCACGATCGTCTCAAGGCGCGGTGAGCGCTTGCAGCGCTCGAGCAGGCTGATCTCGGTTCGGTGCAGGTCGCACACATCCGCGAGGGCCTCCTGGGAGAGACCGGCCTGTTCGCGTTGCTGGCGCAGGTTGGCAGCGAACTGCTTGCGAACTGGCTCCATCGTTCGAACTCTTGCTCTGCGCAGACGGATGATCCACAGACAGTTGTCATAGCCGCCAGTCGGTAGCCTGACCGCCCAACGGTCCTTTTGGACGACGAGAGACGCTTGAGCTCCTTGAAGACAAGCATCTTCAAGGCCATTGTGGCTAAGAGCGGGTCTCTGCGGCGGGAACGTCAGTGGGCGTCACGGTCGTCACCGGCAGCCCAAGGCCGGTGACTTTGCTTGGGAGGTCGAGTTTCAACCACCGCGAAACGCGCGGAGAGAGGGTCGAGATGATGACCTCGTCGAAGCCGTGGAGGTTGATCGCATCCTGGATCGCCGCGCCCGGGTCGGCGTCGCCGACGAGCGCCTCCACTGGCGTTCCTGCGGCCTCGCTCAGCATTGGCACGGCCTGGTTGATCACCGCCTGCGTCTCGCCCGCGTCCTGGTCCTCTGGGTCGACGACCTTGTGCAGGCCGTGGGTCGCCCTTGGGACGAGCAACGTGAACTTGGCGGGACCGCGCTGCGCCCGCTCCCGCACCGCGTCGAGCAGCGGCTGTGTTGCGGCCGTCTTGTGCGCCACCACGAGCACGCGCGTCGGGACCTCGGAGGACTCCATCTTCGGGACTCCTTTCTGCCTGGGCTGATTGCCTCGATCATGTCACTCGAGCGCATGCCGTGCCAGATCGCTCCCCGCGCGCCAGCGCGCCAGCGCGCTGGCGTGAGAGCGTCGGGGGCGTCTCGCGGCTACGGTGGGCTGATGCGCCTGCTCCTGACAGACGACACGCTCGAGGTTCGCCTCTCGCGCTGGGAGAAGGCCCTCGGGCTGCTGCGCAGCATCAAGGTTCCGCGCGCCGACGTGAGCGACGTCCAGGTTGTCGACGATCCGGTACGCGAGGCGATGCAGGCGGGAATCAAAGTCGGGCTGCGGCTGCCCTGGCTCTACTTCGTCGCCCGCACGATCGCCCTGGACCGGGCATTCATCGTTCGTCGTGGTGTGCCCGCGCTGTCGTTCGCGGTGAGCAACCAGGGCAACCTCAAGCGCGTTCTCGTGAGCACGCCGGAAGCGCACGAGCTGGCAC
The DNA here is from genome assembly GCA_035567055.1 of Solirubrobacteraceae bacterium. GTDB lineage: Bacteria > Actinomycetota > Thermoleophilia > Solirubrobacterales > Solirubrobacteraceae > Palsa-744. Next base: position 20,934 of record DATMQX010000115.1, read on the forward strand.
AAGAGCTGCAGTCGTCCTGAGCCAGCCCGCGCGATCCGGCCGAGGCCTACCCCTGCACGCGCAGGTAGTCCTGAACCCGCTCCACGCTGAGGTTCGGCGCCAGGCGCCCGTCGGGCTGCATGCGCAGCAGCTGTCCATCCGCGCGGCGCAGGATCACCACTCCGTCGCGGGTGTTCACGACCTTGTAATCCTCGGGGAGGTTCTCGATGCGCCGCATCTGCCGCGGGCTCAGTACCGGGGTGCTGGACATGTCAGCTCCCATTGTCGACTCCATCCTCTCGCGGGACCCGCGAAGGGTTTGAAAAAATGGACGGATTGCCGGGTGACCCTCACGCTTGCCCTCGTCCCGTCCGTCCGTCCGCAATAGCGCAAATGTGCGGCTCGCGCCACTTCAAACCTCGCTCTTTGCGGATGAATATCCGTCGATCTTTAGGCCCGGCGGCAAGCAGCTACCGCAGCTGCGCAAACGCCGCGACATGCTCTGCGCGTGAAGCTTCCGCTGCTGACTGTCGTTCTGAGCTGAGCGGAGCCGAGGCCCGTCAGTTGTGCAGGAACGGCGGTCCGGCGTAGAACACGAACCAGATCGCCAGTCCGATGACGGCGACGTATACGTTGAGCATCACCACCCGCTCCAGGGCCGTGATCCCCACCCTCTGGCGGACGTAGCCCTCAGACTCGGCGCGCATGCTCCGCAGCCACGCCGGCCGCCGTTCGATGCGCTGGCGGCCGATGAGGGCGTCGTAGCTGGCGTTGAGCCACGCGATGGCGAATGCGCTCGCGAACACCAGCACAGCCAGCACGAGCACGATCACGAACAGAGAGGTCATCGTCACGCGGCGTTCCTGCACGGTCTGAGCGCCGACCCAGAGCGCGATGAGAGGACAGCCGGTCCAGATGTTCACCGTGAGGAAGGCGGTGGCTGCCGCAAGCCCGACTCTCTTGAGCATGTTGCCCGACTGCTCCGGGTCAGTCGCCCGCTGATCTTCCACTGGCGGAACGAGGCCGCCCGAGGAGGCGCTCGTGTTGCTCATCGGTCAATCGTACTCCCGCGCTCTGCCGCCGCCATCGTCCATAATCAATCCGCGATGGACGACGCCGTAATCCGCTACTGCGCAGCCTCGAAATCGGGCGACATCGACGCCCTGATGGCGACTCTCGCGCCCGACGTGGAGCTGATCTCGCCACTTTCGGGTCGCATGATCTTCCGTGGCCATGACGACCTCCGCGTCTTGCTCGGGGGCGTCTACGGAACCCTCACGGACCTCGACTGGGACGAGCCGATCGGCCAGGGTTCCGCCCGCATCGCCGTCAGCCAAGGCAAGGTGAGCGGCTTGAGAATCGACGACGCGATGATGTTCGAACTGGGGCAGGACGGCCTGATCCGCCGGATCCGGCCTCACCTGCGCCCGTGGCTCGGCACGACCGTCTTCGCTCTGAAGCTCGGACCCAAGATCGCCCGCACCCCCGGGGTCGTCTGGCGCGCGCTCCGGGCTGGCTGAGCCAGTGGCGCCGCTCCCCGCGGGCTAAGCCAGCGAGCGCGCGAGATAGTAGCCGGCGGCTGCCGCGGCGAGGCCGAGGACGACCGAGGCCAGCACATAGATCACGGCGCGCCCCGGCTCGCCCGCCTCGAAGTCCAGGAAGGCCTGCACAGAGAAGGTCGAGAACGTCGTGAAGCCGCCGAGGAACCCCACCCCAAGCGCGGTGCGCGTTTGCGGCGAGGCCCAGTGCGCCACGACGAGCATCCCGAGCAGGAACGAGCCGACAACGTTGATCGCAACCGTCACCCACGGAAGAGCGTCGCCGTGGACTCCGTAGGAGACCCCGTAGCGCACGAGAACACCGGCCGCTCCCGCGAGCGCCACAAGCAGCACAGTCACAGACTGATAATCCCAGGCGGCTCCGTCGGTGTGCCCGGCGGCCTCTGAGCTCAACCATGGCGGGGGCAGGATCGATTCGGCTGCGCCCGCCGATGAACATGGGGCATCGTAAAGCGCCTGATCCCGAAATGGTCCCGAACGCGGACCGTGCTAGGCAACCAAACCGCGACGGCGCGGCGCGCAAGCTCGCACGTTCTCCGGCGACACCGCCTACCCCCGCTCCGCTGCGAGGCGTTCGGCGGCAGCGCGACCCTCGGCGATGTCGAAGTAGGTCGTCTCGAGGCGAACGATCAAGCCTCGCGCCCAGATGTAGACCCACCCCTCGCGTTGTCCAACGTGAGCGGCGGTGCCGACCGGGCGTCCGTCCTGGATCAGGACGCCGAACACGACGCCGTTGCCGAGATCGCTGAGCTCCTCGAACTCGAAGTGCAGCTCCTCGTAGGCGTCGAACCAATCTTCAATGAATCTACCGATCGCCGCGCGGCCCTCAGAGGGGGGGAACCCCCTCGCCCCTCCCGTCATGATCGCGTCCTCAGCGAAGGCGTTCATCACCGCGTTTAGATCGCGGCGGTTCGCAGCCTCAGCCTGCTCGCGCACAAGCCCGACCAGGTCGGGCGTCGTGGACTCCCCTGACACTGCCCACCCCCGCTCCTGCGCGAGCCGTTCGGCGGCAGTGCGGGCTTCCTCTATGTCGGGGTAGGTCGTGAGGCGCCCGATCGAGCCTCCAACACAGAGGTAGACCCATCCCTCGCGTTGTCGAACGAGACCCGAGCTTCCAACCACGTGGCCGTCCTGGCTGACAACGGCAAACACAACCCCATCGCCGAGGTGACTGACTTCCTCAAGCTCGAAGTCCAACTCCTCGTAGAGCCCGAACCACTGATCGAGGAAGTCACGTACCGCCACTCGCCCCTCGAAGTGGTCTTCCAGCGCCGCCCCGTCCAAGACCACGTCTTCGGCGACGTTGCTCATCACCCCGTCGAGATCCCCGCGATCCAACGCCTCAACCTGCTTGCGCACAAGCTCAACCGGGTCGGGTGTCGGCGGCTCGTACGACACCGCCTAGCGCCGTTCCGCGGCGAGCCGTTCGGCGTCGGCACGGGCCTGGTCGATGTCACGGTAGTCCTTGAGCCACTCGATCTTGCCGTTCGCCCGTGTGGCGAGTGACCCCAGCCGCTGCTCGACGCGACCGTCGCCGCCCACCAAGCGGCCGCTCTCCCGAAACACGTGAAGCAGGACGCCGTGCCCGAGATCGAGAAGCTCCTCCTCCTCGAACCGTAGTTCCTCCCAGCTGCGATGCCAGTCCTCGATGAAGCCCCTGATTGCCTCCTTGCCCTCGAAGATCCCCAACCCCGCCTCGGAAAGGTAATACACCGCGTCGGCTGCAAACAAGCTCATCACCGCGTCAAAATCACCGCGACTGACGGCTTCATGCGCCTGCCGCGCGCTCCTCACCAGGTCGGGGGTCGTGGACTCCTCGATCATCTCCCGGCCAGTATCCCGGACGGCAGACTACGCGGCGAGCGATACGACTCGCGCTCCAGCTAGCACACAGGCGTGCAGAGACCCCGGAAAGTGGCGGGGGCAGGATAGAAAGTCCGCAAATAGCGTGGTTTCAAGATGGTCGGTCCCGAGACGGTCCCGAGCTCACTTCTCGGGGATACTCACGGGCGATGTCTGACGAGAACGTCGAGCTTCTGCGGCGCGGGTTCGATCGCTTCATGACGACGGGTGAACCGCCGTGGGAGATCTTTGATGATGAGGTCGAGGTCTACGACCACGACACCCCCGACCAGGGCGCTTATCGGGGACACGCGGGCTATGCACGCTGGCTTGAGGATTGGGGAGCCGCCTGGGCCGAGTGGAGCATCGAGCCGCAGGAGTACATCGATGCGGGCGACTGGGTGGTCGTGGCGATTCGCATGAAAACGAAGGGACTCGGGAGCAGCATCGAGGTCGAGCGCCGGGACGCAATGGTCTGGGAGGTGCGCGCGAGCAAGATCGTGCGTCTCGATTACTACAACGACAGGAAACAGGCCCTCGAATCAGTCGGGCTGGGGGACTAGGCGGTGTGCCAGGAGAACGTGGAGCTCGTGCAGACGGCCTTGCAGCATTTCGCCACGACGGGCGAGCCCGACTGGGATGGTCTGCACGAGGATGTCAAGGTCTACGACCACGACATCATGGATGCGGGCGACTACTGGGGGCACCGGGGCTTCGCACGCTGGCTTCAGGATTGGGCGTCCGCGTGGTCGGAATACACGATGGAGCCAGAGGAGTTCCTCGATGCGGGTGATCGTGTGGTGGTGTTCATCCTCCAGAAGACGACGGGACATGGAAGTGGCGTCGGGCTCGAACGGCACGACGCGATGGTCTTCGAGTTGCGTGATGCAAAGATCCTGCGCGTCGACTACCACAACAACAGGCAGCAGGCCCTCAAAGCCGTGGGCTTGCCGGAGTAGCCGGCGTCGCAGCAGAGGTCACTGCCGGTGCTCACTTGGCCGTGAGCCATGCGTACGATCCGAACCCGCATTCGCGGCATCGCGCGAAGTGGCTGTCCCAGCTAGCGGGACAGGCGCTACGTCCGCAGCCAAAACCGTATCTCGGTGCGGATGGTCGCACCGATCGTCGATCCATGGCGGGGGCAGGATTCGAACCTGCGAAGGCAGAGCCAATTGGTTTACAGCCAATCCCCTTTGACCGCTCGGGAACCCCGCCGGAGCCTGTCGAGGATAGCGATCAGGGTGTCGCGGAGGAAGGCAGCGGCCGCCCGGGATCGATCTCGAACCGCGCGTACTTCGGGCCGCCTAAGACGAGGCGCGCCCCGCCTTCGACCGCGGCGGCCGGCATGAACCATCGCCGTCCGTCGCCGACCAGCACGAAGAGCCGATCGCAGCGGGATGCGCTAAAGCGCTTCACCGTGCCGTTCCAGCTCCGGTTCCCGCCTCTGGTGCAGATTGCCACTTCCCATCGTCGGTTTCGGAGCGCTGTACTGGTCTTCACCTGCACGCGAAGCGGTTCGTCGCCGTCGTCGGCGATCAGGTCGTAGTCGGGGCTGTGGCCGATGGGCAAGCAGAGGCCGTAGCCCTGCGAGCCGAGCCACTCCATCGCGGAGAGCTCGCCGAGGTCGCCCTGCCGCCGAGGCGATATGCGTGCCATGAGCCAAACATACGTTCGGCTTGGGACGAAACTCGCCGGCGGGCTCGTGGCCAGTGCCTGTTGAGCGCGCAGGTCGGCGCGGCGGCCCGGCGTTGCCTACGACGCCTCGCGCAACCGCTGGGCTTCGGGGAGCGTCTGCAGCTTCTTCAGCGTGCGGTTCTCGATCTGCCTGACCCGCTCGCGGGTGATGTTGAACGCGCGGCCCACTTCCTCTAGCGTCCGTGCGCGCCCGCCGACGATGCCGTAGCGCATCTCGATCACCTCGCGCTCGCGGGCCGGCAGGGACGCGAGCACACGTGTGATGTTCTCGCGACGCAGCGATTCGGAGGCGATCTCGAAGGGCGACTCGGCGGAGACGTCCTCGACGAAATCCGCCAGCGCCGAGTCGTCCTCCTCGCCGACGGGTTTCTCGAGCGAGATCGGCTGCTGTGCCATGCGCATGACGTCGCGCACCTCCCTCACCGGGCACTCGAGCTCCGCCGCCAGCTCCTCCACACGCGGTTCGCGCCCGAGCTCCTGGATCAGCCGGCGTTCGGCGTGGATCAGCCGATTCAGCCGCTCGACCATGTGCACGGGGATGCGTATCGTCCGGCCCTTGTCTGCGAGCGAGCGCGTCACCGCCTGGCGGATCCACCAGGTGGCGTACGTCGAGAACTTGTAGCCGCGGCGGTAGTCGAACTTCTCCACCGCGCGGATCAGACCGAGCGAGCCCTCCTGGATCAGGTCCAGCAGCGTCAGGCCGCGGCCCACGTAGCCCTTCGCGATCGACACGACCAGTCGCAGGTTCGCCTCGACCATGTGCTGCTTGGCGGCCATGTCCCCGCGCTCGATGCGCTTGGCCAGCGCCACCTCCTCCACGGCGTTCAACAGCGGCACGCGACCGATCGAGCGCAGGTACAGGCGCAGCGAGTCAAGGCCCGGGTCGACCGCCAGCGCCATCTCCGCCCGCTTGGCCTCCTCCAGCCGATCGGAGAGCTCCTCGGCCGTCTCGCCGTCGTCTTCCTCGCGCGTGGCGCCGTCGGTCAGGGAGCGAGCCGTCGTGGCGGTCGGCTCCGCGCCGTGCGCCGGGTCCTCCTCGCCGGCGGGACCCGCAGCGGGGTGCAGGTCGGCGCCCGGGTCCGGCGCGTCCAGCACCTCGATGCCGTGCTCCTCCAGGTAGCTCAGCAGGTCCTGCGCCTGCTGGCCCGACAGCTCTACGTCCTCGAGCGCCGCTGCCAGCGTCGCCGCTGCGAGGAACCCGTGCTCCTGTCCGTCGGCGATGACCCCCTGCAACTCCTCCATCTCCACCACCGGCGCGTCCGTGGCGACCACCAGAACCTCAAGCATCTCGCTCAACTTGGAACCCCCAGGACCCTTCGACTCCACGCCGCAAGCGCTGCCGCGCTCCCGGCCTCCCCAGACCTACGCTAAGCCTCCTGTGCGTTGCGTTCGTGGCATTGCCAGTTCCTCTGCTCCCAATGCGACTCCCCGAGACGACTGCCTCCATATCCCAGAGGCATCACCGGATCCAAGTGCGGAGTGATACCAGAATCGCCGGTCGGGCAGTCTCCGTGGGCCTCTGCCCTGGTGCCGGCCCGCGAACGCACGCTACGCTTGGTCGCGGTGCAGGCGACACGGCTAACCGATCCGCCGAGCCCCGCCACGGGTGGCGGCGACGACGTCCAGGCGCGCGTTCCCGGCGTTCGCGTGGCGCTCTCGCGCGTCGGCGTGACCGGCGTCGAGAAGGTCGTGCGCATCCGCGACGAGCTCTACTTCGCGAGGCTCGACTGCTTCGTAGATCTGCATCGCGATCAGAAGGGCGCCCACATGTCGCGCTTCGACGAGGTCGTCAACGAGGCGATCAGCGAGGTCGTGCTGAGCGAGTCGCCCTTCCGCGCCGAGACGCTCGCGCAGCACATCGCCGAGCTGGTCCGCGCCCGACAGGGCGCCGAGCGCGCCGAAGTCACCATCGCCGCCCGCTACCCGGAGCACAAGCCGGCCCCCGTCTCCGGCGTGCAGACGCAGGAGATCTACACGCTGCACGGCCGCGCCGTCGCCTACGAGCACGGGACCCGCCGCACCGTCGGCGTCTCGGCCACGGGCATGACCGCCTGCCCGTGCGCCCAGGAGCTCGTCGCCGCCCGCGCGCGTGAGCGGCTCGCCGCGGACGGCTTCTCCGAGGAGCAGATCGAGCGCGTGCTCGAGGACGTGCCCGTCGCCACCCACAACCAGCGCGGGCTGGCAACGCTTCACATCGGCTGCATCGAGGGCTGCACCGAGGAGATCGACGCCACCACGCTGCTGGAGATCGCCGAGTCGAGCATGTCCTCCGAGATCTACGAGCTGATGAAGCGCTCCGACGAGGTCGAGGTCGTCGAGAAGGCCCACCGCCGCCCCCGCTTCGTCGAGGACTGCGTGCGCGAGATGATCGCGGGCGTCGTCAGCCGCTTCAGCCACCTCGACGGCCTGAGCTACGTCTCGGCGCGACAGGAGAACCTCGAGACGATCCATCAGCACAACGTCGTCGCCGAGCGCCACGGCCTGCTCTCGGAGCTGCGTGCCGAGGTCGACACGGGCACCCCGCCCGAGCACCAGACGAGCCTCGAGGAGTGGCTCGACGCCGGCGCTCGCCCTCAGCCGCCCGCCTGACCTCCAGCGCCCGCGGCCTGCTGCATCCGCTTGCGCAGCCCGAAGAAGTAGTCAAGGCCCGAGAGCACCGTCACGAGGACGGTCACGTAGAGCAGCGCCTGCACCCACGCCGGGTTCCCGTGGACGGCGATCACTGCGAGGATCGCCGCGATCTGCAGGCACGTCTTCACCTTGCCGAAGAAGCTCGCCGCCATGACCACGCCCGCCTGCGTGGCGCCGAGGCGCAGCACCGTCACGGCGAGCTCGCGCGTGATGATCACCATCGCCACCCACGCCGTCAGTCGATGCAGGGAGACGAGCGAGATCAGCGCCGCCACGATCAGCAGCTTGTCGGCAAGCGGATCCATCAGCTTGCCGAACGTCGTGATCGAGTCGCGTGCACGCGCGAGGTAGCCGTCGACGAAGTCCGTCAGCGAGGCGAGCGCGAACACGACCGCCGCGAGCACGTCGCCATCGGGCGTGTTGCCGAGCAGCGCCACCACCAGCACGGGCACCAGCATGATCCGCACGACGGTCAGCGCGTTGGGCAGGTTGACGGGGAACACGGGACCACATTATCCCCGCCGGGCGGGCCGCCCGACGGTGGTATACCCGGAAGCCGAGCGGGACGCCGCCCCTCGCCGGCCCGCTCTGCACCGCAACGACCGCCAGAGGAAAGGAACGGCGCCATGAAGAAACGCACCCTTGGACCCGACGGCCCCGAGGTCTCCGCCATCGGCCTCGGCTGCATGGGCATGTCCGCCTTCTACGGATCCGCCGACGACGATGAGTCGATCCGCACGATCCACCGCGCGCTGGAGCTCGGCTGCGACTTCCTCGACACATCCGACATGTACGGGCCGCACACGAACGAGGAACTCGTCGGCCGCGCGATCGCCGGGCGCCGCGGCGAGGTGTTCCTGGCCACGAAGTTCGGCATCAAGATCACGCCGGGCGAACCGCCGAAACGGGAGATCGACGGCAGCCCCGCCTACGTCCGCGAAGCCTGCGAGGAGTCGCTGCGGCGACTCGGCGTCGAGCACATCGACCTCTACTACCAGCATCGCGTCGACCCGCGCACGCCGATCGAGGACACGGTCGGCGCCATGGCCGGCCTCGTGGCGGAGGGCAAGATCCGCCACATCGGCCTCTCCGAGGCCAGCGCCGAGACGATCCGCCGCGCGCACGCCGTGCACCCCCTCACGGCCGTGCAGACCGAGTACTCGCTGTGGACGCGCGACGTCGAGGAGGAGATCCTGCCCACGCTCGAGGAGCTCGGCATCGGCCTCGTCGCCTACTCGCCGCTCGGACGGGGCTTCCTCTCCGGGCGCTTCGCCTCTCCCGAGGAGCTCGACGAGGGCGACTTCCGCCGCTACGGCCCGCGCTTCACCGGCGAGAACCTGAAACAGAACCTCCAGCTCGCACAGCGCGTGAGAGAGCTGGCGGAGGGGAAGGGCGTCACGCCGGGCCAGCTGGCGCTGGCGTGGGTACTTCACCGCTGGGAGCACATCGTCCCGATCCCGGGCACCAAGCGCGTCTCCTACCTCGAGGAGAACCTCGCCGCGGCAGACGTGCAGCTGAGCGAGGAGGAGGTGGAGCAGATCGCCGAGGCGGTCCCCTCCGCGGCGGGCGAGCGCTACGACCCGATGGGGATGAGTTCCGTCAACCTCTAGCGCGGGCGCGGTTGACCGCAGCCGTCACACGGCTCGTCAGGTGGGCGAGACGCACGTTCGCCTGCGCCTGCGTGATCGTGCCGGCCGCGACGCGTGCCGCGAGCACCGACCTCCTCGCCGCCACGATCGCCTCGATCAGGCCGGCGGCGGACCTGCCTGGCGTCGCGTTCGCGATCTGCGCCAGCGTCTTTCCCGACCGCAGCTCGCTCGCGAGCTGGACCGGACGCAGGCCGAGGTAGCGCGCGGCCGCCGCGCGCTGGCCCGGCTCGCGAACGTGGTTGACGAGCGCGTTGACGCGCTTGGGCAGGTTGGCCTGCGCCGCGGCGAGCCGTTCCTTCGCCGCCGCCAGCAGCACGCTGACGAGCCCGGCGCTCGACTTGCCGCTCGTCGCGTTGGCGATCTGACCCAGCGACCTGCCCGATTGCAGCTCGCGGCTCAGCTGTGACGTGGACACGCCGAGATAGCCGGCCGCCGTCACCAACGGGCCGCGCTTTTCGCGCGCTGCTCCGCTTCCGCCTGAGACGGCCGCGACCGTTCCGCCCACGAGGATCGCCACGACCGCGGCGCCCGCGAAGAGCTTCTGTTTGATGCTGCGATGCATTCTCTATCTCATCCCTGACACGTCGCATCACACTCTGCGGGTAGGGCGTTAACGCACGCTAAACGCTGTGCGGGAGGGTCAGTAGCCGACAGAGTAGAAGCTGATCCGCCGGCAGCCGTCGAGCCGGTAGTGGGGCAGCGCGTGATGGCTGGTGAAGACGATGATGTGCGAGTTCTGGCAGTGGATCGTGCCCGAGCCCTCGTGCGCGTGCACGACCGTTTCGGGGTTCGTCCCGGTACACACCCAGTTG
>DATMQX010000116.1:0-3944 GCA_035567055.1 Solirubrobacteraceae bacterium
GAGATCAGGTGACGGTGCTCTTCGACGACCACGGCTACCGCGACCTACTCGTGCCGCTTGTGCTCGAACGCGAGCTGCTGCGGCCTGTCGACCGCGTCACGCCGTACCCCGACATCGACGAGGCAGGTGAAGCCGCCGAACGCCTTGCGAAGGGACCGGAGTAGACGATGTCGCAGGAGAACATCGGAGTGGTTCGAGACCAATACGCGGCCACGAACGAACGCGACTTCGAACGCGCGATGGCCCACTACGACGTTGACGTGGAGCTGGTCGTCTCGCCTGGGTACATCGATCCGGGGGAGTACACGGGTCGCGACGCCGTCGGCGCTTGGTTCGGCGATTGGTTCAGCAGCTTCGATCGCGACGCTCGGTTCGACGTGAAGGAGTTGACGGAACTCGACGGCGGCCGCGTGCTCCTGGTGGCCGACCATCACGCCCGCGGGAGGAGCAGCGGCGTCGAGGTTCACGGAACGGTCGTGTGGCTTTACGGCTTCCGCCGGGGAAAGATCGCCCGCGTCGAGGCGTTTGCGACTCGTGACGACGCTCTCAGAGCCGCGGGACTGGCGGAGTAGCGCTAGCCCGCTCGCGTGGCCCCGGCCGCCGTGCGATTGGTCCTGGAAGCATTCCCGGGCGAGCCCGTCCGCCCGGAGATGATCAGTATCGGCCCACGGTCCGAGTTCTGCGTGTCGACCTCAACCGCGTGAGCCGGCGACCCGGCTGGCGACCATCGCTGCGTCCTCGCCCACCCCGATCAGCAGCGAGGACTTGCGCTTGCGCAGGAAATGCACCCCGGCGAAGTGAAGGCCGTCGACCACCGAGCTCGTACCGTCCTCGTGGATCGGAAACCCAAGCTCGTCGAACGCCTCCGGGCAGCGCAGCCACGAGCCGTAGTCCGGCCGGAAGCCGCCTGCGAAGACGGCCGCGCCGAACCCGGTCAGGTCGAGCGACTCGGGAGCCCGGGCATCGAGTGGTGCCGGCTTAGGGATCTCGATCGACGGCAGGCCGCGCTCGGCGAGCAGCCGTCCAATTCGTTCCATGAACTGGGCGTTGCGCTCGTCTCCCCAGGCGACGCTGTCGGCGAGATCGGGAGCGAAGCGCGCGTGGCGGCCCTCCGTGCCGAGAAAATGGCCGAGCAGCGTGACGCCCATGTGCTGAAGCGTGCGGTAGTGGAGGTCGTGGCCGCCTCCATGGCCGCTCGCCTGAAGGTTGGCTCCGAGGCGCGCTGCCGGGCTGGGCAGGCTGCTCGACAGGTCGTCCAGGTCCCCCACCTCGCGCGCCCACCAGAAGAAGTCGCGGTCGCCGAGCCGTCGCAGCGACCAGCCGGCGCGTCCGCAGGCCATGAAAACGGTGCGTCCGGACTGATGCAGCTCCTCGGCGATCTGGCAGCCCGACTGGCCGCTCCCGATCACGAGCACGGGACCGGCCGGCAGCTCAGACGGACTGCGGTAGTCGGGCACGTCGAGCTTCAGCAGGTCCTCAGGGAGCGAGGTGGCCGCCGCGGGGCGATGGGGTCTCTGGTAGGCGCCCGTGCAGACGATCGCATCGGTCGCCTCCAGGGACCCTGCCGATGTCTCGAGGCGAAAGCCCCTCGACCGGCGCTCCAGCGAACTGACCGCGATCCCCTCGCGCACCGGCGCGTCGCACGCGGCCGCGTAGCCCTCGAGATGGCCGACCACCTCTTCGCGCGGCATGAAGCCATCCGGGTCGCTCCCGCGATAGGGGAACCCGGGCAGCTGCACGCTCCAGTTGGGCGTGACCAGGCAGAAGCTCTGCCAGCGCCCGCGCCACGCCTGCGCGATCCTGCCGCGCTCGAGCACCAGGTGCTCGATTCCGGCGCGCCCCAGCTCGTGGCTCACCGCGAGTCCGGCCTGCCCGGCGCCCACGACGACGACGTCGATCGACTCGCCCACGTGAGCGAACGATAGATAGCCTCAGAAGATGGCGTTCTTCTGCCTGATGCACGGCGCGTGGCATGACTCGTTCTGCTGGCAGCCGCTGGTCGCCGAGCTCAGGGCACGCGGCCACGACGCGGTCGCTCCCGATCTGCCCTTGGACGACCCCGGCGCCGGTTGCGCGGAGCGAATAGCGCCTGCGCGCGCCGCGCTGGACGGACGCTCGGACACGGTCGTCGTCGCCCACTCGATGGCCTCGACCTACGCCCCGCTCGTCGCGTCGGGCGCGACAGCGGCGCTGACGGTGCACCTGTGCGGACGGCTCGGTTTCCTTAACACTCCGCCGTCGGCTCCGGCAATGTTCCGCGAGGGCGTGCCGTTCCCCACTCCCATGGCCGACGGGACGTCCGCGTGGGAGGAGCAGGCAGCGATCGACGCGCTGTACGTCCGGCTGCCGGTGCAAACGGCGCGCGGTCTCGCGCGGCGGCTTCGCCCCAACGCCCCGATCACGAGCGAGATGCCACGCGTGGACGCATCCCTACCGACGGAGCTCGTGTACACGAGCGACGACGAGCTGTTCGAGCCCGCGTGGCAGCGCTTCATGGCACGTGAGGTCTTGGGGGTCGAGCCCGTGGAGCTCGCGGGGGGACACTTCCCGATGGTCGAGCGCCCCCAGGCGCTGGCGACGGCGCTCGTCGATCTCGCCGCGCGCCACATCTGAGCCCGCACGCTGTACGGCCAACGGGCGGATAGGGCTCGAACTCGCCACCGGGCCCGCACTCAACTCGATCCCGGACTGCTCTACCTTCGGGCCATCGTTGGCGGGGCGGTCCTCGTAAGCGCCACCACCCCCGCGCACATCACGGTGAACGCGAGCAGGCTGCCAGTGATCGCCGCCGGGCCGCGCGTGTAGCTCTCTTGGAAGAGCCAGACGCTGAGGATGACGCTGACGCAGGGATCTACGATCACGAGCAGTGGCTGGGACACGCTCAGGGGACCGACGTGGAGGGCCGCCTGCACCAGGATCATGCCTGCCGCGCCACCGGCGGCCAATGCGTATACCGGCCAGTCGGTGAACACTGCGGCGACGCCGGATTGGGTCAGGGTCTCGGTGGCTGTCTTGATGAACGTGGCCTCGAGCGCCCATACGATCGCGGCCGCCGCCGCGTAAAGGGCGGCCCTTCGCCTCGGTGAGCCCCAGCGCGCTGCCACCGTCATCACGGCCGCCGCGCCACCGAACGTTGCCACTGCCCCCGCCCATGCGTGCGCGGTCGGTGCAGGGGTACCGCCCTGCGGCTGGTCGACGATTACGAAGGCAGCGAGCGCGATACACGTGAGCGCGGCCGAGCCCCACGCGGCGGGACGGATAGCCTGGCGGATCCACAGCTTGCGCAGCAACAGAGCGAACACGAGCTCAGTTACGAGTAGCGCCTGCACTACCGATAGCTGACCGTTGTTCAGGGCCGCCGCCTGGAACACGAATGCCGCGATTCCAACCGCCGAGCCGAGCAGCCACAGAGGGCTGCGGATGAGATACGCGACGAGTCGCAGACCTGACGCTTTGCCCACGCGGCCGCTCGTGCTCGCCAAGTGCTGCGTCGTCACATACAGCGCGTTGGAGAACGCTGCACAGAGAGCGAAGATCGCGCTCATCGCACAGCGCTGTCGCCCGCCGGTCCCGGCCTTGCGCACGCCGAGCCGGCCACGCGCACCTGCCGGCAGGCGCCCCGATTCGCGACAGCAATACCTTTCCCCGACGGCAACGTGGAAAGGATGATCCCCATCGCGAGTCGGAAGAGCGGCGTCAGCGCGCGCATCGCTGCACTGTTGCCGAGGGCTGCATTGCGTCATGGACACCGGATCGTGACCGAGCCGCCAGCCGCCCCACAGGTGGTTTGGGAGGCTCCGGCCGCGAGGGGTCGAGCCCCGTGGTCGCCGCCGCCCCGGACGATGCTCGCTCAGCGCTCCCGCCCGATATCACACGGACCGCGCTGAGATGCCGCCGGAAGCCGTCTCGTTGGCGCTCGCCGCATCGATCTACCCGCCCGCGCT
>DATMQX010000117.1:0-18159 GCA_035567055.1 Solirubrobacteraceae bacterium
CTTCACGATCGTCGCGTTCTCGTATGCCTGCTCGCCGTCCACTACGAGTGGCAGCCCGTCCTCGCCGACGCCGTGGCGGTCGAGCAGCGCCTTCCCCTCCGAGCTCTCCGGCTCGTAGAACTCATACGGTTGCGCAGCGCGCGTCAGGGAGTCGCGAAGCTCATGGTCGCTCGGGTCCAGGCGCCGACCGACGACCAGGAGGGTGGGCCGCTTACCGCCCACGGGCCCACCATGCAAAGCCCGAGATTTGCATGCCAGCAGGGTATCCATCGAGCGCCCAGGGCCGGGTGCCAGGACGCGTAACGGGATGTACGCCGAGCGCTCGCGATAATCGCCCCAGATGGCAGACGCCGAAGCCCCCCCATCCGAGGAGCAGACCACCACCCCCTACACCGATCGCACGGCGTGGGCGCGGAATCTCGCCGCGCCCGTTCGCGACTTCCTCAGCAATGAGACAGGCAGTGCAAGCGTGCTCGTCGCGGCGGCGGTCGCCGCCTTGCTGTGGGCCAACTCACCGTGGTGGCACACCTACGAATCGGTGTGGACCACCAACCTCTCGATCCGGCTCGGAGGCGGCTCCCTCTCGGCCGACCTGCGCCATTGGGTCAACGAAGGGCTGATGACGTTCTTCTTCCTGGTGGTGGGTCTGGAGGCGAAGCGCGAGCTCGACCTCGGCGAGCTGCGCGAGCGTCGGCGCCTTGCGATTCCAGCCATCGCCGCGGTCGGCGGCATGGCCGTGCCGGTTGCGATCTACCTCGCTTTCAATGCGGGCGGCCCGGGCGCAGGGGGCTGGGCGGCAGCGATGTCCACCGACACGGCCCTGGCGCTTGGAGCGCTCGCGCTTCTCACGCCGCGCGCCGCCACGCGACTGCGCGTCTTCCTGCTGACGGTCGCGGTCTTCGATGACCTGGGTGCGCTGATCGTGATCGCCATCGTCTACACCCACCACATCTCGTTCGTGGCTCTGGGCGTGGCGCTGGCGCTGTTCGCGGCGCTGTACGCCATGCAGTACGTCGGCGGCACTTGGCGGCGCCCCGCGGCCATCATCGTGGGGGTGGCGCTGTGGGTGGCGATGTTCAAGTCCGGGATCGATCCGGTCGTCTCCGGACTGGCCGTCGGTCTGGCGATGAGCGACTACTCCCCATCCCGTGAGGACCTCGAGCGGGCGACCGCGCTCACCCGTTCCTTCCGGGAGCAGCCCACGCCCGAGCTGGCGCGCTCGGCGCAGGTCGGGCTCCGGTCGGCCATCTCCCTCAACGAGCGCCTCCAGTACGTCCTGCATCCATGGACGAGCTACGTGATCGTTCCGTTGTTCGCGCTGGCAAACGCCGGCATCCACGTGACCGGTCGCCTGCTCGAAGATGCGATCACCTCGCCTGTCACGCTCGGCATCCTCCTCGGGTACCTGCTGGGCAAGCCGGCGGGAATCCTCACGGCGTCGTGGCTCGGCTCGAGACGGATGCTCGGCGTGCTGCGCCCGATCATCAGCTGGCCGGTACTCACCGGCGGCGCCGCCGTCGCGGGCATCGGCTTCACCGTGTCGCTGCTTGTATCCAGCCTGGCCTTCCACGGCGAGCTCCTTGACGAGGCCAAGCTTGGCGCCCTCGGCTCGGTGGCCTTCTCAACGCTGCTCGCATCCGGCGTGTTCGCCGTCGTCAAACGGCTCCCGACCCGGGTCCGCGCACGCCAGATCGGCGCCACCCCGGAGGACATCCTCGACCTCTCGGACGACGTCGACCCGGAGCGCGATCACATTCGGGGGCCCGACGACGCGCCCGTCACGCTCCTCGAGTACGGCGACTTCGAGTGTCCCTACTGCGGCCAGGCGGAGCCGATCATCCGCGAGCTCGTGAGCTCCTTCGGCGACGACATACGCTACGTCTGGCGGAACCTGCCACTGAATGACGTGCACACCAATGCCCAGATGGCCGCCGAAGCGGCCGAGGCGGCCAGCGCTCAAGGAAAGTTCTGGGAGATGTATGACAAGCTGCTCGCCCACCAGGACGAGCTCGAGCCTCGCGACGTCGCCCGATACGCCCGCGAGCTGGGACTCGACATGGATCGCTTCTTCGACGAGATGCGCGGCCACGAGTACGCGCCGCGTGTGGCCGAAGACGTCGCCACCGCGGATACGAGCGGCGTGTCGGGGACGCCGACGTTCTTCATCAACGGCCGCCGCCATTACGGCGCCTACGACATCGACACGCTCACCGTCGCCGCCGGGGCTGCACGCCAGCGCGCCCGCGCGTTGGCCGCCGCGGGCTAGGGGCTCAGGTCAGCCCCGGGGCCGGCTGAGTCAACCCGGCGAGCTCTCTCGCCCGCTCCAGGATCGCGTCGATCATCGGCTCGGTCAGACGGCCGGTGAACGTGTTCTGCTGGCTCGGGTGGTAGCACCCGAGCAGCGTGTAGTGCTCGCTGCTCAGCTCCGCACCGTGGCCGAACCGCGGCCGCGGGCGCTGAGGCGGGTGGCCCTCCCCTGCCGCCGCTGCCGTCAGCCGCAGGGCGGCGTCCCACGCGAACGCTCCAAGGCAGACGATCACCCGTAGGTCCTCCAGCAGACGCAGCTCCCTCACGCTCCATGGCAGGCAGGCGTCGCGCTCGGCGGGCGTCGGACGATTGGCTGGCGGCGCACAGCGGACGGCCGCGCTGATCCACGCGCCGCGCAGCTGCAGGCCATCGCCGAGGCCGGTCGACGTCGGCTGGCTCGCGAGGCCCGTACGCCAGAGCGCGGCGAAGAGGAAATCGCCGGAGCGGTCGCCCGTGAACATGCGCCCCGTACGGTTCGCTCCGTGGGCCGCCGGCGCGAGACCGAACAGGAGCGTGCGCGCCGAGGGGTCACCGAATCCGGGCAGCGGACGTCCCCAATACGTCTGCGACGCGAACGCGGCCCGACGCTCGCTGGCGACCTGCTCACGCCACGAGACCAGGCGCGGGCAGCGCCTGCAACCTGAGATCTGCTCGGCGAGCGCGGCCAACTCGATTTTCACTTGCGCTTGCACAGGCCAGTAGTAGCATCGCAAGCGATGCATCTGTGGATCTGGATCCTGCTGGTCAGTACGCTGGTCATCAAGCTCCCCATCGTCGCGCTGATGCTGTGGATTCCGTTCCGCAACGACGAGGCGATGCGCGCTCCCGACACGCCGGGCTCATCCGAAGAGGACGGTGGCTCCAAGGCGTTGCCCGGCGGGCCCTTGAACCCTCACCCCCGCCCGCCGCTACCTCGGTGGCCGCGCCGCGGACCGCACGGCTCACCCGCTTCCCCCGCCCCCAGACGGGTACGCACGCCGCTGCACACCCGACCGCGCGTCGGCGCCTTCCACTAGCGAGATCCGCTCCGCTCAGCGGTTGCGCTTGCGCTGCTGGCGGGCCGCCTTGGCTTTCGCCCGGCGCTTGCGCTGCCGGGCCGCCCAATCTCGTGAGGCGATGCCGGCCGTCAGCTCGGGGTCGCCCGCCGGGGCCACTTTGCGCGCGTCGCGCGCGATCACGAAGGCGATGGCAACGAGCAGCAACACCGCCGCCACCAGCGCGAGGATGATGACTGTGTGCGAGTTCGTCGCTTCCGTGCTGTGCGACGACGACGGTGACGTCGTCGCGGTTTTGGCCGGTTCCGACTGGCCTTCGGTGAGTTCGCCGAAGGCGTTGCCATTGGTGGACGTCGCCGACAGCGCCGCCGGAGCCGTGAGCAGGCACACGGCCAGCGCCAGCAGCAGGGCGAGCGGCAGGGACGCGATGCGACCGCGTGGGCATGGGCGGCGAACGCTCCGCACGCCGCGAGCATAGCGCCTGCTGTCGCAGCCGGCGAGCGGCGCCGCGGGCCGCGCGGGCCTGCCGGGCCAGGGTCCTCGGCACACCGTAGAATGCCGGGCGGTGGCCCCGAAACAGCGACAGATACGTATCGAGCAACGAGGCGCGCTCGAGGCCATTCAGGCACTCGAGCAGCGTTCGGATGAGGAGCTCGAGGCGGAGACCAAGTACAAGTCGGCGGCGCTGTCGATCCTCGGCGCGCGCGCCTCAGAGCGCTTCGACGCCGAGGCCGCACGCGGCTACTTCCAGCGGGCCATCGCCGCGGCCCGCCCGCAGGAGCGGATGCAGATCAGGCGCATGGCCGACGCTTCGCTGGCGCTCGCCGAACGCCGTGCCGGCGACCTCAAAGACGCCGTCGAGCGACTCGGCCAGGCGCCCCCGACCGGCCGTCAGCTGTTCGCCCTGCGTGCCATGGGGATGCTCGTCCCGCCCGCGTCTGCTGGGATTCTCGCCCGTACGCGCGGCATCCTGCTGATCTTGATCCTGATCATCGCGCTGCTCGCACTCGGACTGGGAATCGTCGAGCTGGTCGCGCTCCCGTTCGGTGGTCTCGGCCTGGCACCCGGCTTGCTGCTCGGGCTGTTCGTCGTGCTCGCCGCGCTCGGTGTGGTCGCCGCCGTGGGGCGGCGACGGCGCGACCGCGCTCGCGAGGCTGCACCCTCCTGAGCGCCGCCCGCCTCCCCGGGTGCTGGCACGGCTCAATACGCTAGGCGTGTGGCTTCTACCGTCTGCCTGATCGTCAACCCCGCTGCCGGAGGCGGCAAGTCCGGACGTCTCGGCCCAGAGCTCGAGCGGACGCTGCAGGGTCACGGCCTGAGCGTTCGTCGTGTGGAAACCAAAGACCTTCAGCACGCCCGCGACCTGGCCCTCGAGGCGGCACGACAGGGCGAGACCGTGGTCGCACTCAGCGGCGACGGGATGATCGGGGCGATCGCGGACGTATTGCGCTCGGTACCGGGAGCGGTGCTCGGAGTCCTGCCTGGCGGCCGCGGCAACGACTTCGCTCGCGTCCTGGGCATCTCAAGCGATCCGCGGGCCGCATGCGCCACGATCGCAACGGGGGCTCCCAGGGCCGTCGACGTCGGCGAGGTCGGGGGGCGAGCCTTCGTTGGCATCGCCTCCGCCGGCTTCGACAGCGATGCGAATCGCATCGCCAACGAGGCGCCTTCGTGGCTCGGCGGCCTCGTCTACGCATATGGAGCGCTGCGTGCACTGGCGTCGTGGCGACCGGCCACATTCGAGATCGAGCTCGATCCGCCCGGCGAACGTCACACCTTCACCGGCTATTCGATCGGGACGGCCAACTCCAAGGCCTACGGGGGCGGGATGTTCGCCGCTCCCGGCGCGCTGCTCGACGACGGCCTGCTCGAGATCGTGACCATGGAGCACGTGAGTCGCTGGCGGTTCCTGTCGAGCGTGCTGCCGAGGGTGTTCAAGGGAACGCACGTCGAGCTCCCGGCTGTCCGGGTCTTTCGCGCCGCCGAAGTCGAGATCTCGGCAGATCGCCCATTCACGATGTACGCCGACGGGGACCCGATCGGCGAGCTGCCCGTGCGCGTGCGGGCTGTGAAGGGCGCCGTGAGCGTCATCGTCCCGCGCGAGAGCCCCGCGCCGGCGGCCTTCGCGGCGCCCCACCCGGCCGCCGAGCGACACGTGTCGGAGGGTGAGAGCGCGCAGGCCGGCTCGTCGCCGGTGAGCCCCTGATGGCGAGTTCGCTCGCACCGAAGCTGGCGCTAGCGCGAGCCGTAGGCGCGCTTTCACGAGTGCGGGGCAGCGGTGGGACGAGCGCGCCCGGAAGAGTGCTGATGCGCCTTGACCCGGGTGCGATCGGTGCTCTGGGCGCACGCCTGCCTCGCGGGAACGTGCTCATCTCGGCGACCAACGGGAAGACCACTACCGCCGCGATGGCCGCTGGAATCTTCGAGCGCGCCGGCCTGCAGCTGGTGCACAACCAGGCGGGCGCGAACATGGCGGGTGGTATCGCCACCACTTTGCTCGCCGCTGCACGCCCGCGCGGCGGCATCGCGGGGGAGCTGGGCCTTTTCGAGGTCGACGAGCTGTGGCTGCCCACGCTCGTGGATGAGCTTCACCCGCGGGCGATCCTGCTCGGCAACCTCTTCCGAGACCAGCTTGACCGCTACGGCGAGCTGGACACCATCGCCGAGCGCTGGCACTCCGCCCTGAGCCACTCCGACGCGAGGCTCGTGCTGAACGCCGACGACCCGCAGGTCGCCGATCTCGGGCGGGAGCGCGCCGAGGTCCTCTACTTCGGAGTGGACGACGATTCGCTGGCGATGCCGGGGATGGCTCATGCCGCCGACGCCAAGCATTGCCGGCGTTGCGGCGCACCGTACGTCTTCGACGCGATCTACCTCGGACACCTCGGGCGCTACCACTGCGCGCGCTGTGGACAGGCCCGGCCGGCGCCGACCGTGACGGCCACTCACGTCAGGCTCGAAGGCGTTCGCTCCGCCCGCTTCCGCCTGCACACGCCCGCCGGAGAGGCCGATGTGCAGCTCGCTCTGCCGGGCCTCTACAACGTCTACAACGCCCTCGCCGCCGCGGCACTGGCGTGCGCGCTGGAGGTGCCGCTGGCGGGCATCGTCGCCGGGCTGGCGGGTGCGAGAGCAGCGTTCGGCCGGGCCGAGTCGGTGACGCTGTCGGTCAACGGCGCTGGCCACGCGGAGGCGGGAGGCTCGCGTGAGCTGCGGATCCTGCTCGTGAAGAACCCGGCGGGCGCAAACGAGGTGCTGCGCACGCTCGCACTGGAGCCGGGAGAGCATGACCTGCTCGTGATCCTCAACGACAACATCGCCGACGGCCGCGACGTCTCGTGGATCTGGGACGTCGACTTCGAGCTGCTCGCCGATCGGATCCGGCGCGTCACGTGCAGCGGCACACGCGCGGCGGAGCTCGCGCTGCGGCTGAAGTACGCCGGGGTTGACACCGCCCGCATTCGCGCGCAGGACGACATCGAGCGGGCGCTGCGTGACGCGTCGGCCGACCGGCCGGCCGGTGACACGCCGCTGTACGCGCTGCCGACCTACACCGCGATGCTCTCGCTACGAGAGCTGCTCGTTGCTCGCGGAGAGGCGAGCAGCGCATGGTCGTGACCGCGCGAGGAGACGCGACGCCGCCGTCGGACGCGGAGCTCGCCGTCATCTGGCATGACCTCGAGTGCGGCGGCTACCGAGCCGATCTGCCGCTCTGGCACCAGCTGGCCGCGTCGAGCGGCGACGGTGCCACCGGCGGTGCGATCCTCGAGATCGGTGCCGGCAGCGGCAGGGTCGCTCTCGATCTCGCGGCCGCCGGGCACGAGGTCACCGCTCTCGACCTCGACGACCGGCTGCTTGACTCGCTCCGGGCGCGAGCCAGCGGACTTGACGTGGAAGCCGTGTGCGCGGACGCGCGCAGCTTCGAGCTGAAACGGCGGGACTTCGGGCTGTGCCTCGCACCGATGCAGACCGTGCAGCTGCTTGGCGGTGAGGCAGGCCGCATCGAGTTTCTGCGCAGGGCGCGCGCCCACCTGCGGCCGGGCGGCCTGCTCGCGTGTGCGATCGTGACCGAATTCGAGTTCTTCGACTGCAGCGGCGGCGGGGCCGGCCCCACCGCGGAGACGGTGCGCCTCCACGGAACCGACTATGTCAGCCGTGCGATCCGCATCTGCCCTCGCGAGGAGGGCATCGTGATCGAACGAGCACGCAGGATCCTGCCCGGCGGTCGTGAAGCGCCGCCCGAGGGCTCGGCCCGCCTGCTCCGACTGGGCGCCCGCTCGCCGACGACCGCGGGCGAGAAGGACGTGATCGAGCTGGACCTCGTGAGCGTCGAGCAGCTCGAGCGCGAGGGGATCGCGGCGGGTCTACGGCCCGCGGTGGCGCTCCGCATCGAGGCCACCGAGGAGTACCTGGGAAGCGACGTGGTGATGCTCCGTGCGTGATGGGGGCAACGGGGGCGGAGCCGCTTCGAGGACGCTGAGGGTCTGTGCGCTGTATCCCGACCTGATGAACATCTACGCCGATCGCGGCAACCTGCTGATGCTCGAGCGCCGCTGCGTCTGGCGCGGAATGGGCTTCGAGCTGATCGCCAGCGGGCTCGGCGAGCGGCTCGATCCGGACGCCGGCGACCTCTTCTACATCGGTGGCGGCCAGGACCGCGACCAGCGCCTGTGCGCGGAGGACCTGATCGCGACCAAGCGCGAGGCGCTGCATGCGGCGGCGGCAAGAGACGCAGTCGTGCTCGGGGTTTGCGGCGGCTACCAGCTGCTGGGGCGCTCGTACACGCTCGACGATGAACGCATCCCCGGGGTCGGACTGCTCGACGTGGAGACGGTGCGCCAAGAGGGGCGTCTGATCGGGAACGAGGCGATCGAGGTTCGGCTCGCGGGAACCGACGGGCCACGCGTGCTCGCCGGCTTCGAGAACCACGGCGGCAGGACGCGTCTCGGCGAGGGCCAGCAGCACCTCGGCCGGGTGCTGCGTGGCCACGGCAACGACGGCACGAGCGGCTCGGAGGGCGCGGTCGCCGGCAACACGATCGGCACGTACCTGCATGGGCCGCTGCTTCCAAAGAACGTGTGGTTCGCCGACTGGTTGATCGCCAGGGCCCTGGCGATCGAGCCGGGAGAGCTGGCGCAACTCGACGACGCGCTCGAGCGCGACGCGCACCTGAGCGCCCGCCGCGCCGCCGGGATCTGACGCTCCGCGCGCAGATCGCCGCAAAGTCCTGGTTCGAGCGCTTCCGCCGCGGGCTCGACGGGAATACGATCGCTCGCATGCAGCTCTCCGAGTACCAGCAGCTCTCCCGCCGCACCGCGGAGTATCCGCGGGACGCATGGTTGGCCTATCCCGCCCTCGGGCTTGCCGGCGAGGCGGGCGAGGTCGCCGAGCACGCAAAGAAGGCGATCCGCGACGACGGGGGGACCGTCAGCGACGAGCGTCGCGCGGCGATGGCGAAGGAGCTCGGCGACGTGCTCTGGTACGTGGCCCAGCTGGCGAGCGAGCTCGGGCTGGAGCTGGAGGACGTCGCGCGCGAGAACCTCGAGAAGCTCAGCTCGCGCCAGCGGCGGGGAGTGCTGTCCGGCAGCGGCGACGAGCGCTAGCGAAAGCCGCGGCGTCAGTCGGCGAGGAGCCGGGCGGGCATGGCGAACCTGGAGAAGCGGTCGGCCAGGCGCGCTGGCAGGAGCGCGCGGACACGAACACCGTCGGCCGTATCCTCGCGGCTGACCTCCCCCGCGATGTCATGCAGTTCCGCGAGGCTGCCACCGTCGGCATAGGGGACGAGCAGCTCGACGCTGCGCAGCGTGTGCGCGAGCTCGCGCTCGATCCGCTCGCCGAGCTCCGCGAGGCCCTCCCCGGTGGCGCCGCTGACGAGCACCGCGTCCGGGTAGCGCAGGCGCAGCTCCTCGCGCGCCTGCTCGTCCAGAAGGTCGATCTTGTTTAGGACCAGCACGCGCGGGCGCTCGCCGGCGCCGATCTCCTCTAGTGTCTCGTCCACGGAGCGCTGCATGATCGCGGCATGAGCCTCGGGAGCGGAGGCGTCCAGTACGTGCGCAAGCAGCTCCGCGCGGCGTGTCTCCTCGAGCGTGGCCGCGAACGCGTCGACCAGCTGGTGGGGCAGCTTGCTGATGAAGCCGACCGTGTCCGTGAGCAGATAGGGCCTGCCGCCGAGACGCAGCGTGCGCGTTGTCGGGTCGAGCGTGTGGAACAGGCGATCGCGTACGCCAACCTCCGAGCCGGTGAGGGCGTTCAGGAGCGTCGACTTGCCGGCGTTCGTGTAGCCGACCAGGGCCACCGTCGGAAGCGCCGCGCGCTCGCGCTCGGCGCGTTGCACCGCGCGGGTTCCCTTCACGTGCTCCAGACGCCGGCGCAGCGTCGCTATGCGGTCGCGGGCCAGGCGCCGGTCGGTCTCGATCTGCGTCTCCCCCGGCCCCCTCGTGCCGATGCCGCCGCCCAGGCGCTCGAGATGGCTCCACAGGCCACGCATGCGGGCGAGGTTGTAGTCGAGCTGGGCCAGCTCGACCTGGAGCTTGCCCTCGGCGCTCCCCGCGTGGGAGGCGAAGATGTCGAGGATGACGGTCGTGCGATCCACGACCGGGAGCCCCAGCGCCTCCTCGAGGTTGCGCTCCTGGCGGGCGGTCAGCTCGTCGTCGCACGCGATCAGGTTGGCGTCGCACGCCTTCGCCTGAGCCTTCGCCTCTTGGACCTTGCCCGGTCCGAGATATGTGTTCGGGTGAGGCGTCTCGCGGCGCTGAACCATCTCGCCGACAACGGCCACGCCGGCCGTGCGGAGCAACTCGCCGAGCTCGGAAAGGTCCTCGCCCTCGGGGAGCGCCGCGATGCAAAAGGCACGCTGACGCGCTCGCTGCTCGTTGAGCCCGCCGTTGCCGGCGGCGGCTCTGTGTGTAACGGCGCTCCTGCCGTTGCGACTCCTATCCATCCACCTATCAGTCTAGGACCTCTCCAAGCGCCGCCGCTCAGCCTGCGAGCGCGCCCAGCCGCTGAACCGCCTCGAGCAGCCGCTCATCGGGCGTCGTGAGCGAGATGCGAAACCAGCCCTCGCCGGCCGGACCGTAGATAGCCCCCGGCGAGAGCACCACCCCCGCCTGCTCCAGCACGTGCTCGCAATAGGCGGCCGAGCTCTCGAAGCCCGCGGGCACCGGCGCCCACACGTAGATCGTCCCGTGCGGCGGCGTCACGTCAACGCCGATCGCCCGTAGGGCGTCGCAGACGAGATCACGCCGGCGCCGGTAGAGCTCGTTCATCGACGCGACCTCTGCGTCGCCGTCGGGCGAGAGGGCGGCCACGGCTGCGAGCTGCACGGCCTCGAACAGGCCCGAGTCGATGTTCGTCTTCAGCCGCCAGTAGGTCTCTATCGCCTCTGCGTTGCCGACGACGACGGCACAGCGCCAGCCGGTCATGTTGTAGCCCTTTGAGAGGGAGAAGACCTCGATCCCGACCTCCTTCGCCCCGGGCGTCGCAAGGAACGAGGGCGCCCGGTAGCCGTCGTAGACGATCTCCGAGTAGGCGTTGTCGTGGACCACGAGGATGTCGTAGGCGCGCGCGAATTCGACGACCCGATCGAAGAAGCCATCTGGCACGACCGCGCCCGTCGGGTTGTTCGGGTAGTTCAGGTACATCAGCTTCGAGCGCCCGGCAACCTCCTCGTCGATCCCGCCGAGATCGGGGACGAAGCCGAGGTCGGGCTGCAGCGCCATCAGGACCGGCTCCGCTCCCGCGAGCCACGGCCCGCCTGTGTAAACGGGGTAGCCAGGATCGGCGGCGAGCGCGTAGTCGCCGGGGTCCAGGAACGCGAGGTTGAGGTTGAAGATCGCCTCCTTCGCGCCGATCGCGGGGATGATCTCCCGCTCGGGGTCGAGCACGACATCGAAGCGGCGCTCGTAGAAGTCCCGAACCGCTCCGCGGAAGTCCTCCCGCCCCCGGTTCGAGGGGTAACGATGCGTCTCCGGCTCGGTCACGGCCTCCTGCATCGCCTCGACGATCAGCGGCGGCGTCGGCCTGTCCGGGTCGCCGATGCCCAGACTGATCACATCCACGCCCGCGGCCCGCTTCTCGGCGATCTTGCGCTCCAGCTGGGCGAACGCGTACGGGGGGATGCGCTCCAGTCGCTTACTCGGTTTCATGCAGCTCCTTTTCGAAATCCTCGCTGAGGCGGGCCTCGAACACCGGGCGCGCCCAGCCGGTCAGGTTGACCCGCAGATCCTCCCCCACCTCGACCTCGAGCTCACCGCCGTCGAGCAGCACGGCGATGCGAGCAGCACGACGATCGCCGTCGTGCTCGTGGACGTAGGCGACGGCCGCGCCCGTCGCGCCGGTGCCCGAGGACAGCGTCTCCCCCACCCCGCGCTCGAAGATGCGAGCGCGGATGCGGCCCTCGCTCAATGGCGTGTACCACGACACGTTCGTGCGGTTGGGGAAGAGCTCGTGTCCTTCGATCGGAGGCCCGAGCGCCGACAGGTCCAGCGACTCGAGCTCGGCCAGCGTGTCGACGCGGATGGCGCATTGCGGGTTGCCGATCGACACATGCTGAAAGCCCCACTCGTGGCCATTCGCGGTCAGCACGCCGCGACCATCGCTGGGGCCGCCGGGATAGTCGCCTGAGCGAAGCCTCGCCCTGCCCATGTCGACCGTACACGTGTCGAGCCCGGTGATCGACGGACGGAGCTCGCCGGCGGCCGTGTGGATCGAGAAGCTGTCGCGGTCAGTCCAGCCCCGGCGGCGCAGGTAGAGGATCGCCTCGCGCGCCCCGTTGCCCGATAGCTCGGCCTCCGAGCCGTCCGGGTTGAAGATGCGCAGATCGGCCACATTGGCCGGATCAGCCGGCGGCGAGAGCAGCAGCACGCCGTCGGCCGAGACCCCGAACGGTCCGTCGCAGAGCCGGCGAATGCGCGCGGGCGTGAGCTCGAACGGCAGCTCCTGCAGCTCGATGATCAGGTAGTCGTTGCCCAGGGCCTGCCACTTCTCGAATCTCACAAGGCGCCGGAGTCTAGGATCTCCCGCGCCACGGAGGTTGGGTCGCGGCCTGTCACGTCGATCAGCCGCACGCCCGCGAGCCTGCGCATCCAGGTCAGCTGGCGCTTCGCGTAGTTGCGGGTGCGCCGCTTCATGCGCTCGACGTCGCCGGCCAGGAGCTCCTCGAAGCCCAGGGCCTTGCGCGCCGTCTCGGAGACGCCTGCCGCGTGCGCGCGTTGGACCTCCTCACGCACGCCTGAGTCGAGCATCGCCTCCACCCTCGCGTCGATCGTCGAATACAGCGCCTCACGCTCCATCGTCAGACCCGCGAGCAGCGTCGGGTGGCGCAGCTCATCGCTCCACAACTGCGAGGGTCCCTCCGGCGGCTCGAGCTCGCCCTGGTCGAGCAGCTCCAGGGCGCGAACGAGGCGCTGGCGGTCGTTTGGCTCGATCTCCTCGGCGGCCCAGGGTGCGCGCTCGGCGAGCGTCGCATGCAGCGCAGCGGCGCCGTGCTTCTCGAGCTCGGAGGTCCAGCGCTCGCGCAGGCCCTCGGCGGGCGGCGGTCGCAGGTCGAGGTCGGTCAGCGCCGCGCGCAGATACAGGCCGGTGCCGCCGACCACGATCGGACGCCTGCCTTCCGCCAGAAGCTCGTCGATCTCCGCATGCGCGAGCTCTGAGTACTGGCCCACGCTGAACGTCGCGTCGGTGGGCAGGAAGGAGACGAAGCGGTGCTCCAGCGCGGCCCGCTCGGCGGGCGAGGCGACGCCCGTGAGCGTCTCAAGCCCCGCGTACACCTGCAGCGCATCGGCCGACACGGCCACAGGGTCCTCACCCCGTTCGCGTAGCAGCGCCGCCAGGGCGACGGCGATCGCCGTCTTGCCGACGCCCGTCGGTCCGAACAACGCGATGATCCGCATGGAGGTAGGCTCACAGTTTCTGCAGATCTCCGGCTCGACAGTACTGATCACCGGTGCCACGGGGGGTCTCGGCCAGGCGATCGCACGCCGGCTGAGCGCTCTCGGGGCCACGCTCGTGCTCACCGGACGGCGCGTCGACGTGCTCGAGTCCCTCGCCGCAGACCTGGGCGCGCGTGGGCTCGTGGCCGATCTCAGCCTGGCGGATGAGGTCGACCGTGTCGCCGCCGAGTCGGGAGAGGTCGACATCCTGATCGCCAATGCCGGTCTCCCGGCCTCGGGAACGCTCGACTCCTTCTCGCTGGAGGAGATAGACCGTGCGCTCGACGTCAACCTTCGCGCACCGATCGTGCTCGCGCGGGAGCTCGCTCCGCGGATGGTGACTCGCCGCCGGGGCCACCTCTTGTTCATGTCGTCGCTCGCGGGCAAGGCTGCGACGCCACGCGCGTCGCTCTACAACGCGACCAAGTTCGGCCTGCGTGGCTTCGCTGGCGCGCTGCGCTCGGACCTCAGAGGCACGGGCGTGGGTGTCTCTGCGATCTTCCCCGGATTCATCAGCGAGTCGGGCATGTATGCCGATGCCGAAGTCAAGCTTCCACTGGGCATCGGCACGCGTAGCCCCGAGGACGTCGCCGGCGCGGTGGTGGACGCGATCGAGCGCAATCGCGGCGAGGTCGACGTCGCCCCGTTCCCCTTGCGGGCTGGCACGCTTTTCGCGAGCGTGGCGCCGGAGCTCGCCGCTGCGGTGGCGAAGAGGCTTGGCTCTGATGACGTCTCGCGCAAAATGGCGGACGGCCAGAGCGACAAGCGCTGAGCGTCAGAACAGCGCCTCCTGGCGGCCCTGAGACTCGACGGGCGCCTCGCCAGCGGAGTCGGCGGACTGGAGCCCTGCGAGCCTGAAGCCGCGATGGGCACCGGGGCGGCGGACCATCCGCGAAAGACGCTCGCGTTCCTCCCTGGGGGCATATGCGCCCCGCCGGTAGAGCTCCTGGTAGCGGGGCAGCAGGTCGGGCCGCTGGGTGCGCAGCCAGTCCATGAAGATCCCGCGGACCTCGCCGCGGAGGTGCAGCGCGATGCCGCCGATGCTCGTCGCACCGGCCGCACTCGCCATCTCGAGCAGCGGCTCGACCTGATGCGGGGCGTCGTTGATGCCGGGCATCAGGGGCGCGATCAGGACACCGGTGGGAATCCCCGCGCGGTTCAGCTCGGCGACGGCCTCCAGCCGGGCGCGCGGGTTGGGCGTGTGCGGCTCGGTCGCCCGCCAGGCCTTCTCGTCCAGCGTCGGGATGGAGAGGCACGCGGTGATGCTCGTCCGCTCGGCGATCTCGAGCATGAGCGCCAGATCGCGCAGCAGCAGCGGCGACTTCGTCAGCACAGAGCACGGATTCGACGCATCCCTGAGCGCCTCCCAGATGCCGACCATCAGCCGGTAGCGGCCCTCGACCCACTGGTACGGGTCGGTGTTCGTCCCCATCGCGACGTGTTCGCGCTTCCAAGACGGCCGCGCGAGCTCTGCGCGCAGCACCTCGGGCGCGTTGACCTTGACGACGATCTCCTTCTCGAAGTCGCGGCCCGCGTCGAAGTCGAGGTACTTGTGCGTGGGTCTGGCGAAGCAGTTGTGGCTTATGACCCCGTTCGTGATGAAGTCGCCGGTGCCGGTCGTGAGGTCGTACATCCGGAGCACCATGCCGAGTGGTCGGATCGACGTCACGCGCAGGCGGGCGTTTGTCTTGACAGCGTCTCCGGCAAACGTCCGCTTGCGGGTGATCGCGGGGTCGGTTCCCAGGAAGAAGCGCATGCGCTCGGGCAGCCCGCCCGTCAGCCGTATGCACTCGAGCCCGTTTGCGAGCCCTCGCTTCTCGACGGCGTACTTGAACCCGAAGCGGTCGAGACTGCACCTGATCCAGGCGAGTATCTCCTGGTCGGTGTTGGAGATCCGGATCGCATGCCCGCTGCACGAGCCCTCGGCGTCGAATATCCCCGCGAGAAACCCCTTGAGCCACGACGGGCTCGGCATGATCGGCCAGGCGATCAGCTCGCGCACGCGGTCGACGCTCACCCTGCTTTGAGCCCTGATCGCCCTCCGATTCTCGGCGGCAGCCGCGAATGAGAATTCGGTCGTTGTTACCGCCAGATCCTCGAGGTACCGCTTGGTCCGGTGCAGGGCCTCGGTGTCGGCGAGCGCAAGGCGGAAGTGATGGCCGTGCCCTACGCGCCCGTTCGCCCTTGCGCTTGAATGCGAACCGATCGTCCCGTCACCGCGGATAACGCCGCACAGGTAGCCGCGGCGATAGCCCTCGTCGCAGTCCGGCGGAGCAACGCAGCCGCCGGGTCCCATCAGCTTGCTGTTGAGGGTGAGGTGGGGACGCTGAGGCGGTCCGCATTCGGCGCCCATGACGTGCTTCCAGCCGCGGCTCGTCAGGAAGCGGTGATCCGCGCTCACGGTCAGCTCCGTCCCGTCCTCCAGCGTGACGACATGGGCGGGCTTGATGCTCGACCACTTGTCCAGGACGCGCGTGGGCACGAACCGCCGGTAGGAGCCTTCCCGTACGGTCCCGTAGATCGGGTCGCCGACCTGGACGTCCCTCATCGGAGCGGTGCGCCCGTCGGCCATCAGTATGCGCGTGTCGCCTCCTGCGCAGTAAAGGCAAGCATGAGAGCATCCCCTGTACGGATTGATCGTCCAGCGGAACGGCATGCGCGACTTCTCGGGGACGCGGTTCAGGACCGACTTGGCGTGCACCTCGTAGAACCTCGTGTCGAGAGCCTCAGGTGCCTCGAAGCGCCGCACGGCGGCAGGATCCTTGTAGCCGGGCAGATGTTGCTGCTCCTCCTCGCCGATCGTCAGGTTGCTCCACCGCACGAACGTATGTTCGCATACGGGCTGGACGTCGGCGCCAGGTCGCGTCCGCCCCACGTGACCCGAATCATCTGAACAGGCCGCAAAGACAGGCCGAAAGGCCGGCCGGACCCGCCGGCGAACGTCCGTCCATCAAGGTGCCGGGCGGTTATCAGCTGGCCCCGAAGAGTCGAGCCAAGAGTTATGGAGAGCGCGCCACGACCCTCCACGTCGAAGGCCGGTGCGAGTACCTGGCTGTGCCGCGATGACTTCGATCGCGAGCGGCTGCTGGACATGGAGGACCGGTTGCGTCCCGCGAGGCGCAGGACGTTCGCGATCCTCACGGTCGCAATCGCGTCGGTGGGACCGTGGCTCGGATGGTGGCCGCTCCTGTTCCTGATCCCCGCGAGCCTCTGCTTCGCCACCGCCGATCGGTTGATGCCGCGAATGGCCAAGCCGGAGCTGCTGATGTTCGCCGCCTGGATCGGCAGCGAGCTCGCGATCGCGGGAGCCGTGGCGCTCGAGGGTGGCGCGCGGGTGTCTGCGCTGTCGTGGCTGGCGATCCCCGTCATCACTCTCAGCTCGCGCTTCTCGATGAGAGGCGTGGTGGCAGGCGTCGCGATCGCCTGTGCGCTGGCGATCGCCGTGGCTTTCGGCGTCGACGCGACGGCCGTCGTCAACAGCCCCGAGCTCCTGACCGCCCCGGTTGTTCTCATCATCTCCGTCGCTGTCCTCTCGACCCCGCTGATGCGCTCTGACATCCAGCACAGAAGCGACGCCGTGATCGACCAGCTCACCGGCATGCTCAACCGCAACGCACTGAAGGTCCGTGTGCAGGAGCTCACCCAGCAGTCGCACGTCACCGGCGAGCCGATCGGGCTGATCGTCGGCGACCTCGACCACTTCAAGGAGATCAACGACACGCACGGCCACAGCGTCGGCGACGCCGTGCTCAAGGAGGTCGCCTACCTGATGCGCAAGCAGCTGCGCGCTTTCGACCTCGCCTACCGCCTCGGAGGCGAGGAGTTCCTGATCCTGCTGCCAGGCTCGGACCTCGATCGCGCCGAGGACCTCGCCGAGCGCCTTCGCGCCCGTGTGGGGGTCGAGAGCGTCGCCGGCGGCATTCCGGTCACCATGAGCTTCGGCGTCGCCGCCTCGGCGCCGAGCGAGTCGTTCGACTACGGCACGGTCTTCGCCAAGGCCGACGCCGCGCTGTATCGCGCGAAGCACGAGGGACGCGATCGCGTGCGACTCGCGGAGCCCGATGGGCTCGCCGTCCCCGCCCTCGCCTGACGCCGACCGGACGGCGCTCAGAACTCGATGACGCTGCGGATGCCGTCCTGCGCGCGCATCAGCTCGAAGCCGCGGTTGACGTCCTCGAGCGCGATGCGGTGGGAGATGAAGGGGTCCACGTCGATCTCGCCGTCCAGATAGCGGCGCACGAGCGCCGGCACGTCCTCACGGCCCTTCAGGCCGCCGAAGGAGGAGCCGCAGACACGCCGGCCGGTGATCAGCAGCCGCGGTACCACGTCGAGCGTCTCGCCGCGACCGGCCACACCGCAGACCGTGCACAGCCCCCAGCCCATGCGCGCCGCTTCGACCGCCTGCCGCATCACCGCAACGTTGCCCGTCGCCTCGAAGGTGTAATCGGCGCCGAAGCCGTCGGTCATCTCGAGGATCCGCTCGACGGCATCCTCCCCGCCGGCCATCAAGTCCGTGGCGCCCTGGCCGCGCGCCAACTCAAGGCGCTCCGGAGCCAGGTCGACGCAGACGATCCGCTCTGCGCCCTGCAGGCGCGCGCCCGCCACTGCCCCGAGACCCACCATCCCTGCACCGAACACCACGCACGTGGAGCCCTCACGCACCGACGCCGTCTTGATCGCCGCACCGAGGCCGGTGGCAAGCCCACACGCGAACAGGCAAGCACGATCGAGCGGCGCCTCCGTGTCGATGCGCGCGAGCGCGATCTCAGGCATCACCGTGTACTGCGCGAACGTCGAGGTTCCCATGAAATGGCGCAGCGGCTCGCCGTCTCGGGCCAGGCGTGTCGTGCCGTCCGGAAGGTAGCCGAGGTTCTGCTGCTCGCGGATCGACATGCAGAGGTTCGTGTGCGGGCTGAGGCAGTGCACGCACT
>DATMQX010000118.1:0-2760 GCA_035567055.1 Solirubrobacteraceae bacterium
TGAGATCGGAGTTGTACGCGACGCCGAAGGTGACAACCGCTCCGTCAGTCTCGAAGCGCTGGACGAGCACGCCGGGCACGTTCAAGACGGTTGCAACCTCGCGAGCGACGGTCGAGAAGAGCTCTTCTGACAAAGGCGCGCCCGCCACGAGGGTCGCCACACGTCGCAGAGCCGCCTGCTCCTCCGCAAGTGCGCGAGCGCGAGCTTCAGAGGTGGCGAGCTCGCCGCGACTCTGGGCGTTCGCGATCGCCGTGGCAACCAGTTCGCTGAAGCTTTCAATGCGTCTCTCCGTGTCCGCGGGCAGGCTTTCCTCCGAGCTCGACGCTGTCACCACACCCCAAAGTTCTCCCTCGACGACGATCGGGGCAGAGACGGTCGAGAAGAAGCCCATCGCTCGGATGGCGTCCGAGAGCGTGCCCGGGTCGGTTACTTGCTCGGCGGTGATCTCCCTGCGAGCCGTGCGGCCGGTTCGGTACACGGTCGTGGAGGCCAACCAGTCCATCAGCGGCGAGCGGAGCCCGATCAAGAAGTCGTGGGGGCCTTCGCTCACGCCGACGGCTGTTATCACGGGCGGTTCGGTGAGCTCGAAGCGGCCGATGGTCGCGATCTCGGCACCGAACAGGGTCGCGACCTCGTTGCTGACAGCTGCGAACAGCTCGTCCGGGCTCACCCCGCGCGCGACGAGAGTCGCAACCCGTCGCAGGGCCGCCTGCTCGTCGGCGAGCCGCGAGAGCGCATCGCGCGCCTGCGCGTTGGCCAGAGCCGTCGCAATCAGCTCCGTGAAGCCGGCCAGTTGCCGCTCCGTCCCCGGCGGGAGCAAGCGGCCGAGCGATGCGAGCGTGATCGCACCCCACAGCTCGCCGTCGACGACGATAGGGCTCGCGACTCCCGAGCGGATCCCAAGCGTGCGCACGACTTGGGGCATCCCTACAGCCTCCGGGTCGTCCGTGTCGAACCGAGCCGCGCGCGCGCCCCTGCGAACCGAGGCGACAACGTAGCCCGGTTCCAGCTCGACGCGCGCGCCCAGCGCGTGCGGCCCGCCGTGCACGCCCATCAGGGCCGCCGTTCCATCCCGCTCGAACCTGACGATTGCCGAGATGTCGGAACCGAACAGCCGGCCGACCTCGTCGCTGACGGCCGAGAAGAATTCGACGGACGCGACGCCTTGCGCCACGAGCGTCGCGACGCGGCGCAGCGCGTCCACCTCGTCGTTGGCGGCATGCACCTCGGCGGTACGCTCCGCCATCTTCACCTCGAGTTCATCCCGAAGCCGGGCCACCGAAGTGCACTCCCGGGCAACACCCCACTCAGGGTGCCACCGAGGACTGCGGCGCGCATTACCGCTAGCCGGAAAATGGCGTCTTCGGTCAGCTGACGGTGCCGAGCGTGGCGCTGAGGCGGGCGATGATCGCGCCGCCGCGTTAGCCGGGGTATCGGGCGCAAGACGCCCGATACCCGCAACCTGCCCATCTGGGGGATAACCGGTAGCCGTGTTGGGCGCCTGCCGCAAAGACGGATGAAGGCCCTGTATACGACCCTGGATTTCATGTTCACGAACGTCCAGGCATACCGGTAAGGAGGCTCCGGTTGCTCCAGGCGATATTGTTGGCCGGGATCGTCGCCGCGCCGCTCGGCTCGGTGGCCCTGTTCCTGCCTGCGAGGCGGCACACCCGCAACACCGGAACCTGGCCGGCCACACGCCGGCTTATCCTGGCCGTGATCGGCACGGTCGTGCTGGCTGCGGCAGTGACGGCGATCTTGCGGGAGTTCCTCCACGCGACCCGGCAAAACCTGATAGCAGGAGTCGCCGCCGTGGTGTTCGCGAGCCTGATCTGGATGCCGGCGACCAGGCGGTGGTCCGCCCGCGCCCACGTGTGCTGGGCCTCCAGCGTGTTTCTGTTCGTGGTGTACCTGACCTACGCGCTCGACTGGACTCTCACCAGCAACCTCGGGCCCGTCAGCACCGCGGGCGGGGTGCTGCTCTGGGTGCTCGAGATCTTCGCCGCCGTCTTGACCTGCGCATACCTGTGGGAGATCTGCGACGCGCTCGGCACCGAGCACTGGCGGCGCCGGATCACGCCGACCACGCCGCTATCCATGCCGTACCGCGACCTGCCCATGGTCAGCCTGCACGTCCCGGCGCACAACGAGCCGCCGGACATGGTCATCGACACGCTGCGTGCGCTGCTTCGCCTGGACTACCCGCGTTACGAGGTCATCCTCATCGACGACAACACCGATGACGAGTCCCTGTGGCGCCCCGTGGAAGCGTGGTGCGGCAGGCACGGGGTCAAGTTCGCTCATTTGGACAACTGGCCGGGCTACAAGTCAGGGGCGCTGAACTACGCGCTGCGCCAGCTCACCTCGCCCGACGCTGAGATCATCGGCGTGGTCGACTCCGACTACCAGATCGAGCCGGGGTTCCTGCGCCGCTGCGCGCCGGCGTTCGCCGACCCGTGGATCGGCTTCATCCAGGCGCCGCAAGACTACCGGGACTGGAGGCAGGCCCGGTACTACCGGCGGCTCTACTACTCCTACAAGTACTTCTTCGCGATCTCCCAGCCGTCCCGCAACGAGCACGACGGGGCCATCTTCGCCGGCACCATGGGGCTGATCCGGCGGGTGGCGCTGGACGAGCTCGGCGGCTGGGACGAGTGGTGCATCACCGAGGACGCCGAACTGTCGCTGCGGCTGCTGCGGGCCGGCTGGCACGGGCTGCACGTGGACCAGTCCTGGGGTTACGGGATCATGCCGCTGACG
>DATMQX010000119.1:0-31531 GCA_035567055.1 Solirubrobacteraceae bacterium
GGCTTCGGCCTGGCGCTGGGGGGCGCTGCGATCGGCGTCGCGATCTACGCGCTCGGGGGCGCGCGCCCGCAGACCCCGGACATCGACAGGTTCCTGGAGGGCGATGAGCCAGCCTGGTACTCGCCGCCGCTCCTGGCGCGAGTGCGTCGAGGGCCGGATCGGAGCGGGCCGGCGGCGCGGCCCGCCCTGATCCGGGACGGCGCCGACGGGCTCCCGCCGCGCCCGCGCATCGTGCGCGAAGACGGACACGTGGAACCGGCCGCCGAGAGCTCCGAGCGGACATGAAGTCGAGCGCGGACTCTGCGGAGACGACAATCGCGGGCTCGGGATTGGTCCTGTTTGCCTACGACGGCTCCGACTTGGCGAAGCTCGCGATCGACGAGGCCGGCCGGCAGCTCGCCCGCGGGCGCGACGCGCTCGTCCTCTGCGTCTGGCAGCCGGCGGACGTGGGCTTCGTGCCCGTCGGCGAGCTGCATCTCAACGCCGCGCAGGCGAGCGAAGTGAGGAAGGCCGCGGAGGAGACCGCTGCGCACGGCGCCGAGCTCGCCGAGAAGGCCGGCTTCCACGCGCGGAGCATGGCCGCCGAATCGGCACCGACCTGGCGAGGGATCGCGAAGGTCGCCGACGAGCGCGACGTCGACCTGATCGTGCTCGGCTCGCACGGCCGCCATGGGTTCGCCGGACGCGTCTTCGGCAGCGTGGCCGCGGCCGTCGCCGAGCACTGCAGCCAGTCCGTGCTGATCGTGCACCGACGGCCTGAGTGAGCCCAGGCAGACGGACGTCCGACGGCGACTTCGCGAGCCATACGAATCGGCCTGGTACCTCGATCCCTGGCCCGGCTCACGCGCTCACGCCGTCCGCCGACCGGCTGCCCTGGGCATCCGCGCTGCGCTGCCCCACCACTTCGTCATGGTCGCCCGCCGTGGCGCGGCCGGGCTCGACCACCGCGAGCACGACAGCGAGCGCGCAGCCCACGAGCGCCGCTGCGACCCAGAACGCGAGGTGGTAGCCCGAAGTCAACGCTGACGCGATCGGATGGCCGCTTGCTTTCAACGCGTTGCTGCGCGACGTCGAGAGCGTCGCGAGCACCGCCAGCCCGAGCGCCCCGCCGACCTGCGCCGTGGTGTTGACGAGGCCAGACGTGAGGCCCGCATCCTGCGGCGTCGCGCCCGACATCGCCAGGTTCATCAGCGCAGGGAACGCAGTACCGGCGCCGAGACCAAGCAGCAGCATCGAGGGCGCCACCTGCGTCGCGTAGTCGGCGTGCACCGGAGCGAGCGCGAACACCACGAGCCCCGCGAGCACGAGCGTGAGGCCCGCCAGCAGCGCACGACGGGCGCCCAGCGCCATGAAGATACGCTCCGAATACCGGATCGAGACCGTCCCCATGGCGATCGTCACGGGCAGGAACGCGAGGCCGATCTCGAGCGCGTCGTAGCCGAGCACGCGCCGCAGATACAGCGCTCCCAGGAAGAACATCCCGAACATCCCCGCGACCGACAGGATCTGGATCGCGTTCGCCGCCGCGACAGGGCGCGAGCGGAAGATCCGAAGCGGCATCAGCGGACTGGCCGCGTGCGCCTCGCGTGCGAGGAACGCGACGAGCAGCGCGATCGAACCAGCGCCGAGCAGGAGCGTGCTCGCCGAGCCCCAGCCCTGTTTCGCCGCGGGGCCGACGATCGTGTACACGCCTAGCATCAGCGCGCTCGTGATCAGCACCGCGCCCGGGACGTCGGCGCCCTCGCGCAGCCCGATGCCCTGCTCGTCAGGGACCAGCCGCCGCGCGGCCAGCGCCGTCGCGATACCGATCGGCAGGTTCACGAAGAAAATCCAGTGCCAGTTGATCGACTGCGTTAGCACGCCACCCGCGAGCAGTCCCACAGAGCCGCCCGCTGAGGCGACGAACGCGAACACGCCGATCGCCTTCGCCTGCTCGCGAGCATCGGTGAACATCGTCACGATCATTCCGAGGATCACCGCTGAGGTCATCGCGCCGCCGACGCCCTGGATGAAGCGCGCGGCCACGAGCCACCACGCACTCTGAGCGACACCGCACAGCAGCGACGCGCTCGTGAACACCGCGATGCCCGTGAGAAAGATGCGCCGGCGGCCGATCAGGTCGCCCAGGCGTCCGGCCAGCAGCAGCAGTCCTCCGAACGCGATCAGGTACGCGTTGACGATCCACGCGAGGCTCGACGTCGAGAAGTGCAGGTCTTCCTGGATAGACGGCAGCGCGACGTTCACGATCGTCACGTCGAGGACGATCATGAGCATCCCCAGGCAGAGCACGTAGAGCGCCGGCCAGGGTGAGCGGTCGCTCCCATCGTCGGGGTCGCCCCGCTCGAGCACGCCGGGCATCGTCGGCGTCGTGTCGGTCGTGGCAGCGCCGGCGCTCATACCGTCGCGGTCCCCTGCGCGAGCGCCTCCCCGAGCTTGTCAAGAATCTCTTTCGTCCCGCGCTCGCGCAGCTCCGGCCTGTCCTCGCCGTCGAGGTACACGCCCTGCTCCGTGTAGCGCAGGTGTGTTCCGTCGCCGTCCGAGAGCAGCTCGACGGTCGTCACGGAAACCGATATCCGCACGCCATCGCGGCGCATGTTGTACGTGTAGACGATCCGCTCGTCCCGGACGATGTCTTCGTACAGCGCGTCGTAGGAGTACACCGCCCCCTCGACGCCCGCCTCGAAGTGCTCGCGGCCCCCCTCGCGGAAGTCGAGCTCGTGCTCGTCCTCGCCGCCCGGCCCGAACCACTGACCCTTCGTGTTCACATCCGCCCACGCTGCGAACACGCGCGCGGGGGATGCCTCGTAGTTGCGCTCGATCACGAACGTCGAATGTGTCGCCGACCGGTTGCTCATTGCGATCTCCTTTTCGATTTCGTCTTCTTTGACTGCGTCGGCGGTGCCGGCTCATCGGCGTCTCCCGCGAGAAACCCTTCGAGCCGATCGAGTCGCGCCTCCCACGTCGCACGCCGCTCGCTGATCCAGTGCTCGGCCGCGGTCAGCGCGAGCGGCTCGATCTCGCACGTGCGCACGCGCCCCACCTTCTGCGATCGCACCACGCCACTCGCTTCGAGCACGTGCAGGTGCTGGACGACCGCCGGTAGAGATATCGCGAGCGGACGCGCGAGCTCGCTCACCGACGCCGGCCCGTCGAGCAGCCGGTCGATCATCGCGCGCCTGTTCGCGTCCGAGAGCGCGTGGAAGACCACGTTGATCGGCGGCTCGGCGGGTGCGCGTTGCGCGGATGAATACTGAAGCATCTACTTAAGTATTGCATATCCGTCGTGATCGAGCCGGCGCGGGGGGCTGCGGGCGATGGCTTCCAGGCAGCCCCTGGATGTCCTGGGAAACGGCCTATCGTTTTATGTGGTTGGTCGCGGCGTCGTAGCGGTTGGTGTCTACGGGCCGCGCGAGCCGGCTTTCGAAGGCGATAGATCAGAGGCGATGATGGGCGCGAAGGAACCGGGCGAGAGTAGGGCCGGCTACGTGGAGGCTGGTTTCCCGACCGCACAGCCCAGGTCCGCGCAAGATCTGGCCGTCCGTGGACAGGCGGAGCGCGAGGTCGCGGCTCACGTCGCGGTTGCCGAGGCGCTCGCAGCATGGCAGGGGACGGACAGCGGCTTCGCCCGACTGCTCCAGGGCCTCGCCGAGGCCCTGGATTGCGAGGCCGCTGTCTTGTGGGTGCCGTGCGACGATCGGCTCCGGCCGCGGGCGTTTTGGCACGCGCAGACGGGAGGGCTCGGCGAGTACAAGGTGATGACGCTGACGTCGCGCCTTCGACGTGGCCTTGAGTTGCCTGGAATGGCATGGCAGCAGCTCGGGCCCAGCGGCCGCAGCGTTGCCGACGGACCGGGACCCGCGCGTTGGGATGCGGCTGTCGCGGCAGGCTTCCGCTCGGCGATCGCGTTCCCGTCCATCTGGGCGGAGGAGGTGATCGCGGTGATCGAGCTCGTTTCGCGAGAGGAGCTTCGGCTCACCGCGCAGCTGAAGCGGTCACTGGTCGCGATCGGCTACGTGCTCGGGCATTTCCTGGCACGCCGTCGCGGGCTCCTCGACGGGCGGCTGATCACCGGGCGACAGGTGGAGATTCTCGAGCTTGCGGCGCAGGGCTTCTCGCGGAGTGAGATCGCCGAGCGGCTCGTTGTGAGTCCGAGCACCGTGAAGACCCATTTCGAGAACGTGTACGTCCGACTCGGCGTGAAGAACCGAGCGGCGGCGGTCGCACAGGCCATTCGCCTCGGATTGGTGGATTGAAATGCGTCTGCCGGGGCATGGATCATGCGCGGCCGGGTCCCCGGCCGCAGAACGCCATGACTGACCGTCTCGAAAACCACGGACTGTTCGTCTACGACGACGACGACGATTTCGTCGATCGAATCGCGTCGTTCCTGGGGCCGGGGACGGCGGATGGAGAGGCGGGCATGGCCGTCCTGAGCCAGGCGAAGTGGGCGATGCTGCGAGAGGCGCTCGGCGACGCCGCAAAGCGGATCCGCTACCTGGACCGCGACTCGCTCTACACGCGGCCGCTGGCCGCGCTCGCCGACTACGATGCCGTGCTGCGCAGGGCGATCGACGAAGGGGTCCCCGCCGTCCGGCTGTTCGGCGAGCTCCCGGTGTCGACGAGCCAGGAGCAGTGCGACGGGTGGACGCTGTACGAGGCCGTGGTCACACGCGCGTTCGCCGGCAGGGGGATGTCGCTTCTGTGCGGCTACGACGTGCGCGAGCAGCCGGCCGCCGCGGTCGAAGGCGCGTGGCTGACCCATCCCCGAGTCCTCGCCGACGGCTGGGAGGACAACCCACGCTACCGGGATGCCGCGCACGTCGTGGTGGCGTTGACGAGACGTCCGGAGGTCTTGACCGACCTTCGGGAGCTGCCCGTGGAGACCGACATGGAGACGTTCAGATCGCGGCTACGCCAGGAGGTGGCGAGCCTGCAGGTGCCGAACACCCAGGCCGAGGACCTGTTGCTCGCGGCCGGCGAGGTCTTCGACAACGCGAGGACTCATGGCCACGGCGCCCGCTCGCAACGACTGGGCCGTGTCGCGGGGCTCATCGTCTGGGAGCTGTCCGACAACGGGCCCGGCTTCGACGACCCGCTGGCGGGCTATCTCCCGCCACAGGACGAGGACGGGAACGGCACCGGACTGTGGATCGTGCGCCAGCTCGTCCACGACATGCAGTTCCTGGCCTCGCCGCGGGGTTTCACGACCAGGCTCTGGATCTGACTGGACGCCCGCCGCCGATCGCAACATACGTCCAGCGCGTGCAGCCCGCCTAACGCTCGGGCAGCGGACTGTCGTTTACATAACCGGTCGAAGAGACCGGGGAGCCATCCCCTTCCATATCGCGGTGCTCGAACCCCGCAGTCAGGAGACGCCCATGAATAGCGGCGTCCCGCAGTCTCACGAGTCGCGTCTCAGCGACTCCCCAGCAGCAAGCCCGCGCCCCTTTTCTTGGGCCGGACGAAAGACCGCACGAGCAGGACTCCTGCTGCTCGGGCTCCTATCCACGCTGGTCTTCGCGAGCAGCGCCCTCGGCGCGACCGCCACCGTCGGCCTCGGAACAGCCGCCAGCTTCTCGGTGCTCGCTGGCTCGACGGTCACCAACACCGGGCCCACGACGATGTTCGGCGACCTGGGCCTGAGCCCCGGCTCGTCGGTGACCGGTGCTCCGCAGGTGCTCGGCCAGACGCACGTCGATGACGCAGTGGCGATCGGGGCCAAGAACGCCCTGACCACGGCCTATAACGACGCGGCGGGTCGCCCGACCAACGGCTCGGCCGGGACAGACCTCGCCGGTCAGACCTTCACGTCGGGAGTTCGCACCGCCAGCAGCTCATTGCTTCTTTCATCCGGCAGCGTCACGCTCGACGCCCAGGGCGATCCCAACGCCGTGTTCGTCTTCCAGATCGGCTCGACGCTGATCACCGGCTCGAACACAACTGTCCTGCTCGTAAACGGCGCCCAGGCGTGCAACGTCTTCTGGCAGGTCGGCTCCTCGGCAACCCTGGGGACGGGTACACGCTTTGTCGGCACGATCATGGCTTCGGCCAGCATCGCGGCGAACACGGCTGCGACGATCCATGGCAGGCTGCTCGCACAAACGGCCGCGGTGACCCTGGACACGAACACCATCACCACGTCCAATTGCGCGTCGAGCGCGAGCGGTACCGGTGGTGGCCTGGAAACAACCACGCCGGCAGAAGCCGCCAAGCTCGCAGAAGCGGTCAAACAAGCAGAAGCGACCACCGGCGCCGGTACGCCCGGATCCGGGAAAGCTGGCCCGATCCCGCCGCCAACCAACGGGTCAACGACGACGGGCAAGCGCAGGCATCACCATTCCTCGCGCCATCACGGTTCCACACGCCGAGCGTCGAGACCGCGTTCGCCCGCGCGGCCGGCACTGCCGCACCGGCGGGGCTCGTTCACGGGCTGAGAGAGGCTCGGGAGGCTGGGCGACGCAGAGTTCGCCCAGCCCTCGCGCGATGAACGCGACGATCACCTCACCGCTCGGCCTCCGGGGTTGCTCCCCCGCTGCGGTCCGTAGCCCCCGCCGGCTCGCCTGGCGGCTGGCCGTCGGACTCACGGCGGCTGCCCTGGCCGGCATCACCGCGAGCACGGCGACCGCCGCCGTCGCAACCCATGTGCCGGCGACTCAGCAGGTCGCCGTCCTGCTCAGCGCGCACCGTGCGCACAGCGAGCCCGAAGCCGGGTCTCCTCAGGTGGCGCTCGTTCCCGCACGCCGGCCGATCACCGGCGAGCAGACGACGTTGCCGGTGACCGGAAGCCTGACCGGTGCGGACGGGGTGCGCTGGCTACAGGTGATGCTCCCAGGTCGCCCCAACTCCTCGATGGGCTGGATCGCTCGGCAGGGGACCCGCGAACTCGTGACACGCTGGCACCTCGTGGTCAACCTGGCCGCACGTCGCCTGGTCGCATACCGCGACGGCCGAGTGCAGAGAACCTTCCAAGCAGTGGTCGGCAAGCCCTCGACGCCGACGCCCACCGGTCAGTTCTTCGTCGAGGAGGCGCTGCAGATGTCGAGGGGCGAGGCCGGCGGGCCGTTCGCGCTGGCTCTCAGCGCCCGCTCGGATGCGCTTCAGGAATTCGAAGGTGGTCCCGGCCAGATCGCGATCCATGGACGCAACAACCTCGGAGGAACGCTGGGTAGCGCTGCCTCGCACGGCTGCATTCGGCTCAACACGGCGAGCATCGACTGGCTGGCCGCCCGCATCGGCCCTGGGACACCTGTGACGATCTATGGGGGTTGAAGTCCAGATCCGCCGAGGCTCGCGGCGGGACCGGCTCGCGCGAAGACTGCTCAGCGCCCGCTGCGGCTGATCGGGCCGGGCGCGCGTCCACCGCCTTCGTGGCGCTTGACACGGAAACATGTGTTGAGTTGGTCACGGTTGACTAGGTCTCGGGCGTCGAAGCGCCGATTCGACTTGCGGTCGACCAGACCGGGGAGCCATCCCCATCCATCGCGGTGGAAGACATCGCAGTTAGGAGACGCCGTGAACCATGGCGTCCCACACACGACGAGCCGTACCCGAGAGACTTT
The DNA here is from genome assembly GCA_035567055.1 of Solirubrobacteraceae bacterium. Lineage (GTDB taxonomy): Bacteria > Actinomycetota > Thermoleophilia > Solirubrobacterales > Solirubrobacteraceae > Palsa-744. The sequence goes on from DATMQX010000119.1 coordinate 7,560, forward strand.
CTCTCTCTCCTCAACCGGCTCGCCCCGCTCACCGCGCAAGGCGCCAATGAGGCGCTTGTCCAGTCGCGTGAGAGCGGCCCTGACCGGCGGGCTCATCATCGCGCTCGGCGTCGCCGCGTCCACGTTCCTGGCCGCCGAATGGCGCTCCAACGTGCTCGACTCGAACAGCAGGGCGTTCGATTCGACCGCCGCGGACGTGAGCAGCGCCCTGAGTGCGAAGCTCAATACGAACATCGGCCTGACGCGCACGATGCGTGCGAGGGCCGCGATGGGCACGCAGGACGGCGAGAGCGGCTTCCTGCAGTGGTATCAGGAGCTGCAACGCGGCTCACCCTCTCCGCCTGACATCGTTGCGACGTTGATAGAGGTGGTGCCGGCCTCTGGCCTGAGCGCGTTCCGGCGCCAAGCCGAAGCTGATCCGGCGTTCAGCTCACGGGTCAGTTCCAAGCTCAACGTCATCCCGCCCGGAAGACGGCCCTTGTACTGCGTGACGCGAGCAATCATCGGCAATGCCGGGGCGACCGTCTATCCGGGACTTCCCGACTACTGCGCACCGTCAGCCGCGGGAGCCGCCCCATCTCCATATGCCGGCTTGATCCGGACGGCGATCGATACGGGATCGTTCATCGTCACCCCGTTCCGGGGCAACGGCGGGCGCACACTGGTTGCGATTGGCGCGGCCGTCTACCGGCGCGGAGCGCCGATAACGACGGTCGCCGCCAGGCGGGCCGCAGCGACCGGCATCATCGGTACGACGTTCGACGGCGCCGCGCTGGTCAGCTCGGTCGTCGGCAACCGGTCGCTGACGATGGCGCTCTACCACCGAGACATCGGCGGTCCGCTGCACTTGATCGGCCGCGCCGGCGCCAACGCGAAGGGCCGGCCACAAGGAGACACCGAGCTCACCTCCTTGCCCGAAGGCTGGCTGGTGCGGATGACGGGGACGGCGAGTCACTCGATCTCGGCCACCTGGCAGGGTCTCTTCGGCCTCGCCTTCGGCCTGCTCGGGACGATCCTCGCGTTCCTGCTGTACCGCAGGCTCTCGCGCTCGCGCCAGCAGGCTTGGGGCCTGGTGGGCCAGAAGACCGACGAGCTCGAATACCGCGCGCTCCACGATCCGCTGACCGACCTGCCGAACAGAAGCCTGGTTCTCGACCGGGCGGAGCAGATCCTCGCCCGAGCCCGACGCCTTGACGCGCCGGTCACGGCGCTGTTCATGGACATCGACGGCTTCAAGCAGGTCAATGACAGGTTCGGCCATCAGGCCGGGGACGAGGTGCTGAGGACGGTCGGTGCACGACTCCGGGCCGTCCTGCGCGAGAGCGACACCGTCGGTCGTCTCGGCGGCGACGAGTTCGTGATGCTCGTCGACACGGTGGGCCTCGACGCCGGTCCGGAGCTCGTCGCCGAGCGGATCCTCGAAGTGCTTCGCCAGCCGATCGAGCTTCCCTCGCCCGCGCCCCCCCCAATCTCGGTGACTGCCAGCATCGGCATCGCCACCGGACGGCCGGCCTCGGCCGAGAGCCTGCTGCAAGACGCAGACCTGGCCCTGTACAAGGCGAAGGCGGTCGGCAAGGACGGCTACGTCCTCTTCGAGTCGGCGATGCAGACCGTCGCACAGGATCGCATACACCTAGAGATGGACCTCGCTGATGCACTCGACGAGGAGCAGCTGTTTCTCGTCTATCAACCGATGCTGGAGCTCGCCAACGAGAAGGTCGTGGGGGTCGAGGCCCTGCTCCGATGGCGCCATCCGGAGCGCGGCGTGATCGCACCCGATTCGTTCATCCCGATCGCCGAGGACAGCGGGCTGATCGTTCCGATCGGTCTATGGGTGCTCCAGCAGGCCTGCGCGCAGGCCGCCACGTGGCATGAGAACGGATATCGCTTGGATATCTCGGTCAACGTCTCCGCTCGACAGCTCGAACGGTTGGAGTTCGTGGAGGAGGTGCGAGCAGCGCTGGAGGACAGCGGACTGGACGCGGCGAGGCTGACCCTCGAGATCACCGAGACGGTCCTCATGCGCAAGCCGGACGCCACGGCCCACCTGCTCGGCGAATTGAAGGAGCTGGGTGTGCGGATCGCCGTCGACGACTTCGGCACCGGCTACAGCTCGCTCGCCTATCTGCGTCAGTTCCCGGTCGATTCGCTCAAGATCGATCGCACCTTCATCACCGGGCTGACGCTTTCGGGCGAGGCGCACGCGCTGACGCACACGCTCATCCAACTAGGCAAAGCGCTCGGCCTGCAGACGCTCGCAGAGGGCGTCGAGCAGACGAGCCAGGTCCGTCAGCTGCAGCACGAGGGGTGCGACCTCGCCCAGGGCTTCCTCTTCGCTCGACCGCTCGCGCCCGACGCGGTGGAGCGGTTTCTCGATGGCAACTCCGGCTCGGCGGTCAGGTCCGGCATCGAGCGGTCGGGCGCCTCGACTCGTTAGCGTTCACAAGATGCGATCGATCCCGCATCCTCGCCGGCTGCGAAACCGCCCGGCCGGGACCGGTCGGCGGCTCACGCCGCCGGCGGCGTTACGCTGCATCTGGCCAGGCCGAGGTCGTTGGGGGGGTGAGATCAGACGGGAATCTCGATGGTCACGATGACGCCCCCCGTCCGGGGTACCTTCCTCGCGAGTCTCAACGACGGCGAGTGCGAGTCGCTCTACGGGCTCGGCGTGGTGCGCAGCTACCCACCGGGCGCCGTGCTGATGTTTCAGGGCGAGGTGGACGACCGGACGATGATCCTGATGGCCGGCCGCGTGAAGGTCGCGCGCGTCGAGCATGACGGACGGGAACTCATGCTCGACATCCGTGATCCGGGCGACCTGCTGGGCGAGCTGGCATTCATCGACGGTGGACCCCGCGTCGCGACGGTGACGGCGCTGGAGCCGGTGAAGGCGCTGGTGACACCGGCGAAGGCGCTGCGTGGGCACCTGGAAACGACGCCGCGCGTGGCGGTGGTCCTGCTCGAGATAGTCGCCCACAGGCTCCGTGAGAGCAGCATCAGGCGCTCGCAGTTCGCGGTCGCCGACACGATGGGCCGTCTCGCGGCGCGCATCCTCGATCTGGCTGACCGCTACGGCGAGCCGTCCGAGGATGGGATACGGCTCACGACGCCGCTCTCGCAGGAGGACCTTGCCGCCTGGACGGGAGCCTCGCGAGCCGGCGTGGCGGAGGCGCTGCGCGTGATGCGCGAGCTCGGCTGGGTGCAGACCGAGCGCAGGAACATCGTCGTGCGCGACGCGGACGCGCTCCGCGACCGCGCTGCTTGACGCCTTTCGCCGCTGAGCGGCCGATCGCACATGTCCAACATTGGATGGAACACGACGCCGGCGCGCGCGATAGTCCGTCAATGGTCCCCGCACAAGCGATGTCCGACGCGCAGGCGTTTCAGTTGGATGCGCAGGACTGGCGCGGGTACTTTGAGGCGATGGCCGTTGACCACGAGGGCCTGAAAGCGTGCGTCACCCTGGTCTCGGAGCGACCGCAGGACGGCGAGGACGCGGTCGCGTGGACGCTGTACGCGATCAGCTACGACCAGCACGCAGACGAGATCGAGATCCACGTCGGTCACCCAGCGCCCCGCGGTCCGATCCTGCGCTATTTCGTGTCGGCTCCCCGCGCCATCCACGTGCAGGAGCGGGCCGGTGGAAAAGTCATCGCCGTGCACGATATGAGCGGCGTTCGCACGCTGATCCAAGTTGCTCACCCGCGCGAGTCCGGTGCGCTACCCTGCCGATCGAGGCGCTCGGTCTCCTCCGCGAGATCCGAGCTGGGCCGACAACGGCGATAGGGGGAAACATGCCGAGCGCAGAACCATTCTTGGTCTTCCAGATCGAACCTCACCCATCTCCGGGGCGCCCGACGGGCCTTCCCGGGAAAACGCCGGCGAACTACCAGATGACCCAGGTCGGCTGCTTCTTCGCCGACAGCGGTGAGTCCGCATGCAAGATGGCGGCTCGAAGTCAGAACAGCCTCGGTTACTTCGTAGCGGTCGAAGCGACATTCCCAGAGCTCGACTTCGCTACAGACGGCAAGCAGACACTCCCGCCGTACCTGGAAGAAAAAGCACCGGCCGCGCCGCCGGCAGCCGGCGGGGAACAAGAGTAATAGGCCCGTGCGAGCGGCGTCGGCGGCGGCTGGGCGCCCCGCCGCGTTGGCTACCGCAGGGCCTTCTCTGCAATCATGATCGGCCACTTGGACTTCAGCGCTGGGGGGTCGAACAACGTGCGACCGAGTCGCTGCGTTTCTGAGAATCCAGTCGGCAGGACGCTTGGCGAGGCCCGCGGGTGGCCCGCCTGGTTGCGGATGTGTCCGCCCTTCCGGAGCGGAGCGCGATGAGCGCGCCCCACGTGACCATCGCGGGGGGCGGGCTCGCCGGTCTGACGGCGGCCCTGCGGCTCGCCGAACGCGACTATCAGGTGACCCTCTACGAGGAGAAGGAGATGCTCGGGGGCAACCTCGCGTCACGGACGCTGAGGAACGGCACCGTCATCGACATCTATCCCCACATGTACCAGGCCTGGTACCGCAACTTCTGGCAGCTGATGGAAGACGTCAAAGTCGATCGTGAGACGAACTTCAAGGAATTTCATTCCTTTCACCAGATGCGTCGTCCTGACGACGATCCGCCGCTCGCCACCGTCACCGACGTCTACTCGGCCAGACAGGTGATCAACAATCTCTTCTCTGGTGTTGCGCCCCCCGCCGACGCTCTGGTGGCCGGCTACGCCAGCCTCGACCTGCTGGCCGAGCAGCTGAACCCCACGATGTTCCTCGAGAACATGAGCCTCACCGGGTTCCTCAACACGCGCACCTACATGACCGAACCCGCCGTCGAAGCCTACGAAGCGTTCGTGACGAGGGTCTGGGCGATCCCGGCCTACCTCATATCCGCGGCAGACTGCCACACATATCTCACCTACTGCCTGCCCGAAGCCGACAAGGGCGCCTGGCTCGCGCGCGGGCCGGCCGAAGACATGGTGATCAAGCCGCTGACGAAGGCCCTCGAGGACTTGAACGTCCGGATCGTTCGAGAGACGAGGGTCGAGGAGGTGATCCGCAAGGACAACAGGGTGGTAGCGATCAAGCTCGAGGGCACGACGTTCGATCCACGACACTATGCATGGGTCGGCACGAACGAATACCGGACCGAGGCCGTGGACGATCTGCTGCTTGCCGTGCCGGGGAACACGTTGTCGAAGTTGGTGCGCTGCGGGAACTTCGGCGAGCGGATCGTCGATGCCGACGGGAGGCTCGCCGAGCTGGTCCGACTCAGCTCCCAGCGGGTTCCGATGCTGCACCTGTGCTTCAAGCGCAAGCTGCCACAGGTCCCGACGAAACCGATGGGCCCGGTGGCGCTGTTCAACTCCAAGCTCTCACTCGCCTTCACCGACATCTCGCAGGTGTGGAGCACGCCCGAGTTCGAGAACCGCACGATCCTTGCGGTGTCCTGCTCGGAACCATACGCGCTGGCTGGCCCGCCGACGGAGGACGGCTACGCGATCATGTGTGAACTCCACGAATATCTCGACTTCGACAAGGGCGAGAGATGGGAAGACCCGGCGTCCAAGGATGTCGACTGGCAGCTGACGCGCTATCACTCGAACTCGGATGCCCAGCTGACGCTCAACGCGATCGGAACGGACGTCTGGCGACCGGAAGCGCATTGCCCGAAGCTCGCCAATCTTTACTTCGCCGGCGACTTCTGCCAACACGACTTCGGCATCACCACGCTCGAGGCGGCGGCGGCCACCGGCCTGCAGGCAGCGCGCGAAATAGTGAAGGCCCGGGGCCGCGGCGGCGAGGTCGAGGTCCTGTTACCGAGCACCCTGCCCGAAGAGGTCTACCTGGCGTACCGCTACGCATTGCTTCCGGCGGCGTTCGCCGCCAAGGCGTGGGCGCTGCCCGGCGAACTCATCCACCGAAAACCCCGGGGCGGCGGCGGCTCGTTGCTGCGCTACCTGCTGACGCCGGGTCTGCCCGCGCGTCATCGACGGCCGGACAGCTGAGGCGCAGCTCGCCCGCAGGCGCCTACGCAGGCGTGCCCGCGGGTGGGTCGACCGGCGCGCTCGAACCTTGCTCCGCCTCCATGTAGGCCTCGAGGTCGTCGATTCCCCGTTTCAGCTCGTCAAGGGCCGCCTCTGTCGAGCAGCGAGTCGCCTCGATCAGCTCGTCCCAGAATTTGCGTGCGGCCTCCTCGGCATCGGGCCCGGGCTCCCACGCTTTGAGTCCGAGCGTCAGGAGTCTCGGCGTGCGGTCGGTCCAGATCCCTAGATAGCCGGTGCCCATCCTGAACGTGGTGGACGCGCCGAGCACCGGTCCCGCGGCGAGCTTTCGATAGGTGTCGAGAGTGCTCACACTCCAAGGCTAGCCTAGCCCGGCGACGTTTGCACCTGTACGGCCGCATTCGCGACTCGCCGTGGCGCTTCCGTAGCCCGCGTGGCCGCCACTATGCTGCATAGTCGAAGGCGTCAGCTCATCTTTAGGGGGAACGCGAAGTGATCTGCGGTCGCTGCGGTCTTGAGAGCCCGGCGGGTATGCGCTTCTGCGGGGGATGCGGTGCCCCCCTGGCGGAGGCGTTTGCGCCGCGGCCGGGCGGCGACGGCGCGAACGACGCTCAGCGACGGCATATGACGGTGATGTTTTGCGACGTCGTCGATTCGACGGCGCTCGCGGAGTCGCTGGACCCCGAGGACTTCCGCGAGGTCTTGACCGGCTACCAGGCTGCATGCGCGCGTGCGATCGAGCGCTTCAACGGCTATGCGGCGCAATGGATCGGCGACGGTGTGCTTGCGTATTTCGGTTACCCCAGGGCGCACGAGGACGACGCGCAGAGGGCGGTGCACGCCTCCCTCGGAATCCTCGAGGAGGTCGTCGCCCTCAACGACCGGTTGATCGAGTTGTTCGATGTGTCGGTGCAGGTTCGGGTCGGATTGCATTCGGGCGTGGTGATCGCGGGCGAGATGGGCGCCGGGGCGACACGCGAGCCGCTCGCCATCGCGGGGGAGACGCCGCACATCGCCTCCCGGCTGCAGACGCTCGCGCCGCCGGGCTCGGTGGTGCTGACGGACGCCACCCGCGATCTGACCGCCGATCGCTTCGAGACGCAGGCGCTCGGTATGAGGTCCCTCAAAGGCATCTCGCGGCCGATCGCGATTCACCGGCTCGTGGGCCTGACCGGCGAGACGCCGCACCGACGTGCGTCCGGCCCCCTCGACGAGACGCCGCTGGTAGATCGCGCCGGCGAGCGGGCTCGACTGATGGAGGCGTGGCAGCGGGCGGCGAGCGGCCAGGGGCTCATCGTTCACGTGATCGGCGAGGCCGGAATCGGCAAGAGCCGCCTCGTGCGCGAGATGCGCGAGCAGGTCACTGGACAGGCGGCCGCTCAGCACATCCTCCAATGCTCGCCTCACCACTCGAGCACCGCGCTGTACCCGGCGATCCGCCTCCTCGAGCGGCTAACAGCCCTCGACCGGACGCAGACCCCTCAGTCTCAGCTGGAGGCGATCGAGCGCTTCGTCGCCGAGACCGGCCTCGACAGGCCCGATTCCGTGGCGCTGATCGCCGACCTGCTCTCGGTCCCAGGCGGCGCCGAGGCCACCCGCAGCTTGATGCCCCGCGACGCGCGCAACGCCACCCTGCAGATACTCGAGGCTCTGCTGGTGGGTGGCGCCGCCCGGCACCCGCTCCTGTTCGTGGCCGAGGACCTGCATTGGGCCGACCCGACGACGGTCGAGCTGCTGGAGCGGATCGTCGCGAGCGTGGAGAGCATTCCGACGCTCTGTGTACTCACATTCCGCGACGACTTCGAGCCGCCGTGGACCGAGTGGCAGCCCGTGCTGGAGGTCGACCTCGGACCGCTGGCATCGCAGGACGTCCGGGCGATGGTCGCCGCGGCGAGTCCGACGGCGCTCGGCGAGGACGCGCTCGTGCGGGTCGAGGCCGCCGCCGACGGAGTTCCGCTGTTCGTCGAGGAGATGGTCAAGGTGCTTGCGGCAGGAGGCGAGGCGAACACGCCGGCGCAGCGGGCCGTCCTGGTCGTACCCCCGACGCTGCAGGGCCTGCTGGCCGAGCGGCTGGATCGGCTCCCCGAACTCGCCGGCGTCATCGACGTCGCCGCCGTGCTCGGACGTGAGTTCGAGCGGGGGCTCCTGCAGGCGCTCAGCCCCCGCGATGAGCGAGATTTTCAGTCCGCCGTGGCCCAACTCGCCGCGGAGGATGTGCTGAGACCCGTGGAGGGCTCACGGTCCAGGCTGGAATTCAAACATGCCCTGCTGCAGGAGGCGGCCTACGACCGGCTGCTGCGCCGGCGCCGCAGCGTCCTGCACGGCCGCGTGGCCGAACTGCTCGTCGCTCGCAGCCCATCAGCCTGGGAATCGGAGCCCGAGCGCGTCGCGCACCACTGGTCCTCCGCGGGACACCCGGCCAAGGCGCTTGCGTACTGGCAGCTCGCCGGACAGAAAGCGCTCAAGCGGGCGGCCTTTCTGGAGGCAGCGGAGCACTTTCGTCGCGGGGTGGAGGCGCTTGACGCGGCGCGCCCCGCGCCCGACGGAGACCTCGAACGAGGCGACATGCTGACGCATCTCGGCGCCGCGCTTCAGGCGGGGCGTACGCCCGCCGCGAACGTGGATGTCATCTACGCGAGGGCGCGGGACGCGTGTCTGCGAGCGGGCAGGCGCGAGCGCCTGGTGCCCGTGATACGAGGGCAGTATCTGTTTCACCTCGCCCGGGCCGAATTCCCGCAGGCGCTCGAGTTGGCCGACGAGATGCTCGCCATGGGGCAGCACGGCGCGCGATCACCGTGGCTCGCGGAGGGGCACTTCTATCTCGGCTTCGCCAGCATGCTGACGGGGCATCTCGATCGAGCTCGCACCGAGTTCGAAGACGCGATTCGTCACTACGACCCGACCGATCGAGGGTCGGATCAGATCTACGACGCGCAGAGCGACCCCGGCGTCGGCGCCCTCGCATATCTCGCCGGCCTGCTCTGGAATCAGGGATTTGCGCGAGAGGCGCTCGAGAAGAGCGACGAGAGCCTCGCGCTGGCCGATAGGGTCGGAGGTCCGGTGACGCTTGCTCAGGCGTGGGGGATGCGCTGCGGCCTGCTCATCGTTCAGGGCAGGTGGGCCGAGTTCGCGCAGTGGCTCGAGAAGGCGCGCACGCACAGCGTTGAGCGAAACATCGGATATTGGAGCACCGTCTGCTCCCTGTGGTCCGCCTGGATTCAGGGCCGATCCGGAGAACCGGAGACGGGGAGGGCACTCCTCCAGAAGCACCTCGACGCGTATCTCTCATCCGGTGGCCGGGTCGGCTTGCCACACTTCCAGGCCCTGCTCGCGGAACTGCATCTCGCCGCCGGCGAGCGGCGTCGGGCCCTCGAGGCCCTGCGTGCCGGCCAGGAGCACATCGACGCGGCCGGGGAACGGTTCTACGAACCGGAGCTCCAATGGCTGATGGCGCGGGTGCTGATGACGGGAGACGCGCCGGATGCGGACGCAGCCACCGCCACCTACCAGCGAGCCGTGGACGCGGCGAACGGGCAGCACGCGAGGTTGTTGGAGCTGCGCGCCGCCACCGGCCTGCTCCTGCACCAGCGCAGAATCGGCGACGCGCCCACAGCCGCGGCGCGGGTCGCGTCGCTGTCGAGCTGGTTCGGCCCGGACTCGAACGTCGCGGACGTCTTACGCGCCAGGACCCTGCTCGCCGAGCAGCCGACACACCGCTGATCGTCTGTCGCTCGCCGCGGTCGCGTCAGCGACTGGATAGGCGACGTACCTCGTCAACGAGCGTGAGCAACGGCGCAGCATCGTCCGCCGCGCGTCTCGCCTCGGTGCGCGCCTGCTCGGCTATCTCGTCGAGCATCTGCTCGGCCGTCTCAAGCTCAGCCCTGCATGCGGTCGCGAGCGCCGCCAAGCGGCGCTGATCGGTGTCATCGATGACGAACAGCTCGCGGATCCGCGGGTCGCGGATCGCGATCGCGGCCGGGAGCGTGAGGATGCCGTCGCGAATGTCCTCGTCGCCACCACCGCCGAGAGCCTCCACGCCCCGCTGGTCGGCGACGTCGTCGCAGCCGTGGTAGAGCACGCCCACCAGGTGGCCGTAGCGGCGCAATCGCTGGGAGCGTCCCCCCAGCACCGCACAGATCTCGAACATCGACCCGGTGTCCTCTCCGGCGATCCGCAGCCAGTCCTCGGTTCCCAGTGGCTGGCGGCGCAATCGCCACTGCAGGCACTCGGCTGCGGCGAGCCTGCGCAGAAGCTCCGACAGGTGACGGGAGGCGAACGGGTCGTCCGCGAGCATGTCGAACGCATCGGCGACGAGGTACCCGGAGGCCATCAGGGCGTGCAGTCGACCGAATCCGCTCTGGATCGTCGCGATCCCCCTCCGCAGCTCGGATTCGTCGAGGATGTCATCGACGATCAGCGACATGTTGTGGGCCAGCTCGATCGCCAATGCGTGCTCGACGGCCGCTGTCGGCAGTGGCTCGAGATGCACAGCTCGATGCGCGGCGAACACGGTCAGCGGACGAAAGCTCTTCGGCGTCCCCGCGAAGGCAGAGGCGAGCGGCGCGCGCAGCTCCTCGTCGACGTCGGCGAGCCACTCCTCAACGCGCTCGCGCAGCAACATGATCTCGCGCTCCGCGCCGAGCTTGACGACCGGATCGTCGCGCGTGGCGCTCGCAGTGCTCACCGCTTGGCTCTGTACGGTCGGGTCGGCTCCTGGCTCTCGCTCCCGTCCGGCCGCGTGAAGGCGTCGAGATCCTCCAGACCGCGACGCAGCTCGCGCAGCGTGACCTCCGAGGAATCGCGAGCGATCGCCAGCAGCTGGTCGCGAAACTCCCCCTGGGCCTTGCCGGCGCTGGCTGTCCCTTCGCGCGATTCGGCCACGAGCCTCATCAGCGACGGCGCCCGCTCGGACCACAGCTCGGCACAGCCCACGCCGGCCCTGATCACGGTCGCGGCGCCCATCGCACAGCCCGTCGCGAACGTCCGGTATGCACTGGGATCGGACACGGACGAAAATGTAGCCCAGGCCGGTCGCGGCTGCACGGATCGCCCCGCCCCGAATCGCGCGGCGGCCGAGAGTCTAGCTCTGCAGCAGCCCGTCGGCGCGCGGGTCGCGGGTCGCGCCGGCCGCCGTCTCGAGCAGCTTCGTCCACTGGCGCTGCATGTCCAGCATCCACCGCACGTGCCAGACGGGGTCCCTCAGCAGCGACCGTGACATCGCGGTCTGCCACTCGATCAGATCGGCCGGCGAGGTCCCGGGCCGACGGCGATCGCCGCCCGAAAGGAGCCTCGGCCACGCCAGCAGGACATCCTCGATGGAGCGCAACCAGACCTGTCCGAGGATGTCGAAGGGACGAATCTCGAGCCCGCCGAAGTAGCTCCCGGACGTGCGCGCGAAGCCCTCGTCGGTCTGCGCCACCTGACAGCCGCGCGCGAGCGCGCGGAGCCACGGGCGGGCGAGGTGTCGGTTGCGCAGCATTCCCGCGCAGAAGTCGAGAAAGACCATCGAGGGATCGAAGTAGCTGCGGAAGCCGGCCTCGTACTCCGCCAGCTTGCCGGCGTGAAACTCGCCGGTCTCGAGTGCGGAGAGGAAGGTGGCGGCGGCAAGCAGCGCCGACTCCATCCCCGGGGTGATGCCCTCACCGGTCATCGGGTCGACGAAGCTGCCGGCGTCGCCGACCAGCACCCCGCCATCGAAGTGATTCCTGCCCGCCCCTCCATACATCTTCACGATCCCGCCAATCGGGCTGGACACGAGCTCGATCCCGGAGCAGCGCGGATGGTGGCGCCGCAGTCCCTCGACGAACGTCGTGAAGACCGCGGGCAGGCTCACGTCGAAGCGGCTGCGTGCCTCCGAGAGGAGACCGACTCCCAGGTTCACGCGTCCATCGCACCCGGGGAACATCCACCCGTAGCCGGGGAAGGTGCTCTCGTCGTAGAAGATCTCGGCTTCCCCAACGCCGTCGACGCCCTGTTCCACGACCGCGTAGGCGCGCCGCGCCACGGCGGTGCGACTCGCGTCGTTCATCAGCAGGCCCTGGCTGCGAGCCACCACCGAGTTGACCCCATCGGCCCCGGCGATCAGACTTGCCCCGTAGCGAACCGTCCTCGACGCCCGCTCGGCCACGACCTCCACGCCGGCGGATCCGGCTCGCACCTCCGTCACGGCGGTCTCCTCGTGGACGATCGCACCGGCGGCGCGGGCCGCGTCGAGCATGACAGCGTCCAGTTCCTCCCGCGGGATCGTGTAGCCGTGCGCCGGAAGTCGATCGATGAGGCCGTAGAACGGGATCGGTCCGCTGTAGTGGCGCTCCCAGTCGACGAACGTGGCGGTGCGCGTGATCGGGAGCGACTCCGATCGCTCGAGACGGTCCAGACAGCCCATCGCCTGCAGGATGAGCAGCCCTCGCGGGTCCACGAAGTCGCCGCAGACCTTCTCTCGCGGGAAGCGCGAGCGCTCGAGCAGAACAACATGGACTCCTCTGCGGGCGAGATCCCACGCCAACACGCTTCCCGCCGGCCCGCCGCCGGCAATGATGACGTCTGACTGGAGCTCTTGGGTCACGCCGATCACGTGACCCGCGTTGGTCCGAGCGGTACTCGCCGTTGCGGCGCGCGCCCGGGTGGCTGGCTGGGTGTCTCCCGCGCGCGCAGCCTGGGGATCGAACGCGAGAGCGGTCGTTGCGCCCGCACGGTCGCCTTTTTGCCGTGATGGATGATCTCCAGCGGGGACCCCTCGAGCAGCGAGTAGTCCGCCCGATCGTGCCCGATCTCGACCAGCAGCCTGCGCCCGCGGAAGCCGAGGCGGAAGGTGAGCCGCGTCAGCGCCTGGGGCAGCCGGGGGTCGAAGCTGAGGACCCCGCCGTGGTCGCGCATCCCACCGAAACCGGACACGGCGCCGATCCATGTGACGGCGAGCGATGCGATGTGAAGACCGTCGCGGCTGTTGTGCTGCAGGTCGTCGAGGTCGATCAGCGCGGCCTCCGAAAGGTAGTCGTAGGCCAGGTCGAGGTGGCCGACCTCCGCTGCGATGACTGCCTGCGTGCACGCCGAAAGCGACGAGTCGCGAACCGTCAGCCGCTCGTAGTAGTCGAAGTTGCGCGCCTTCTCCGCGGCGCTGAAGGCGTCGCCGCGGAGGTGCATAGCGAGCACGAGGTCGGCCTGCTTGACGACCTGCTTGCGATAGAGATCGAAGTAGGGAAAGTGCAACAGCAGCGGATACTGCTCGGGAGCGGTGGCCTTGAAGTCCCAGAACTGATGCTTCGTGAACGCCTCGGCCTGAGCGTGGACCTGGAGCTCGTCGTCGTACGGGATGACGATCATCTCGGCGGCGTCTCGCCACCCGGCGGCCTCCTCGTCGTCGACGTCGAGCTCGGTGGCGCGTTTGGGATAGAGCTGGGCCGCCGCGAACGCCTCTCGCAGGTTCCGTTGGGCCATCAGGTTCGTGTAGAGGTTGTTGTCGGCGATGGCGCTGTACTCGTCCGGCCCGGTCACCCCGTCGATCCGGAAGCGCCCCTGGCTGTCGTGGTGGCCCAACGAGCGCCACAGCCGCGCCGTCTCCACGAGGAGCTCGAGGCCGACGCCGCTCGCGAACTCCCCGTCATCGTCGGCCGCCGCCTGGTAGCGGACGACGGCGTCGGCGATGTCGGCGTTGACATGGAACGCCGCGGTTCCCGCGGGCCAGTAGCCCGAGCACTCCTGTCCGCGGATCGTCCGCCACGCGAAGGCGGCGCCCTTCAGCCCGAGGGAGCTCGCGCGCTCCTGCGCGAGCTGCAGCGTCTGATGGCGCCATCTCAGCGCGTCGCGCGCGGCGTGCGGGGCCGTGTACGTCAGCACGGGCAGGACGAACGTCTCCGTGTCCCAGAACGCATGTCCGTCGTAGCCCGGTCCGGTCAGGCCCTTGGCGGCGATCGCCCGGTTCTCAGCCCTGGCGCCAGCCTGGAGGACGTGGAACAGGCCGAAGCGCACTGCCAGCTGCAGCTCGGCGTCACCCTCGATCTCGACGTCGGCGCGATCCCAGAATTCGTCGAGATACGCGCGCTGTTCGGCGACCAGTCCCTCCCAGCCGTGGTGCCGGGCCTCCGCGAGGGCCGCTCCGACCTGGTCGCTGATGGCCGGAAGCGAGCGCTGGGCGGACCACCCGTAGGCGAGGAACTTCACAACCCGAAGGGGCTCTCCCGGGACCAGGTCGGCGCTCACGAGCAGGCGGCCAACGTCCTCGAAGCTCTCTGCTGTCGCCTCCGTGCGCTCTGGTCCTTCGACGAGGTGATCCATCGCGGCGGCCATCGTCAGCCCGCTCGCGCGTGTCGAGTGCGCGAGCAGCGCCCGCGTGTCGCGCTCGCGAAAGGCCTCGGAGCGCAGCGGCGAGGCGAGCGCCTCGGCGGCGCGTGGGTCGCCCTCGGTCTCGGGCAGCTCCTCGTTGGCGACGAGCTCCGACTGCAGGACCACGGCCGTCATGCCGTCCAGCGCCTCGACCTCGTAGTTGATCGCGGCGACTGCACGCTGCCCGAACGAGACGAGGCGCGTCGACGAGATCCGCACCGAGCGCCCCGCGGGGGAGACCCAGTCGAGCGTGCGGCGCAGAACTCCGGCGCGAAGATCGAGCACCCGTTCGTGACTTCGCAGTTCCCCGTAGCGGATGTCGAGCGGCTCGTCCTCGACGAGCAGACGCATGATCTTGCCGTTGGTCACGTTGATCAGCGTCTGCCCGTCCTCTGGGTTGCCGTAGCCCGGCTCCGCATATGGGAGCGGCCGGACCTCATAGAAGCCGGCCAGGTAGGTGCCGGGCAGGCCGTACGGCTCGCCCTCGTCGAGGTTCCCCCGAAGCCCGATATGTCCGTTGGCCAGCGCGAACACCGACTCGGTCTGGGCGAGTTTGTCGAGGTCGAGCGCCGTCTCCCGCACGGCCCACGGCTCGACCTGGAACTCCGGATGCTGGATCACGGCGCCTCGAGTAGATCGGCGAGATCGTCAACCACGACGCTGGCGCCGTGTGCACGCAGCGCGTCGGCCTGGCCTACCCGGTCGACGCCGACGACGAACCCGAAGCCGCCGGCTCGTCCCGCCTGGACGCCCGCCAGCGCGTCCTCGTACACCGCGGCGCGGGCCGGCTCGACGCCGAGGGCCCGCGCGCCCGCGAGAAACGTGTCCGGCGCAGGCTTGCCCTGGAGGTGCTCTCGCTCGGCGACGACGCCGTCGATCACCTTCTCGAACAGCTCTTGGATACCGGCCGCGGCGAGCACGTCGCGGCAGTTGGTGCTCGAGGAGACCACGGCGCGGCGGAGCCCCGCCGCTCGGGCCGCCTCGACGTAGCGGACCGAGCCCTGGTAGGGCTGCACGCCCTTGGCGTGGATCAGCTCGAGCAAGATCTCATTCTTGCGATTCCCAAGTCCGTGGATCGTATCCACGCCCGGCTGGTCATCGGCGCGACCCTCGGGCAGGCGGATGCCACGCGAAGCCAGAAACGATCGCACGCCGTCCTCGCGAGGCCTGCCGTCGACGTATTCGTCGTAGTCGCGCAGCGGATCGAACGGAAGGAACGCCTCGCCCGCGCCATCCGCTCGCCGTCGTAGGTAGTCGTCGAACATCTGCTTCCAGGCGGCGGCGTGAACCTTGGCTGTTTGTGTCAGCACGCCGTCGAGGTCGAACAGACACGCAGTCACGCCGGCGGGAAGACCAAGCACACACGAGAGCTAACCAGCTGGAGGCTCCGCGTGACGGGCGGGCGAGGTTGCGGCGCGGCCATCTCGGTGCCGCGTGAGACGCCTCAGCCGCCGAGCGCTTACCGCCGTGTCGAGGAGATGCGCTCGGGCGTCAAGTCCCTTCGCCCTGCCCCTCCGCTCGAGCGAGCGTGCGGCGCGCGCGCCACCAGCTCGTCCCGCGCGCGTGTATGAGCAGTCGCTCGATGCGGTTGCGCCGCGCCCAGAGCTTCGCTTCGAGGCTGTCGAGTTGGCGGCGCCGATCGCGCGCGAGGTTCAGCTGTCGTTCGACGTGGTCGAGCGCTTCCGCGGCGAGCTGCCCACGCGCCTCCGCATCCTGCGTCTGCTCGAAGCGCCGGCGCAGCAGCTCGAGCGCCTCCTCGGCGTCGCGCATGCCGCGGGCTGAGTCCTGCGCACGGGCCAGCATCTCGTCGAGGTCGGGGAGGGTCTGCCAGTCGCTCGACGCGCCGCGCGGCTCGACCGACTCGTCGACAGCCGCCGGCCGGCGCTCGTCGAGGACCTCCGCGCTCATCGTCGCGGCCCGTCGTGGTGTCAGTTCATGCGCTCGCATCGGCGTGCCGCCTATCCGTGTTGTCGCTCGTGACGGTCGCCGAGGACTCCAGGCGCGGAGCCGGGTCGGCATGCACGATCAGGACCGGGATGGGACTGTGATGCAGCGCGTAGTGGCTCACGCTCCCCAGCAGCGCGGAGCGCAGGGCGCCGCGTCCGCGAGAGCCCATCACGAGCAGATCGTGGGGTCCCGCCGCGATCTGGCCCAGCAGCGCCGTCCGTACCGGCTCGTGGCTGAGGACGGTGCTCACCGACACGTCGTCGGGGACCATCTCGACGGCCGCCCGCACGCTCGCCTCTGCCTCGGCTTCGGCGTCGCGAACGAGATCGGCGAGGACGTTGCCGCTGACGCCCACATACGTCACGGCGGGCGGCGTGACCACCGCGCTGAAGATCGTCAACCGTGCGTGCTCGCTGTCGGCGAGGTCGATCGCCTGTCTCAACGCCTCGTCGGCGTCCGGCGACCCATCGATGGCTACGAGGATGTCATGGAACATGATCCACTCCTTCCTGACTCGGAGCTCTCTATGAATGCCTTGACAACAATATCACGAACTATATAGTAGGCAATATGAACTCCGGTGACGCTGTTCAGGAGAGCGACCGGGCCGACTGCCTGGACTATGTTGCAACCCACCTGGTCTCGCGTGCGGCGCTGCTCGTGCGGCTGCTCGTCAAGCAGGTGCCCATCGGCGACATCTCCCGCACCGAAGCGGAGGTCCTCGGGATCCTCAGCGACGGTCCGCGGCGGATCACGGAGCTCGCGGAGCTCGAGGGACTGGCGCAACCGACGATGACGTTGCTCGCGAAGCGGCTGGAGGGGCGGGGATGGGTGGTTCGGTCAGGGCTGCCGCAGGACGGCCGCGTGGTGATCCTCAGCATCACCGAGGCCGGAGAGGCGGTGTTCGAGGGCTTTCGCTGTCAGTTCAGAGCGGCCCTGAGAGCCGACCTGGAGGGGCTCTCGCACCAGCAGCTCAGAGAGCTGCTCGTAGCCACGGACACGCTCGGCGCGCTCGTGGAGACGCTGCAGGGCGCGGGCGCGGGTTGAGCTCTGGCAACGGGCGTCGGTCGCTCGGCAGGCCGCACGCTCACGTCGTCTTGATCAGCCCGCCGTCGATCACGTAGTTGGCACCCGTCACGTTGGCGGTGCGATCGGAGGCGAGCAGCGTGACGAGGTCGGCAACCTGCTCAGGAGTGGAGAAGCGCCTAGTGGCGAAGCCTCCGATGCTGGCGACGATCGTCTCCCTGGCCGCGGCGGCATCGACCCCGGTCGCCTTGGCAACGGTCTCCGCGACGCCGTGCTCGCCGAGCCACAGATCCGTTTCGACGGGCCCCGGAGACACGGCGTTGACGCGGATCCCCTTCGGGCCGAACTCCTGCGCGAGCGACTTGTTGAGGTTCACGAGAGCTGCCTTCGCGGCGCCGTAGTCGATCGTCGAGGCGTCCGGCTGGAAGAAGGCGTTGACCGATGCGACGTTGACGATCGCCCCGCGCTCTCGGGCAACCATCGCCTCGAGCGCGGCGCGACTGGCCCGCACGGCGACGAGGAAGTTCATCTGCAGAGCCCATTCGAAGTCCTCGTCGCTGGTGCCAAGGAAGCCGTCGAGGCGCAGGCTGACCGCTCCGACGTTGTTGACGAGGATGTCGAGCTGGCCATGCTCCTGCAGTGCCCGTCCGACAAGCTCCGCGGCGCCGTCCCGAGTCGCGAGGTCCACGGCTACGCCCGTCACGCCCTCGAGGCCGTCGAGACTCTCGATGGTCCGTGAGCCAGCGACGACGCGGGCGCCCTCGTTGGCCAGGGCCCTGGTGACGGCGAGGCCGATGCCCTTGCCTGCTCCGGTGACGACGGCCACCTTGTCGGTCAGTCCCAGGTCCATCGCTCGCTCCGCCGGGTGGGGGATCGCTCCGTTCGGCCGGCGCTCCCGGCCGACTGCTGTAGTCGCCCACCCTACCCGCGCCAGCGTGGCGGGGCGGTCTAAGGCGTGGAACCTGAGGCGACGAGCGGGCGGCTGGGTGGGGTGGTGAGAGCCTCCCGCGCCTCGACGTGGCGAACGAGCGCGCCGGTGGCCCGCTCGATCACCCGCGGCAGCCCCGCCTGCATCCAGCGGGATGTCGACGCGGGAAGCGTGGAGACGATTATTTCGTCGAACGTCGCGGGGCTCCAGACTTCGAGCACCGCGCTGAGAGGATCGACGTCGCCGACCACGCCGTCGGCGTCGAGGCCGACGCTGCGCAGGCGCGAGGCCATGTGCTCCACCCTGCGCCGAGCGTCGGGGGCGCGGCCCAACGGCACCAGCAGCGTAAAGCTCGCGGGTCCGCTCTCCAGCCGCGCCCGGAGCACGGCCTCCAGGCCGATTGACATCGCGGTCCGGTTGGCGATCACCAGGACGTTCGACTTGTAGGCCAACGCACGTACCCCTGACTTTATGGAGCGGATCGATCCTGCGGCCGACGAAGACTGACGTCAATTCTCGGCGCTCGGGGTGGCTCGGCGGTATGGACCGCCGGCCAAAGATCACCCTCGTCGATCTGGCCAGGCTTGCGGGCCGGGCGCCGCGCAAGTCCCCTGACGCCTCGCCCGGCGGTCCTCGCCGCCCGCGCCGCTCACGGCCGCCACTTGATCGAGCATCCCACGGGGCGGGTCTCCTGAGGGTCCGGCGCGCGTCCCTCGAGCACCGCATCGATCGCCGCGCGGAGCCAGGCGGCGTTCCGAGCAGGATCGTCGTGGTCGCCGTCGGGCGCCCCGCGGTAGCGGAGGATGCCCTCGGCGTCGAGCACGAACACGTCGGGAGTGGTTCTCGCATCGTAGGCGCGGGCAACCTCCTGGGACTCGTCCCTCAGATATGGCACGTCGGCGAAGTCGCCGTCCTCCACGCGTGCCCGCATCGCATCCGGGGAGTCGCCGGGATAGCGCTCGGCGTCATTGGGGTTGATGGCCAGCATGCGTACGCCCTTCTGGCCATAGTCCCCGGCGACCGCGATGATGCGCTCGTGCCAGGCGAGCGCGTAGGGACAGTGGTTGCATGTGAACACGACCACCGTGGCCGGCGCAGGGTCGAGCCGATGCATCTCGCCGCGAGTGTCGGGCAGCTCGAAGCCAGGGACAGGCTCGCCGATCGAAGGCATCTCAGCTCCTCCCCCCCGGCGTCGAGGACGCGGCTCGCAGGGCGTCACGAACGTCGGCGGGGTCCGGTGTCGGGGAGATGCGGCCGTCGCGGCGCCTGTAGATCCTGCACGTGAGGCCCGTCGGCTGCTCCCCCGGCGGTTGAATGTCGATGCCGTCAATGCGAATCGTGGGGGAGCCGACGAACTCCTCCGCCTCGGCGCCGCTCTCGTCATCCACCTCGCGGACGATCACGCAGTCCGGGTCCAGTCCGGTCTGCGCCAGCGTCTCGCGAAGGTCGGCAAGCGCCCTCGGGTGGGAGGGACAACCTGCCCAGAAGAGGAACTCGACCCGCATCTCTTCAGAGTAGCCGCGAGCGTCCGAGCTCCACCGGCCACGGCGCCGCGATGGCGGCCGAGTGCTTCAGCGTGCCCTCGCCACCTCGAATGGTCCGGTCTCCCAGATTTCACGCTTGTGCTCGCCAAGCCAGCGTTCGGCGTCGGCACGGCCGAGCTTCACCAGCTCGCCGGTGAACTCGGGGGCAAAGAAGAGATAGCTCAGCAGCTCTCCGTGCGACGAGTTGGAACCCCCGGCGACGGCGCGACCGAGCAGCGTGAGATCGCTGGCGTGGAGTGCGTCGGCGAGATCCGCATAGTGTTCGTTGAACACGCGCCGTGCGAGCTCGCCGATCGCGTTCGCCCGATCTGGGGCGATGAAGATGTACTTGAGCTCTTTCTTCTCGTTCGGGCCGCTTCCCCGGCGGCGGACGATCTCGTTGACGTCGGCCAGCGTTGCCATGTCGTGCGCGAGCGGAGTGACGAGCAGCGCCTGGATCAGCTGCGAGGCGCCTTCGAGCGCGTCGGGACGGTGCTCGTTGGCGATCTGCTCCGGTGCGGCCACGACGGCGTTCAACGCGACGACCACGACCCGCTCGGCTCCGAGTGAGAGCGCCGGCTTGATCGGCGTATTGAGCTGCGTCCCGCCGTCGAAGTACCAGCCCTCGGCCTCGGCCGGAGAGGAGACGTGAACAGCGGGAAACAGCCCCGGGATCGCTGCCGACGCGCGCACGTGCTCGTCGGTCAGGGGTGTGTTGACGTAGTCGATCGCTCGCGTGTTGTCCGCGGGCGGAGTTGCGCCACCGCGATGGAATGCGACGCTACGACTCGTGGACGCGGACGTGGCGACGACCGCTATCGCGTCGAGCTTGCCGGCGTCGACATTCCGCTCGATCTGCTCGATCGGCACGATCTCCGTCAGTGTCCTGCGAAGCGGTCCCGGGTCGAGCAGCGCATTCAGCCGCGCACCGCGAATCTGCATGAACTGCCCCGCATAGCACGCCAGTCTTCGCAGCGTGCTCGGCGATGCGACATGGCTGAGCACCTGCCCGAAACGCATATCGCTCCAGATCTTCAACCCCCGTTCGACGACCTCCTCAACCGGCAGCTCCGCGGTGCCCGCAAGGAACGCGGCGTTGAGCGCGCCGACGCTCGTACCCACGATCACACGGGGCCGCTCGCCTCGCTCCTCGAGCGCCGGCAGGAGCACAGAGAGCGCGCCAAGCTCATATGCGCCACGAGCGCCACCTCCGGCTAGAACGAGACCGACCGGTCCGGTCCCTGACTGGGAGTCCGCCACGGCGCAACCCTACCTCTCTCGGCGAGCGCTTCGCCTGCAGCAGGGCGCGATCGCTCAAGGTGCCTGTCGAGGTGCGCCGGTCAGCCGCCGGGGCGAGGGGCACGACGGCGGTAGGCTCGGACCTTCGTCCGGTTGCCGCATACCGCCATCTCGCACCATACCCCTGAACGGTTGCGCGAGCGGTCATAGAAGGCCCAGGTGCAGTCGGGGGCGCGGCAGGCCTTGACTCGCTCCCACGTGGCGTCTGCGACCGCGTGAGCAACGGGCACCAGCAGGTGGGCCAGGGCACCCGCCACGCCCTCCGTGGCGGGTGAGAGCCTGAGCGAGCCGTCACCGTCGAAATGCGCGCCGAGCTCGCCGCCTCGAGCTGCCCGCTCGAGCTCACGCCAGCCGCCATCGACCACGGTGCCGCCGTTGTTGGCCAGCATCAGCTCACGCAGCGATTCGCGCAGCCGCACCGCCTGCTCGAGCTCGCGGTCGGTGGCCCGCGCGTCCGGCGGCTCGAGAAGGTCCCGCTCGGCCAGCCAGCTCGCCAGCCCGTCCGGCGCAGCCAGCTCGTCGTCACCCCCCTCGAGATCGAGCGTATTGACGAAATCGATCACCAGATCCAGCTCGTGTGGGGGGTTGGTGATAGGCATTGAAACCGTTGTACGACTATGGTAGGTTACGCGAACACCGTCTATCTTGCTACGGAGGTGTCACCGACATGGTAGCGAAGCAAGCACGGACCGAAGCTAACGACGGTTTCGATCCCACCTACGGGCGTATCGCTCGCCAGGCGCTCGAACCCGGTCACGTTCCGACTCTGTTCGCGCGAGTACGCTCGGGCCAACTCGACCGAGCGCTGATCGCGGGCTCGAATCCCGCGCGCTCCCCCCAGCTGGCGGCCCGCGCCGCGGCGCTGACCTCGCGACGCTCGCGCGCGTCGCTCGCGGACGGGCTCGAGCGGCTGCTCCGGGCCGCCGAGGCGCGGCCAACCATCCGACGCGTGCAGCCGCGTCGTCGTGAGCTGCTCGCCAACGCGGTCGCGGTTCGTGAGCTGGTCGACGTGCTGAGGGGCGCCTATCCGCTCTACGCCGCGGGCGTCGCTCTCGTCAACCGGCTGCTGACCGACGGAACCGGACCCGCATATGCGGGCGGCGGAGAGCCGCTCGGCCGCGCTCTCTGGGAGGCTCGCGATGCGCTGCGAGGAGGCTCACGATGAACCCCGCCTTGCGAATGATCATCGCGCGACAGCGGGTCGCGGACATCCGTCGAATGGCCGACCGCGGCCGACAGCGCGCGCCAACGCGGGACGAGGCTCCTCGCGCTCGCGCACCCTTCTTGAGGCTGCCCGACGGGTCCTGGATCTACCACCGGCGCGACTCCTGCTAGCCGCGCCACGGGCCCGCCGATACGCTGGGCGGATGCAGGTCGCGATCGCCGGTGGACATGGACAGATCGCGATGCGGCTTACGCGCCTGCTCGTCGCCCGCGGCGTGAGCGTCGTCAGCCTGATTCGCAACCCCGCGCACGCCGAGGACATCCGCGCGCTCGGCGGCAAGCCGGTCGTCTGCGATATCGAGCTCGCTTCCGCGCCGGAGATCGCCGAGACGATCGCCGGCGCGGACGCGACCGTGTTCGCCGCCGGTGCCGGCCCCGGCAGCGGGGCCGCTCGCAAGCTGACCGTCGACCGTGACGGGGCGATCAAGCTTCTTCAAGCATCCAGATCAGCCGGTGTGAGGCGTTACCTGGTCATCAGCTCGATCGGAGCCGAGGATCCGCCCGATCAGGATGACGTCTTCAGCGTCTACCTGCGGGCGAAGGCCGAAGCCGACGCGGCGGTCGAGGCGAGCGAGGAGGAGTGGATCATCCTCAGACCCGGCCATCTCACGGACGACCCGGGTCGCGGCCGCGTGCGAATCGATGCCGAGCCGGTTCACGGAAGCGTTCCGCGCGATGATCTCGCGGCGACGATCGATGCTCTGCTGCAGACGGAGGACGCACGCCTGATCCTGTACGTCAACGGTGGCGAGCAGACGATCGAGGAAGCGCTCGTGGCTCTGCCTCGACGCGCACGCGAATAGCATCCCCAGCCGTGCCGGCACAGGAGCAGATCGGGGTCCGCTGCGGCGAGCGCTTCTCCACGTACCCCGACCTCTTCGGGCGTGCCCTGCGCGCGACGCGGGGCCTGTCCGAGCTCGGCATCGGCGCCGGCGACAGGGTCGCGCTGCTGCTGCGCAACTCGATCGAGTTCCTCGAGGCGTCGATCGCCACGGTTCCGCTCGGCGCAAGCGCCGTGCCGATCAACTGGCACTGGCGTGCGGAGGAGATCGCCCACGTCCTGCATGACAGCGGGGCGAAGGCGCTCATCGTGCATCGCGAGCTCTGGCAGGCGATCGCGCCGAGCGTCCCCGACGAAGTCGCCGTCATCGTCGTGCCGGCTGACGGGGAGAGCACCATGGAGCTGCCGGCCGGCGCGCTGTCCTGGCCCGAGTGGTTGCAGGGGAGCGAGCCCTGGGCACAGCCGCCCGAGGGCGCTCCCGTCAGCATCATCTACACCTCGGGTACGACGGGGCGGCCGAAGGGCGTCGTGCGGACGCCGGCCACGGACGCGCAACGCGAGAAGACGCAGTCCCTGCTGGGCGAGATCTTTCAGCTCGGAGCGGACGAGCGCACGGTGATTCCGGCGCCGATGTACCACACGGCACCCAACGTCTATGCACTCGCGTCGGCGATCCGCGGCATGGACATGACGATCATGCCGGGCTTCGACGCGGAGGACTTCCTCAGGCTCGTCGCCGAGCATCGCGTCACGGTCGTGCAGATGGTGCCGACGATGTTCGTCCGGCTGCTCGCTCTGCCAGAGGACGTGCGCGATCGCTACGACCTCTCAACCCTGCGGTGGATCGTGCACGCCGCGGCGCCCTGCCCGCCGGACGTCAAGCGCGCGATGATCGACTGGCTGGGACCGATAGTCGCCGAG
>DATMQX010000120.1:0-12722 GCA_035567055.1 Solirubrobacteraceae bacterium
GTCGTGGTGGTCACCAGGTTCGCGGCGCCCATGTCCACCGAGAAGACGCCGAGATCCAGATGGTCCAGGCCGTAGCGCTCGGCCAGGGCACGTGCCAGCCCGTCCTGCGTGAGCGAGCCCTTCTCGATAAGCACGCGCTCGGGCGTGGTGCCCAGGCTCCGCGAGCTCTCGAGTGCTTCATCCACCTGCCCGCGCGAGGCGAGGCCCATTTCGACGATCACGTCGGTGAGGAAGCGCTGGGAGGAGCCGCTGCGCGTCGGCCGCGTGACCCCGGTCCACTCCTCGGTCGGGTCCTCGGACCCGACCTCTGCGGCGGCCACGTCGCGTTCGGACGGAGCCGCACGCAGGACCGGCGCGTCCGGTTCGACCTCGATGTCGTGATCGAATGTCCGTTGCACCTCTATGACCGGCTCCTTGTCGAACGCGGCGGGCTCGCCGGAACCCGTAGCTGGCGCGCGCTCGATCTCGATGATCGGATCGCGCGAGGCGGGCTGGTCTTCGCCGATTCCGAAGATCGCGTGCAGGTCGGGGTCGGCCTGTTGAGGGACGTCGCTCATCGCGCGAGCGCCCCCTCGTCTGGCAGCCTAGGGCGAGCCGATCCCCCCGCGAGCCGCGCTTTGCATGACCTCGATCGGGGCCTCGCGACCGGTCCACAGCTCGAAGCTGAGCGCCCCCTGGGCGACGAGCACGTCGAGCCCATCGAGCGTGGGGACGCCCTGCGCTCGAGCGGCCGCAAGCAGCGCGGTAGATCCTTCGCGATAGACGAGGTCGACGACATACGAGTACTCACCGACTTGATCGAACGCCAACCCCAGTTGGTTGAGCGCCTCAGGCTCACTAGCCGACCGTTCTAGAGGCTCCAAGCCCACCGCGGTGCAGTTCACGAGCAGGTCGGCGGCCTCGGGCACCGCCACGGCTCTGACGTCGAGCTCGCGTGCGAGCGCCTCGGCACGCTCCGGAGTGCGATTCCACACGAGCACCTCGCTCGCGCCCTCCTCGCGCAGCGCCCACGCCGCCGCGCGCGCGCTGCCGCCGGCGCCGAGCACGAGCGCGCGCATCCCGCGAGGGGATCTGCCCAGAGCCGCGATCAGCCCGGGCGCGTCCGTGTTCTCGGCGACGATCGTCCCGTCCGCAGCGAACGTGAGCGTGTTGGCCGCTCCGATCTCCAGGGCGGCCTCGCTCGCCTGGTCCGCCAGCGCGAGCGCCGCCTGCTTGTGCGGGATCGTGACGTTCGCGCCGAGGAAGCCCGCCGGCGCCAGCGCGCGGGTCGTCTCCTCGAACAGCTCCGGTGACACCGGCAGCCGCTGATAGCGCCAACCTTCCATCCCCAGATGGGCGAGGGCCGCGTTGTGGATCGCGGGCGAGCGGCTGTGCGCGACCGGCCATCCGAGAACTCCCAGGCGGGTCATCACTTCTTGCAGCTGGGCGGTGCTCCGCCGTTCTTCTTGACCGCCGCCTGATAGGCCGCCGCGTCGGCTTCGAACTTGGCGAGCGTGGTCGAGAAGGTGTGCTCACCGCAGCCGTCGGCGGCGAGCACGTAGTACAGATACGCGACGTGGGCGGGTTTGGTCGCCGCTTCGATCGAGGCCAGGCCGGGGTTGGAGATCGGCGTCGGTGGCAGGCCGGTGTGCGTACGCGTGTTGTATGGGGAGTTGAGCTGCAGTTGAGCTTCGGTCAGTTCCTTCGTGTACGTGGCGAGGCCTTTCTGCATCTCGAGCGCGTAGTAGATCGTGGCGTCGATTCCCAACGGCATGCCCTTCTTGAGGCGGTTGTAGATGACCGCGGCTATCTTCGGCCTGTCGCCGGGCACCTTCGCCTCGCGCTCCACCATCGAGGCGATCGTCAGCAGCTGATAGGGCGTCACGTGCAGCGCGTGTGCCCCAGCGAGCTCGCTCGAGGAGAAGTTTTCCCGGAACGCGGTGAGCTGCTCCTGGACGAGCCGGCTCACTGGGGCGCCGGGGAACATGTCGTAGGTGGCGGGGAACAGGAAGCCTTCGAGGTCGCGCGTGCCGGCGGGAGCACCGTAGTGCGTGGGATCGAGCAGGGGCGAACGTTTGCTTGCGCCGCGGTAGCTGCCCTTCAGTCCGTCCCGCGCCGCGATGCGAGCGATCTGCAGGCGCGTGCTCCCCTCGGGGATCACCACGCGTGCGACCGCCGGAACGGGGGTCTTCCTTTCCGACCCCGATCCCGCGAGCGATTTGACCAGCAGCACCACCGCCGCGACGACGGCGGCGAGCGCGACGAGCGCGAGCGCGCGCGGAAGCGGCGGGCGCCCGCCCGGGCGCCGACGAGCGGACGCGGCCGGTGCTCTCGAAGCAGGCCGCCGGCTGGCCGACGGCGACGCAGGTGGAGCTGGCGGCATGCGCGACCCGCTGGCCGGGAACTCGCCGGTGGAGGTCGTGCTCGCCGTCTCCTGCTCCGGCGAGACGGGCGCGGCGGGCGACGGCGGCGTGATCGGCTCGAACGGCCCGGACGGGGCGATCGGCGGCGCGCCCGTGCCCGACGGAGGGCCGGGAGGCTCGTCGGGCGCCGGTGGCGTTCTCATCGTCGGCGGTTCGGCGCCCTGCCGGCGCTCCGGATCGTGAGGCTCCGCGTGCACGTGGGCCTCGTCCTCGGCGTCCGGCTGGCGGGGCGCGCCATCTGCGGGCGATGGCTGCGCGAGCTCCCAACCCGCGGTCGCCGGCTCGGGCGGCGGCACATCGATCGGCGACTCGTCGCTCGGCGCATTCGGGTGAGGCGGGGCGTCGGCAGCCGCCCCTGCGCCCTGGCCGACCGTCCGCTCGGCGCGGCGCTTCTCGCGCTCGGCCCGGTCGCGCTCACGTTCCTCCTCGGTGCGTTCCGGCGAGGCTTGTGATCGTTTGCCGCGGGTCAAGCGCTGGACCCTAACGTGATCGAGCGGCAAGCCAGCTCTCGAGCAGGTGCGCGGCTGCGCGCGAGTCCTCGCTTGTCGTATGTGGACCCGTCATGCTCTGGGCGAGACGCGTGGTGAAGCGCTCGTCGTGCATCTCCACCGGAATCGCGTCGCCGAGGCGCAGCGACAGCTGGCTGGCGAACGCTCGAGTCTCGCGCGTCTGCTCGGAGTCCTCGCCGCTCAGCGAGAGCGGCAGGCCCACGACGACGCGCTCGACCTCGCGCTCGCGCACGAGCTGGCTGAGCCTCTGAAGACCGCGCCTCGTGGCCGGCCGCTCAACGGTCTCGATGGGGGTGACGATCGTGCCCGTGGGGTCAGTCAGGGCGCAGCCGCAGCGCGCGCTCCCATAATCCAACGCGAGCACACGCATTACCGGCCGATCCCGGCCGTCATGACCGGCGAGATTCGCCCGCAACCGTGCGTGTGGGCGCTCATCAGCCCTCCAGGGCGGAGGTGATCGTCGCGCGGGCGGTCGCGATCGCCTCTGGGAGCTTCCCGGGATCACGCCCGCCGGCCTGGGCCATCGTGTCACGCCCGCCGCCTCCGCCGCCGACGACCGCGGCGGCCGCCTTGACGATCTCGCCGGCCCTCAGACCTCGCTGGACCAGTGTCGGCGCCACGCTCGCGACGAGCTGCGCCCGTCCGTCGACGGCCGCCCCCAGGACGATGGCGGCATCGTCGACCTTCCCCTTGAGATGGTCGAGCACCTCGAGCAGGGCCTTGGCGTCGGGCACGTCGACGGTGGTGGTGAGCACGAGCGCACCGCCCACCTCCTGCGCCTGCCCGGCGAGCGCCTCGACGTCGGGAAGACCGACGCCGCCGGTGCCGGCGGCTGCTCCCTTCAAGGTCTTCTCGAGACGCCGGCGCTCGAGCGCGAGGGCGCGCACCGCGTCGGGCACCTCCTCCGGGCGTGTGCGCAGCGTCGCGGAGGCGTCCGCCAGGAGCCGGTCGCGGCCGAGCAGCAGCTCGGCCGCCGCGGGACCGGTGAGCGCCTCGATGCGTCGCACGTTGGCGGCACTCGAGGTCTCGCTGAGTATGTGGAAGACGCCGATCTCGGCGGTCCGGCGCACGTGCGTTCCCCCGCACAGCTCGCGGGAGTATTCCCCACCTCCGATCTCCACCATCCTCACGACGTCACCGTACTTTTCGCCGAACAGCGCCATAGCGCCGAGGCGCTTCGCCTCTTCCAGCGTCGTCATGATCGGACGCACGGGATCGTTGCGCGAGATCCACTCGTTGACGCGGTCCTCCACGTCGCGCAGCTCCTCCGCGCTGAGCGCCTGGCCGTGGCTGAAGTCGAAGCGCAGCTTGTCGGGCCCGACGTAGGAGCCGGCCTGGCGCACGTGACTGCCGACGCGCTCGCGAAGCGCCGCCTGCAGCAGATGCGTGGCGGTGTGGTTGGCCTCCGTGGCATGCCTGGCCAGGTGGTCAACGCGTGCCACAACCGGCTCGCCGGGCGTCAGCGTCCCCTGCTCTACGACCACCGCGAGGGCCTGGTCATCGCCGACGCGGAACACGTCCTCGACCCGTGCGCGACAGTCGCCATGCTCGCATTCGATCGTTCCGACATCGGCGACCTGGCCACCACCGGCGGCGTAGAAGGGGGACTCGGCGAGCTTGACCAGGTAGCGGCCGCCGGTCGAGACGTCGGAGTCGCCTCCTCCGTTCGCCGCGCCAGAGCCGTTGCCAGAGATGCTCCGCACGGCGCCGACCGTCGTCTGCTGCTCCTCGGTCTCATAGCCCGTGAAGAGCGTTGAGAAGTCGCTCTCGCCGGCGAACGAGCTCGCCGCCTCGCGCGCCTGCCCCACGCTCGAGCCGCCGGTCCGCGCGCTCGCCCGGCCGCGGGCGCGCTGCTCCTCCATCAGGTGCTCGAAGTCACCCTCGATCGAGAGGCCCTCCTCGCCGAGCAGCTCGCTCGTCATCTCGTAGGGAAAGCCGTAGGTGTCGTGCAGGCGGAACACCTCCGCGGCAGGCACCGAGGTCCGGTTTGCATCGCGCGCCTGGTCGATGTGCAGGCGAAGCGTCGCCAGGCCCTGTGCGAGGGTGCGGCCGAAGCTCTCCTCTTCGGCGGAGAGCCACTTCTCGATGGCCGTCCGCTGCTCGTGCAGTTCCGGATAGACGCCGCCCATGAGGTCTCTCACGCGCTCGGAGTAACTCGTGAGGAAGCCAGGCTCGAGTCCCAGCGCCCTGCCCTGCTGGATGGCGCGGCGCATCACGCGTCGCAGCACGTAACCTCGGTCCTCGTTGGACGGAACGACGCCGTCGGCCACGAGGAAGGTCATCGCGCGCGAGTGATCGGCGAGGATCCGCATCGCGCGGTCGATGTCGCGATCCTCGCCGTAGCGCCTGCCGGAGAGATCCTGCCCCAGCTCGATCAACGGCCAGAACTGGTCTGTCTCGAACACCGACTCCTTGCCCTGCAGGATCGCCGCCAGACGGTTCAGGCCCAGGCCGGTGTCTATGTTGTTCGCAGGCAGCGGCTTCAGCACCGAGCCCTCGCCGGCGGCCTGCTGGTCGTACTGCATGAATACGAGGTTCCAGTACTCGAGGAAACGGGCGTTCTCGCCACCGGGAAGATCGTCGGCGGCGCCGAAATCGACGCCGCGATCGACGTACAGCTCCGAGGAGGGGCCGCAGGGGCCGGTGGGCCCGGCCTGCCAGAAGTTCTCCGAGCGGGGGCATTCGACGATGCGCCCGGACTCCACGCCCATCGCCTGCCAGATGGCGATCGCCTCCTCGTCGGGGCCGAGTCCGAGCTCCTCATCGCCTTCGAAGACGGTCACCCAGATGTCGTGCTCGTCGAAGCCGAACACCTCGCGCGAGAGCTCCCACGCGTACTCGATCGCCTCGCGCTTGAAGTAGTCGCCGAAGGAGAAGTTGCCGAGCATCTCAAAGAAGGTCAGGTGCCGGGCGGTGTTGCCGACGTTGTCGATGTCGACCGTACGGAAGACCTTCTGGCAGCTCGTCAGGCGTCGCGCGGGCGGGGGCTCCTGTCCGAGGAAAAACGGCTTGAGGGGGTGCATCCCGGCAACCGTGAGCAGCGCCGACGGGTCATGCGCCGAAGGCACGAGCGAGGCCGAGGCGATACGACGGTGGCCACGTTCCTCGAAGAAGTTGAGGTATCGCTCGCGGATCTCATCTGAGCTCATCACGACGATGATCTTAGGCTCGGCTCGAGCTCTAGGCCGCAACAGTGCCGAAGCCGACGACCACGTCGCCCGCGTAGAGGCACGCGATCTGGCCCGGAGCGGTTCGCTCGGCGGGCTCCTGCAGCTCGATCTCCACACGCGGGTGGCGCCCCGCGTCGAGCCCGCCTGCCAGACGGCAGTCGAACCTCTGGCCGTGGGCTCGCACGCGCACACCGTCAACGCAGCGACCGTCGCGGTGGAGCGTCACCTCTCTCGCCGCCATGACCTGCGCCAGCAGCGCGCCGCGCGGTCCGACGGTGACGGTGTTCGCGCCCGCATCCGTCGCCAGAACATAGAGCGGCTCGCTCCCGCCGATCCCGAGGCCGTGGCGCTGGCCGACCGTGTACGCGTGCGCTCCTCGATGCTCGCCGAGAGCGTTGCCCCGGAGATCGACTATCGGGCCCGGCCGAACGCCCAGGCTGCCGTGGCGCTCCAGGAAGGCGGCCTGGCGGGTACCGGCTAGGAAGCACAGGTCCTGCGAGTCCCGCTTGCCGGCCACTGCGAGGCCGGCCTGTTCGGCGATCGCACGCACCTGCGCCTTGCGCAGCTCGCCGAGGGGAAATCGCAGGCGTGCGAGCGAGGCGGGTGAGAGCGCCGAGAGGACGTAGCTCTGGTCCTTGCCCTCGTCCGCGGCCATCTGCAGCAGCGGGCCCTCCTGCACGCGTGCGTAGTGGCCGGTCGCGAGCGTCTGAGATCCGAGCCGGCCTGCAAGTTCGAGCATCGCGTCCAGGCGCACGCTGCCGTTGCAGCGCACGCACGGGTTGGGCGTGAGCCCGGCGGCATGGTCGGATAGCCAGTGGTCGACAACGCCTG
Organism: Solirubrobacteraceae bacterium; assembly: GCA_035567055.1. Lineage (GTDB taxonomy): Bacteria > Actinomycetota > Thermoleophilia > Solirubrobacterales > Solirubrobacteraceae > Palsa-744. Next base: position 6,913 of record DATMQX010000120.1, read on the forward strand.
CCCTGAACTCGGCGCGCAGGTCGATCGAAAGGTGCGGCATGCCCAGCCCGTGGGCCAGCTCGCGCGCTCCGCGGACCGCCTGAGCGGAGCAGCAGCTCAGATCGCCGTCGTTCTCCGGATCCGACCACAGCTCGAGGGTCACGCCGACCGCCTGCTCGCCTGTCCGGCTGACCAGCAGTGCCGCCACGGCGCTGTCGACGCCTCCGCTCATCGCCACGAGCGTGCGTCCCGGCTGTGGCGCCAGCGACGCTCCCGAGCGTGCCGCCCACCCGAGCGCGCGATGCAGCGCGTCGCACGCGAGCTCGGCCGCGTGTCGCTTGGCGGCGCTCAGGCCGCCGAGCTCACGGGCGATGTCGTCCACGCCGATGCGCGCCGCCTGCAGCAGCGAGATGTCGCGCAGCAGGCTCACCGCCGCGCTTCCGGCTGCCACGGTCGCGCCACAGCCGCTGGCGTCGAAGCCGACGTCGTCGATGCGCCCATCCCGGCAGTCGGGATCGATGGCGATCGAGATGCGGATCAGGTCGCCGCAGGCCGCGCCACCGGCCGCCCCGGTGAAGCCGTTCTCGGGAGAGTGCCCGCGCGCGAGCGGTCGTTCAAGATGGTTGGTGAGCTCCTCGCTCGTTCTCACCCGAGCGAGTGTACGACCAGCAACTAGACGTGGCGTGCTTCGCCGATCGCCTGTTCGATCGCGTACGCGTCGGTGAAGCCGGTCAGGGTCTTCGCCTGTCCGTGCTTGTTGATGATCATCACCGTCGGCGTGCCGTAGACCTTGACGCCACGGATGATCGTGCCGAACGAGCCGACCTGGCTCGCGAGGGCGTCGTGCACGGCGATGCTGCCGCGGAGCTTGCCGCCGACCGCTTGAAGCTGGTGGTTGACCGCCTGGTCATCGGTGGCCTTCGGGTTCCAGAAGAGGATCGTCACGATCTTTCCCCGCTTCAGCTCCGCTTCCACCTTCAGCTGCATGCTCGGCGGGGCGCCGGTCGGAGCCTTCGAGCGGACCGGCTTGGCCGGGCTGTGGACGGCCGTGCCCGCGGGAGCGACGGTCTTGGCGTGGGTGTGGCTGGCGGTGACCGATGGGGCCGAGGAGGCGGACGGTGCAGTCGTTGCCTTGGGAGCGGTCGTCCCGCCCGCCGAGGCAGACGCCGCTTCACCGGATGCCTGAGCGGAGCGTTCGCGGAGTTGCTGGGCGTTCTGCTGAGAGGTGTCCACGGCGCCGTGCGCTTTGGCGATCGCTCGCGACAGGCCTTCGACGCCGGGCGCGGAGCCGTGATAGACCGAGCTCGGCGCGGCTGGCGACGGGCTCGATGCGGGGGCGGAGGAAGCCGAGCCGGAGCTGGTGGAGTGTCCACGCAGCGCCAGCAGCCAGACGAGCGCGAAGAGCGCCAACGCGGCGAAAGCGATCTGGAATGGGCGGGAAATTTGCGCCATCAGCCCCACCTTCGGCATCTTGGCCGAAAAGTTGAACGGCGGGATATGGCTTGGACGGTTCGCGCGGCGCCGGTCAGCGACGTCGCGTGCTCACCGGGCGGCCGATCAAAGGTCGCGCAGGCCGCGCAGGACGGCGTGCACGACCGCGTCTGTTTCGATCTGCTCCTGGCCGCCTCCCTGCATGTCCCTGAGCGCGGTCGCGTCGCCGCCGAGGATCGCGACGTAGCGGGCGCCGAGCGCGCCGGCGTTGCCGAGCTGCCCCTTCAACGAGCGCCCACCGAGATCCATCTGCGCGGTCAGCCCGGCCGAGCGGGCTTCCTGCAACAGGACGAAGGCTCGCGTGGGTGTCTCCCCGAGCCCTTCCTCGAGCGCGATGAACAGCTCCAGGGGAGCGAGCGACACGGGCTGGCCGACCTCCGAGGCCTGTCCGGCCAGCAGGATCCGCTCGATTCCCGCGGCCCACCCCATGCCGGGAGTCGCCGGGCCACCAAGCTGCTCAACGAGCCGGTCGTAACGTCCCCCGCCGCCCACGCCGCTCTGCGCCCCGAGCGCGTCGGAGGTGAACTCAAACACGGTCCTCGTGTAGTAGTCGAGGCCTCGCACGAGCGTCGAGTCGACCTCGTACTGGACGTTTGCGGCGTCGAGCAGCTCGCGCACCCGGGCGAAATGCTCCGCGTCCTCAACGCTGAGGTACTCGAGCAGCCGGGGGGCGCTCTCCATCACCCGCACCGTGCCCGGATGGTCGGAGTCGAAGGCCCGCAGCGGGTTCACGTCGACGCGGCCGCGGACGTCGTCGGAGAGGCTTGCCTCGTTGGCCCGCAGGTGCTCCTGCAGGCGCTCTCGGTACTCGCTGCGAGCATCGGCCCCTCCGAGGCTCGACAAGCGAAGCCTCACGTCCCTCACGTCCAGCTCACGCAGCAGCGCCGCCAGCAGCGTGATCGACTCGGCGTCGACCGCTGGATCCTCCGAGCCCAGTGCCTCTGCACCCACCTGCCAGAACTGCCGGTAGCGGCCCGCCTGAGCGCGCTCGTGGCGGAAGAAGCTCGAGAGGTACCACAGCTTCACCGGCTGTCGGCGCTTGTGCATGCCGTGCTCGACGTAGGCTCGGCAGACGGGGGCCGTGCCCTCCGGGCGCAACGTGAGCGAGCGTCCTGCGGCGTCCTCGAAGGTGAACATCTCCTTGCGCACGATGTCGGTTGACTCCCCCACCCCCCGCTGGAAGAGCTCGGTCGCCTCGAATGCCGGGGTCTCGATGCGCTCGTAGCCGGCCCCCTCGAGGATCGCGCGGGCGCGCGCCTCGAGCGCAGAGCGAGCCGCCGCCTGCTCGCCCAGCACGTCGAAGGTGCCGCGCGGCGCTTTTAGCTTCGGCTCACTCAACTTCCGGCTGCGGCGGCGTCGGACGCCGAGGCCGCGCGGGGAACAGGCACGCGCAGCTCGCTGAGGAAGGGGTTGGTGTCGCGCTCGCGCCCGAGGGTGGTAGCGCCCATGTGCCCGGGATAGACAACGGTCTCCGCCCGGAACGCCTTCAACAGTCCCTCGATCGAGCGCTCGAGCGTCGCCCAGTCACCGCCGGGAAGATCGACGCGTCCGACGGAGCCCTGGAAGAGCACGTCCCCTGAGAGCAGCACTCCGGGCACGGCGTAGGTGACGTGGCCCGGGCTGTGGCCCGGGGTGAAGAGGACGTCGATGTCGAGCCCAGCGAGCGTCAACCGCTCCCCCCCTGCAACCGTGTGCTCCGGCTCCCAGCTTTCGAACGGCCCGAACCCCGGTGGCACCCAGCTCATGATGTCCGTGAGCAGCGGCCGCTCGATCTCGGGGCAGTACACGGGTGCGCCGGTTGCCCTGGCCACGGGGGCCACCGCCCCGATGTGGTCGAAATGGCAATGGGTGAGCAGGATCGCCTCGATCTGCACGTCGAGGTCCCGCGCTGCCGCGAGCAGCCGCTCGGCCTCCTCGCCGGGATCGATCATCACGGCCTGCCTCGCGTCGCTGTCGGCGCGGACGATGTAGGCGTTCTCCTGTACGGGGCCGACGGTGAACGCGCGAACGTCCAGGCCGCTCATCGTGAGGAGGCCTTCCCTCCGCCCCGCTTGGCTTTGTTGCGCTGGCGGTACCTGTAGATGAACCTGTCCGTGTAGTAGCTGATCAGCGTGTACATCACCAGCACCACCGGGAACAGTCCGATCAGCGAGTTGGACTTGGGGAGGAAGAAGATCGTGAACAGCAGCAGCACCACCGCGGCGAACATGCCCTTGATGAGCGCGCCCCTCCATGTGGGCGGGCGGTCGCGTCGATCGACGGCGTTGGCCTTCGCCTTCGCCGCGGCCTCGCGCGCGTTGCCGCTCTTCTCGGCTGCCGTCGGCTTGCGCCCCGTGCGTCCGCGCGACTCGACCACGCCGGCCGCATTGCCCCGATGCTTGGTCTGACGCTTGCGCTTGGTCTGAGCCATCTCTAGCAGCCTATTGCGTTCTCGATCACGTGGCGGGCGGCATCGAATCCCGGCATCGGGATCTCCCCGGGTAGGCCCTCGAGCGCGGCGAGCGGCGCGAGGCCCACGAGCTCGGCGCGCTCGACGCGCGCGTGCCGGCCTACGGCCTCGATCACGATCGCGAGCGGGACCTCGAGCGGGCGCTCGACGTTCATCGACACCTGTGCCCGGTCTCCGCTCAACGCGATCCCGATCGCCCGAAGCCCCGGCAGCCCCTCGGGGCCGCCCTCGCGAATCAGCGATGCGATCCGGCGCGCGTCGGCGAGCGTCGACGGCGCGGCCAGCTGAAGGTTGAAGGCGACGAGTGGCGGGCGCGCGGCCACCAGCGTTGCGCCCGCCGTCGCATGCATCCGCGCAGGCCCGAAGTCGGGCCTCATCGCCTCGAGCGCGCCTCTGCCGTCCGGGCCCTCGGACCCGCGTCCTGCGTGCGCGGGCTCCGCAGCGATTCGCTCGGCCAGCAGCCCGATCCCTCCGCGACGAACCTCCGCCCGGCTTCTTCCGCCACCGTGCTCGCTCGCCGTCATCTCTCCGTACAGGAACACTGGCACGCTCAACTCCTGGCCGATCCGGTCTGCGACCACGAGCGCCGTGGCGAAGGCGGCCCCCCTCGCCGTCAGATCCAGGTAGACGATCGGCACCACGTCGAGCGCCCCCACATGCGGGTGCTGTCCGATCTCGGCTCGCTCGCGGGCGATCACGTCGACGCGCTCGACCACCGTTCGGCCACCCCTCAGCAGCGCGTCCGAAAGCGCGAGCGTGCCGCCGGCGAGGGTGAAGACCGAGCGATGATGGTCGGCGTCGGAGTGCACGTCCAGCAGGCTCACGGCGGTTCGGCTCCCGCCGTTGAATCCCGTGTCGCCACCCTGGAAGCTCGTGCTCGCGCCGTCGGCGCCGACGAACGCCCGGCCGATCTCCTCGATCGTCGCAGCGTCACGACCCTCGGAGATGTTGGGCACGGCGAGCAGGATCGGCGACTCCATGACCACGAGGCTAGCTATCGGACCCGAGAGGGTCGTGCGGCCCGTCGCTCACTCTCTCGCGATCGACGTCGTGCGTAGACTGTGGGGCGGCGCAGCTCGCGCGTGCGAGCCTGGCCCGTGCGGGGCGAGATCCCATCGCTGCCGCGACCCCGCCGGAGTAGCTCAGTCGGTTAGAGCAGCGGAATCATAATCCGCGTGTCGGGGGTTCGAGTCCCTCCTCCGGCATTATTGCGTCGCGGCCCCGGGGCGCTGCTCAAGCCGGCGATCCCCTGCCGGTCGCGCGTGCAAGCACGTCCCGCAGGACGCGCTGATCCTCGGCTGAGAGACGTTCGATGGCGACGGGGACCTGGGCCAGCTTGGAGCCCATCGCCCGACGCATCTCCACTCCCAGCGGCGTCAGCACGACGTACTTCACGCGCCTGTCCTGCTCGCCGGGTCTACGTGTCACGAGCCCTCTCGCCTCGAGCCGATCGACGATGCCGGTCACATTCGAGTTGTCACAGGCCAGGCGTGTCGCAATCTCGTGCATCGGAAGGCCCGAGCCCTCGTCGAGTTGCATCAGCGTTCCCGCCTGGGCCGGGTGGAGCTCGAACTCCGCGGCCGCTTCGAAGAAGCGTCGGCGCTCGGCGAACAGCAGCTCGCGCAGCAGCGCCCAGGCTTCATGGCCGGCGGACCCAGGACCAACGTCGGCCTCGGGCCGGCTCTCTGTGCTGGCCATCTCCGTCGTCATGCGGCCCATTATATTGAGTACCTCGATCTTTGACAAGATCAACCTTTTGCTAGGATGCCGCCCATGCCGGAGTCAAGCGTCGCGATCGAGGTCCACGAGCTGGTGCGCGAGTTCCGTAAAGGCCCGCGTGCCGTCGACGGGATCGACATCAGCGTTCAGACGGGCGAGATCTACGGCTTCC
>DATMQX010000121.1:0-10269 GCA_035567055.1 Solirubrobacteraceae bacterium
AGCACCTGCGGGAAGCTCATCATCCCCGTGCGATTCACGAGCTCGGCACGGCCCACCGGATCCCTCGTCAGGTTGACCTCCGAGAAAGTGGCGCCCGTGGCGTCGAGCAGCCCCTTCACGCGAGAGCAGAAGGAGCACGAGTCGGTCGTGTAGACGGTAATCCTGCTCATTACTTCAGAATATATAGCAAGTATTTGGGCAGGTGGCGACCGTGGGCGGGTGGCGACCGGTTTGGATTTGAACGGCCGTTGACGGGTAGCGGGACTTTCGCGGCACGGCCGGGTTCCCTCCCCGGTTGAGCGTAGGAGGTATCGCTTACCCCAAGGCGAGGGGGCCGAGGGGCGTGCCGTTATCTTTGCGGGCGCGGAGCCTGAGAACACGCGCCGTCGGGCGCATAGGTCAGCATTGGTGACGTGAACAGTCGCGCCGTCAAGACCGAGGCTGTGGTGCTGCGATCGATGCGCTACGGCGAGGCAGACCGCATCCTGCAGCTGTACACGCCGGGTCGCGGGCGGGTGAGCGCGATCGCCAAGGGCGTACGGCGCACGCGCAGTCGCTTCGGTGGGCGACTCGAGCCGTTCTTCCGCCTGCAGATCGAGCTGCATGAAGGGCGCGGAGAGCTGCTGACGGTCACGGGCGCGCAGACCGTCGACGGACACGCGCGCCTGCGTGGCGACGCCGGGGCGCTCGACGCCGCCGCGCGTGCGTGCGACGCGGTCGGGCGGCTGTTCGAGACAGCCGAGCCGCACCCCGGCGTGTACAACCTGCTGTGCCGCAAGCTGGCGCTGCTCGACGAGCAGGCGGGCGTGCAGGAGGGCGCGTGGAGCGTGCGGGCAGCGACGCTCGCCTTCCGCCTGAAGCTGCTGCTCGCGGCGGGGCTCGCGCCGCAGCTCGGCGCGTGCGCCAGCTGCGGCGAGCGAGAGCATCTGGTGGGCTTCTCCGGGGCTGCGGGCGGGGTCGTTTGCGCGGCGTGTGAGGCGGGGTCGTTCCCGTTGGAGGAGAGCGCGCACCGCTTCATGGCCGAGGCGCTCGGCCGTCCACTGACCGAGGCGCCCGAGGCGATGGAGCCCGCCCTGGGCCAGGTCGAGCGCGCCATCGCCGCGACGCTCGAGCACCACGCGCACGTGCGCCTGATGCCGGCCGGGGGTCGGTCGGGCTGACCGGCGGCGGTATTGTGAAGCCCATGGACGAGGGCCTTCCAATCGCATACGGGGTGCTCGAGAAGGGCGTCCCCGTGCTCGACTCAGACGGAGAGCAGGTGGGCACGGTTCACCATGTCGTCGCGGCGCCCGAGAAGGACATCTTCCACGGCCTCGTGATCACCACGCCGGCGCACGGTCGCAGGTTCGTCGAGGCAGCCGACGTGGCATCGCTGCATGAACACGGCGTCGATCTGAGGATCAACTCGGCTGCGGCGCAAAGCCTGCCGCAGCCCGGGGGCGGTGCGCCCGTCTACGACGAGGACCCCGCGGCGCAGACGAAGTGGAGCCATCTGGCGCGCAAGTACACCGGCCGCAGCGACTGGCACCGTCAACGCTGAGCGACCGCTCTCGTCCGCTGCGAGAATCGAACAGGTGAGCATCGCCCGCGAGCAGGAATCGGTAGCAGCCGGGTTCGCGGTGCGCGTGCGCGATCAGGAGGAGATGCGGCTGTCGCCGCTGGCAGCGCGCTCCTACCCGGCGGTAAGAGTCCACGAGGAGGAGGATTGCGCGCTGCGCACCCCCTTCCAGCGCGATCGCGACAGGATCGTTCACTGCAAGGCCTTCCGGCGGCTCACGCACAAGACGCAGGTGTTCGTGGCCCCGCGCGGCGACCACTATCGGACCCGTCTCACGCACACGCTCGAGGTGACCACGATCTCGCGGACGGTCGCGCGGGCGCTCGCGCTCAACGAGGACCTGGTCGAGGCGATCGGCGTCGGCCACGACCTCGGGCACCCGCCCTTCGGCCACATCGGCGAGGAGGTGCTCGACAGCTGTCTGAAAGAGCGCTTCGGCGAGGACTTCCGCCATTACGAGCAGTCGCTGCGAATCGTCGATGAGCTCGAGCGCGACGGCGCCGGTTTGAACCTGACCGAGCAGGTGCGAGACGGGATCGTGCGGCACTCGAGCCGCGCGCCGTTGCCGAACACGCTCGAGGGCCGGATCGTGCGGGTGATCGACCGGGTCGCCTACATCAACCACGACATCGACGACGCGATGCGCGCGGGGCTGCTGCGCGAGGAGGAGCTCCCGCGCGAGCCGATCGAGGTGCTCGGCTCGAGCGGCTCCGCCAGGATCGACGCGCTCGTGCACGACATGGTCGAGCATTCGGCACGGGCCGGCGACATCGTGCAGGGTCCGCTGGCGGGACCGGCGATGGACGCGCTGCGGGACTTCATGTTCGAGCACGTTTATCTGGGACCGGCGGTGCGGGCGGAGCACGCGAAGATCCAGAGCGTGATCAGGAAGTTGTTCGAGCACTACGTGGAGCACCCCGAGCAGCTGCCGCCGGCGCTCGTCGCAGAGCGCGACGGGCAAGTCGACGGCGTTGCGAGGCGGGTGACCGACTATCTGGCGGGGATGACCGACCGATACTGCATCAGGCGCTACACGGAGCTTCAGGTGCCGCAGGCGTTCGCGCGCTAGCGTCCCAGACGTGGCGCTCTACACCAACGATTCCAAGGACCGCGTGCGCGAGGCGGTCGATTTCGTCGAGCTGGTCTCGGCCCGCACGGAGCTGCGCAGGGCCGGTCCGGCGCGCTACGAGGGCCTGTGCCCGTTCCACGACGAGCGCAGCCCGTCGTTCGGCATAGATCCGACGCAGAAGGTCTACTACTGCTTCGGCTGCCAGGCCTCGGGGGACGTGTTCACGTTCGTTCAGGAGACGGAGGGCGTGGACTTCAAAGGCGCGCTGGAGCTGCTGGCCGAACGCTATGGGGTGGAGCTGCAGCGCGAGGAGGAGGACCCGCGAGAGCTTGAGCGGCGCAAGGGGAGGGAAAGGCTGCTCGCGCTGCTGGAGCGGACGACGAGCTACTACGAGCGCTACCTGTGGGAGTCCGCGGAGGCGCGTCGCGCGCGTGAGTACCTGCAGGAGAGGGGCCTGGAGGAGGCGAGCCTGCGGGAGTTCCGCGTCGGGTACGCGCCGAGCGCGTGGGACCGGGTGATGCTCGCCTCGCGCCGGGGCGGGTACTCCAACAGGGAGATATACGACGCGGGGCTGGTGCAGCGCTCGCAGCAGAACGGGCAGCTCTACGATCGCTTCCGCTCGAGGATCATGTTCCCGCTGGCGGACATCAGGGGACGGGTGCTCGGGTTCGGCGCGCGGGCGACGGGCGAGGAACAGCGCCCGAAGTACCTGAACACGTCCGACAACGACGTCTACCACAAGGGCCTGCACCTCTACGGCGCGAACCTGGCGCGCGCACATGCGGCGCGTGCAGAGCACGTGATCCTGTGCGAGGGCTACACCGACACGATCGCTTTGCACCAGGCCGGCATTCGCAACGCCGTCGGGCTCATGGGCACCGCGCTCACAGATCAACAGGTGAGTGAGTTGGCACGGATGGCTAACTCTGTCCTGCTGGCTCTGGACGCCGACAGCGCCGGCCAGGCGGCAATGCTGCGGGCATACAGCCTCGCAGAGCGGCGCAAAGTCAAGCTTCGCGTGGTGCCGCTTCCCGCCGGCTCCGATCCTGCGGATCTCGTCCAGCGCGACGGGCCCGAGGTGATCGAAGCGCTTGTAAAGGAATCGGTGCCGTTCGAGCGCTTCAGCGTCGAACGCGTGCTGGCGCGCGGCGACGACTCCAGTTCTGAGGGGAAGGATCGGATCATCGAGGAACTGCGTCCGGTCTTCAAGGAGATCCAGCAGAACACGGTCCGGATGGAGCTCATCAGGATGGTCTCCAGCCGGTTGGCGCTGCGCGACACGCTTGCCGAGCAGCGCCTGTTGGCACCTGGCGGGCGCGGTGAGGCTGTCGCGGGCACGGTCAGTCCGAGCAACGGCGCGCGGGTCCGAGTCGCGGGTCTCCCACGGCGGGAGGAGGCCGAGCGGGCGTTCCTCGCCCTCTGCATAGCATCGCCCGAGGAGGGTGCGCGGGTGCTGGCGAGCCTGGACGTGGACGAGCATTTCGAGAGTGAGCTGCTGCGCCGCGCGGCACGGCGGCTCCGCGAGGGCAGCCTGCTCGAGCCGTTCGCCGAGCCGGCGGCCGGGGGCAGGCTCGACGAGGACCCCGAGCTCGAGCGGCTGATGGCCGAGCTCGTGGTCGAAGCCGGCCGCGAAGAGGGCCACGCCGCGATGCTCGAGGTGCAGCGGCTGCAGCTGGAGCTCGCACGAATCGAGCGGCAGATCCACCGGGCGCGTGGCGACGAAGGCAGCGACGTGGGCAAGCTCGCCACGCGGCGCGCGGAGCTCAAGCGCGAGTTCGACACCGCCTATGGGCAGGCGCTCGAGCAGACGGGGGACAGGGAGGACTGAGCGCGGGGCGGCTGGGTGGGGGCCGCCTCGGCGTCGGTCGGAGACCCGAGCCGGCACGAAGTTGGCGTGAAAACGTTCGGATTTGCGGGCGTTTTCGAGAGTTTCGTCCCAACCGCCGCGGACAATTCGATGCATGGATCGGCTGGAGGCGGTCAACCGTGGCAAGCACGTCGGAAGGGGGCCGCTCACCCGAGCCGAGCTCGAGCCGCTCGTTCAGGCGGGACTGTCAAGTGGACAGATAGCCCAAGCGGTCGGCCGCAGCAAGACGACGGTGCGTCACTGGCTACGCGAGTTCGGGCTCCAGACGCAATGGACAAGTCGGCGGCATGCCTCGGGCGAAGGCCAACCGCGCCTTCTGCTCCGATGCACGCATCACGGCTTGACGACGTTCGGCCGCCGCAGCTCCGGTGGTTACCGATGTAACAAGTGCCGCGCTGAGGCGGTCAGCCGCCGGCGGCGCAAGGTGAAGCAGTTGCTGGTCGAGGACGCTGGCGGGGCCTGCAAGCTGTGCGGCTATGACCGCTGCGTCGCGGCGCTGGAGTTCCATCACCTGATCCCGGCCGAGAAGCGGTTTTCGCTAAGCCACAGAGGCGTGACGCGCTCCTTTGGCAGCCGCGAGAGATGAGGCAGCCAGGTGCGTTCTTCTGTGCGCCAACTGCCACGCAGAGGTCGAGGCGGGCCTCGCGACGGTCGTCCAGCTGGATCACCCTCGCGTACAATGATGCCCCGCGTCCCCGGATTCTTCCTTCCGGGGTAGCCCGGTCCGGGGTAGCTCAATTTGGCAGATGCGCTCGACTGTTAATCGAGAGGTTGTGGGTTCGAGTCCCACCCCCGGAGCTTCTACCACTCCCAGCCTGCATCATCGTCGGGCGGCCGGGACCTGAGCGGCAAGTCGCTCGACCAGCTTCGCCGAGGCCTCTCCCGAGTTATGAGTGTCCGCCCAGGCCGCGAGCTCGCGCGCACGCCTGCGGATCGAGGGCTCCGCCAACACCCGCTCCACTGCGAGGCGGAGCGTCCGCGGCGAGGTGAACCGTCGCGGTAGCCGCACGCCCGCGCCGGCCCAGTCCAGCCGCGCGGCGTTCTCGTTCATGTCGCCGACGGCCGGGGCGGCAACCACGGCGCAGCCGGCGCTCAGCGCCCGGGCAAGCGTGCCGTGGCCCGCATGGCATACGACGACGTCGCAGCGAGGCATTGTTCGCGAGTAGGAGACCCACTCGACGACGCGTGCGTTGGCGGGCACGGGCAATGGTCGGGGAGGGAGACGACGGTTCCAAGTCGCGAGCACCCGGACGGGGGCGTCGGCCAGGCCGCGCAAGGCGGCCCTCAGCAGGCGGTGCTCGGAGTCCTGTGCCGTCGAGGGAGCGATGAGGACCAGCGGCTCCTCGCCCGGTGGCAGCTCGACATCGCTCGCGGGCGGCTCCCACAAGAGCGGCCCGACAACGTGAACGTGCTCCGGCCATGTCCGCGGATACTCGAGCTGTGGAAACGTGGCGACGAGGGTCAGCTCGCGGCTGATGCCGCCGTGAACGTACGCAAGCGCGGGCAACCCGAGCCGAGCGCGGGTGTCGTTGAGCTCGAGTCGCCCTCGCTCGAGACCCCGCGAGACGGGACGCTGGGCGTGACGCCAGATCCAGCGACCGGCGGCGGTGCGCGGCAGGCGCGCGCCGAGCGAGTAGATGGGGAAGTCGGGCTCGCCATGCGGATAGACGTGGGGGATGAGGGTCGCGCACGACACACCCTCGAGCTCCGCGGCCAGCGCCGGCGCGAGCGTGAGGATGTCTGCGACGACCACCTCCGGGCGAAGCTCGCGCAGCAGGGGAACCGTGTCGGCGGTCGCGTGGACGACGGCCTCATAGAAGTCGAGAGGCTCGGGCCCCGACGGGAAGACCTGATACTCCGGGGCGGGGGCGAACGTGAGGCCCTCTGCCTCGACGTGCGCCTGCCAGCGCCTCCAGGTCTGCAGCGTCACGTCGTGACCTCGAGCCGCCAGCGAGCGGCCGAGGGCGATCATCGGAAACGCGTGACCGGGGTCGCCAAAGGCCCCGAGCAGCACCCGTCTGGGCTTGCCTGACGCCTCTCGCACGGGCGGGCGCTCAGGCGGCGAGCTCTGCAACCAGCCGCAGCTGCTCCAGACGCTCATCCGCCGTGAAGGCGGTGGGCGTCACGCCCAGGGTTCCGACGCCGGCGTCGCGGTAGACCGACAGGCGCTCGCGCACGACGTCGGGAGGCCCGCAGAGCGACACGGTGTCGATGAGCGCGTCGGGGATCGCGGCCATCGCCTCCTCGCGCTTGCCTTCCAGATAGAGGTCCTGAATCTCTTTGGCCGCGGCCTCGTAGCCGTAGCGCTGGACGACCTGGTTGTAGAAGTTCTGCTCCCGCGAGCCCATGCCGCCGACGTAGAGGGCGATGAACGGCCTCATGGCGTTGCGTGCGCTCTCGAGGTCGTCGGTGACGAACACGTTGACCGTCGGGGCGATGTCGAAGTCCTCGAGCGATTTGCCCGAGCGGTCGGCTCCTTCCTGCAGCAGCGGGCGCAGCTCGGAGACGTGCTCGGGCGAGAAGAGCGTGGGGATCCAGCCGTCGGCGATCTCGCCGGCGAGCGCGGTGTTCTTCGGGCCGATCGCGGCGATGTAGATGGGGATGCGCTCCTGCACGGGTGAGATCGTGAGCTTCAGCGCCTTCCCGGGACCGTCCGGCAGCGGCAGCTCGAGCGTCTCGCCGTGGAACTCGACACGCTCGCGCGCGAGCGCCATCCGCACCACGGCCACGTACTCGCGCGTGCGCTGGAGCTGTTTGGCGAAGCGCTGTCCATGCCATCCCTCGGCGACCTGCGGACCCGAGGAGCCGATGCCGAGGATCATCCGCCCGCCGGACAGCTGGTCGATGGTGGCAGCCGTCATCGCGGTCATGGCCGGCGAGCGGCCGGGCATCTGGAAGATGCCGGAGCCGAGGCGGATCTTCGAGGTCTGGCCGGCGAGCCATCCGAGCACCGTGGCCGTGTCGGAGCCGTAGGCCTCGGCCGCCCACACCGAGTCATAGCCCAGCCGCTCGGCCTCCTGGACGATGTTCAGCTGGTCCTCGGAGCTGAGGCCGAGGCCCCAGTAGCCGATGTGCACGCCGAGCCTCATGTGCAAGTTTCCTTTCAGCGGGGGGAATTCGTTGCGGGGCGCAGACGAGGGTCCTACGCTTGCGCGCATCCGGCCGCGCGGAGATCACGAGCGGCGCGGCACAGACTATGCGAAACCGTCGCCGCCAGAACAGTCCCATCGAGCGTCTGCGCCTCGCGATCGACTCCATGCCGGTCGTCACGCGGGAAGCGATGCTCGAGGCGGTGCGTGCCAGCGAGCGCGTCATCGCCGGCGCCTACGTTGACCGCCAGGGCGGCGTCTGTCCGATGCTCGCAGCCCACCGGCACGGCGGAAGGACGGACTTCATCTCATTCGCCCGGTCATGGGATCGCTTCACACGCGCCAAGCAGGCTCGGCAGGCGACGCCCCGCGAGCTGAGCATTCTCATCGCTCATCTTGAGGCCAGCCTCGCGAGCGTGAGCGGCCTCGAGCTCGATCTGGCGATCAGGGAGCACCGCGAGCTGCGAAGCCGCCGGCTTCGCGGACGTCGCCGGCTGCCCGACGTCGCCGACCCGACGGGCGAGATCGTCGCGCGGCGCCTGCGCAAGCCCTCGGTGCGCCGACTCCTCGGAGGGCGCCTCACGCCCGGGGCCGAGCGACGTCTCCAGTCAGCGGCAGCGTCGCGCGGCTGAGGAGCCTCCAGCCCGGCCGGTGGCCTACAGCGCCTCGCCCGGCCGCACGAACATCATCTCGGGGATCACGCAGGCGGGGGAGACCTTGAGCAGGTAGCGGACGGCCTCGGCAACGTCCTCGGGACGGATCATCTCCTCGGCCGGGACCTGCCCCTTGACGAAGTCCGTCATCGGCGTGTCGACGAATGCGGGGCAGAGGGCGGTGGACTTAATGCCGTCGGCTCCAAGCTCCTTGTTCATCGATTCGGTCCAACCGACGACACCGTGCTTGGTCGCGGAGTAGACCGACAGCCACGGCTCGCCGTGCTTGCCGGAGATCGATGCGGTGTTGACCACGAGCACGTTCTTGTGCTCCGCGGCTGCATCCTTGAGCAGCCCGATGCATTCGCGGTAGAAGAGGACGATCGAGCGCAGGTTGATGTTCAGCTGCATGTCGAGCCGCTTGGTCTCGATCTCGCCTGCGGGCGCGCCGACTCCGACGCCGGCGTTGTTGACGAGCACGTCGAGTCGCCCGTAGCGGTCGCGGTGGGCGGCGACCACCTTCTGGATCTCGGCCTCATCGGCGACGTTCGCTGCCACGGCGTGCACGTCGAAGCCGTCCGCGGCCAGGCCCTGCACGGCCGCCTCGAGCTTCTCGGCCCTGCGTGCGGCCATCGTGATCCCGAACCCCTCCTCGGCGAGCACCCTCGCGATGGCCAGTCCGATGCCGCTCGATGCTCCCGTGACGATCGCTGCGCGCGCTGCTGACATCTACCGTTCCTTCCCGTGGGTGACCTGGATGGCCGCCGGCACGAGGCGCAGGCGGCGGGCAGGAGCATTCCATATCCCGCTGGTAGCGTCTGCCACGCGCGCTCGGGCCCAACGCCGGAGCGCGGGTAGGGCCCGTAGCTCAGTTGGTCAGAGCTGCCGACTCATAATCGGTAGGTCCCAGGTTCGAGTCCTGGCGGGCCCATTCTGAGAGAGCCCGTAAAGACGGGCTTTCTCGCCCCACCGAGCAGATGCCGCCGAGCATGATCGCAGGAGGTGGCAACGAGGGTGGCAACAGCAGCGTAAGTGCAGCGCGCTGTAGGCCACTCAACGCCTACGTGGAGGGCTTATCTTGATCGGCGTCTGTCGGCTCTCGTCCAGGCAACAACCGACGCGGCGCCGAAGGCAGCCCAGACGCTCAGGCCGACCCAGTGGAACGCTCCGTGCCTCACGGAGATGTAGACGATGAGTCCGGCCAACGAGAGAACTGTCAGCACCCGGATAAATGGCGCGGATGCCCGCACGGCAGCCGCTCGCTGTCGTCCTTCCCGCGTAAGCCCGAACAAGCTCGCTGCCTCGCGCAGCGCGGCCCGAAACTGCGCCATAGCGAGACTTTACCCCGTTGAGCGCTCACCGCTCAGCCGCCTACGGTGCCCGAAAGCCTCGGGGACACACGTCCGCGCCAGTTGCCACCCGGTTGCCACGCTCCCGAGAATCCCAGTGCCGATGCAGGGTTCCGGGATGACCGCCGGGTTCTTCACCGTCATCGTGTTGCTGTGGCAGTACTCCGCCCGCGCCCGGGTCACAGAGCTGATCGACGGACGCCCCACCGCTGGGAGATGCCACCGAGCGGACGCTTTGCGCCGAGGCGGGATCGCGCCACCGATCACCGGTTATTCGCCACCGGCTTTGCGGTGTTACCGTCAGAGGATGGCTGAGGTCGATGGTCGCGGCACCGATCGGAATGCGGCCCAACCGATGACACTGGCCTCGACGCGTCGTGAACCGAATCGATGGGCGGTTCTGGCCCTGCTCAGCGTCGCGCAGCTGATGGTGGTGCTGGACGCGACGATCGTGACGATTGCGATCCCTTCGGCCCAGAACGCGCTGCATTTCTCGACCCAGA
Source organism: Solirubrobacteraceae bacterium (assembly GCA_035567055.1). Taxonomy (GTDB): domain Bacteria; phylum Actinomycetota; class Thermoleophilia; order Solirubrobacterales; family Solirubrobacteraceae; genus Palsa-744. Next base: position 10,089 of record DATMQX010000121.1, read on the forward strand.
GCCGGCAGTGGATCGTCACCGCCTACGCGCTGGCGTTCGGCAGCCTGTTGCTGTTGGGTGGCAAGCTCGGTGATCTGTTCGGGCGCAAGTGGACCCTGATCGCCGGCCTGGTGGGCTTCTCGATCGCGTCGGCGATCGGCGGGCTGGCCCAGTCCTTCGGCGTGCTCGTGGCCGCCCGAAC
>DATMQX010000122.1:0-17570 GCA_035567055.1 Solirubrobacteraceae bacterium
AGCTACACCACGCTCCTCGGCACGAGCGAGGCGCACGGCGGCTTCGCGGGTGACCCGGTGCTGGGCATCGTCAAGCATCTGCATCTCGGCCCGCTGCAATCGGCTGGCGAGATCTATGTCGGGCTGCTCGCCGCCACGATCCTGTTCATCGCCGCGAACGCCGGGATCATCGGCGCGTCGCGCCTCGTCTACTCGATGGGACTGCACCGGCAGGTTCCCGATCGGCTGAGCCGGCTGCATCCCCGGTTCAGCACCCCGTGGATCGGCATCCTCCTCTTCGGAGGAATCGCCTGCCTGACGATCATTCCGGGCAAGGCCGAATTCCTGGGCAACATGTACGCGTTCGGAGCGATGCTGTCGTTCACCGTCGCCCACGTGTCGGTGATCACGCTGCGCGTCAAGGATCCCGACCGTCCACGCCCTTACAGGGGGCCGGGAACGCTTCGGGTCGCGGGCCGCGAGCTCCCCCTGTTCGCCGTGCTCGGAGGCCTAGGCACCGGCCTCGCGTTCGTGACCGTGACCCTCCTGCATCTCGCGGTCGCGGTCGTCGGCGTGCTCTGGCTCGCGTTCGGGATCGGCCTGTACGTCGTCTATCGCAGGAGGCATGGGCTCGACCTCCGCACCACCACTCGCGCCCCCCGCCACGAGCGGCCGCCCGACTTCGAGCAGCTCGAGTACAAGACCGCGCTCGTGCCGATCTTCGGCGACGACGTGAGCGCATCGGCTCTGAGCAGCGCGGCGAAGCTGATCGGCAGGGAGGGGGTCGTGTACGCGGTCTACGTCCTGCTCGTGCCGAGTCAGCTGTCGCTCGACGAGGGGCTGGAGGAGGAGGAGGCCCAGGGCCGCTCGGTGCTCGAGAGCGCCCGTATCCAGGCGCGGCGCGCCGGCATCAAGATCCACACGGGACTGATCCGCACCCGTAACCCGGGTGCGGCGCTGGTGGAGGAGGCCGAACGCGTCGGCTCGGACGTCCTCTACTGGTCGACGATCCACGCGCCCGTCGGCGAGCAGCGCATCGGTCCGACGGCCGCCTACCTGCTCAGCAAGCGGCCCTGTCGCGTGATCATCGAGACGAAGACCGGGCCCAGCCGCGAAGAGGAGCGGGCAGCGGTCCCCGCGTGAGGCGCCCGAGCCGGGCCAGCGGCTCCGCGGCGGTGCAAGCATGATCCATGACACTGCATGACCTCCGCGGTACTGACACCCCTGCTGCTCCGCTCCGAACGACCGTCGCGGCCGCTCGGCGTGCTCGTCGCCGTCGCGAGCGTCGCCGTGGCGACGGCGCTGATCTATCCGCTGAAGCAGATCACACCGGTTCTCTCATTGGGCGTTCTCTACGTGCCCGCGGTGCTGGTCGTGTCGATGTTCTGGGGTCGCGCGTTCGGCATCGCGACGAGCGTGCTGAGCGCCGCCGCCTTCAACTTCTTCCACCTCCCGCCTGGTGGCCGGTTCGCGCTGGCCGACGAACGCGAGTGGGTGGCGCTCGTGGTGTTCGTCATCGTCGCCGTCGCGACCGGCATGGTCGGCGAGCTCGCCCGCGCTCGCGGCCGCGAGGCGGAGCGGCGTCGTCAGGAGGCGGATCTCTCCGCGGAGATGGCCCAACTGCTCCTGGGCACCGCTGACCTCGAGGCAGCGCTCGACCTCGCCGCCGAGCGCCTGGCTGCCGCGATCGGCGTCCCGGCCGCGACGATCTCGCTGGGAGAGATGGGTGCGCAGGACCGGTCGCTCGTGTTCGAGCTGGGCGGGAGCGGCGGACGCATCGGAGCCCTGCAGCTCGGCGGCGAGCCATCGCGGGTCGAGCTCGAGCGGATCGCGCAGCGGGTGGTGCCCTCGCTCGAGTCGATCCTGAGCGCCGCTCTGAACCGCGCCCAGCTGCAGGCCGAGGTCGTTGAGACAGCGGCCCTGAGGCGCAGCGACGAGCTCAAGACCGCCGTGCTGCGCTCCGTGTCGCACGACCTGCGAACCCCACTGACCGCCATCCTGATGGCCACGACGGCCCTGGACGCGGAGCGGCCCACGCGCGCGAACGTGGCCGACGTTCGCGAGCAGGTGCTCGCCGCCGCAACGCGCCTGTGGCAGCTCATCGAGAAGCTCCTGGACCTGTCGGTGCTGCAGGCCGGCCGCGCGGAGCCGCGCCTGGTGTGGTACTCGATCGACGAGGTTCTCGAGGAGGCGATCGAGCAGGTCAGGGACGAGGCCGTTGCATTTAAGCTCTCCGTCGAGCGAGGCATGCCGCTCCTGCGCGGCGACCCGGGCCAGCTGGAGCGGGCGTTCGTGAACGTGCTCGAGAACGCTGCGCGCTATTGCGGCGGCAAGCCGGTCTCGGTGCGCGCGCGCTCGGTCCGGGGACGGATCCGCGTGCTTGTCGTGGACCAGGGTCCCGGCATCCCGCAGGGCGAGCAGGAGCGCATCTTCCTTCCCTTCTACCGGGCGACCGGCGCCCCCGGCGAGCACCCCGGATCAGGACTCGGCCTGGCGATAACGAGGGGCTTCGTCGAGCTCAACGGCGGTCGCATCAGCGTCGAGTCGCTCCCGGGCCAGGGCACCAGCTTCGCCGTCGAGTTTCCCGTGATCGAGCAGCCGGCTACGCCGGTGGGCGCGAGCGCGGACGCGGACGGGGGCGGCTGATGGCGGCCGAGCGGATCCTCGTATGTGACGACGACCCGCAGATCCGCCGAGCACTCAGCCTGATCCTGCGCGAGGCGGGCTACGAGGTGCTGATCGCCTCGACGGCCGAGCAGGCGCTCGATCGGGCTGCGGTCTCGGGCCCTCATCTCGCGATCGTCGATCTGCTGCTGCCCGATCAGCCCGGCATCGAGCTCTGCCGGCGCCTGCGGGAGTGGAGTCAGATGCCGATCCTCGTCCTCTCGGCCGTAGGCGACGAGCAGACGAAGATCGATGCCCTGCACCACGGGGCCGATGACTACGTCACCAAGCCGTTCGGCCCGGGCGAGCTCGTCGCCCGTGTCAGGGCGGCCCTGCGCCGCGCCGGACGCGACGCGAGCGAGCCCCGCATCGAGGTGGGAACGCTGGTCGTCGACCTCGCTGCGCACTCGGTGTCGGTCAACGGCGCGGATGTGCATCTGACGCCGACAGAGTTCTCGCTTCTACGGGTGCTCGTGCTCAACCGCGGTCTGCTGATCACCCACCGGCAGCTCCTCACCGAGGTGTGGGGGCCGGAGTACGCCGACGCCACGCCCGTTCTGCGAACGCACATCGCGAATCTGCGCGGCAAGCTGCAGGCGGGCGAGGAGGACCGGCGCTTGATCCGCACCGATTCCGGCATCGGCTACCGCTTCAGCGGCTGATCCCAGCAGCGCGGCATGAGGCGGCTGGCGGCGAGCGGCAGCGCCGGCGGCGCGATCTTTGGGAAATCTGAATGTCCAGGGGGCCGTTCTTGATGCGGGCTTGATGGACCCGGACCTACGCTCATGCCGTGCACATCCTTGACGTCGCGAGCGTCCGCGACGCACGGCAGCGGCGTTAGATGGCGCGCCTCACGGAGCACGGACTGCGGCGATCGGTCGGCGTGTCCGGCCTGTTCGCGACGGCCTACGGAAACGTCGGGTCCTCGATCTACTACGCGCTCGGGCTCGTCGCCGCCCACGCGCTGGGGCTCACGCCGCTGGTGTTCCTGTTCGCCGGCGGCCTGTTCGCCCTCACGGCGAAAACCTACGCCGAGGGCGCCGCGATGTTCCCCGAAGCGGGCGGCTCCTCCTCCTTCGCGCGCCACGCCTTCAACGACGTCGTCTCCTTCTTCGCCGGCTGGGCGCTGAGCCTCGACTACATCCTCACGATCGCCATCTCGGCGTTCTTCGTCCCTCACTACCTGAGCGCCTTCCCGGGCCTTCACGCGCTGAACCACAACCCCGGCGACATCATCGGCGGGCTGGTCGTCGTCGCGCTGCTCGTCGCGCTGAACATCCGCGGCCTCGGGGAGTCGGCCAAGCTCAACTTCGTCCTGGCGATCCTCGACCTGAGCACGCAGATCCTGCTGGTCGTCGTCGGGTTTGTACTCGTATTCGACCCGTCGCTGCTCATCCACCAGGTTCACCTCGGCATCGCGCCGAGCTGGAAAGAACTGATCTTCGCGCTGTCGCTGGCGATGCTCGCCTACACGGGCATAGAGACGGTCGCCAACATGGCGGAGGAGTCGACGGACCCCGGACGGCAGGTGCCGAAGGCCGTCAACCTGGTCGTGGTGGCCGTGCTCGCGGTCTACGCCGGCATCTCGGTGATCGCCCTCTCGGCGCTGCCGATCGTCCACCACGGTGTCGGCTACAGCCCGGCGCTCCACGAAAGCTTCAGTCATCCCGGCTACGCAACCGCGCTCGGCGGCCAGTTCCAGAACGATCCGGTCCTGGGGATCGTCTCGCGGCTGGGCCTGCACGGCACGGTGCTGCACCTGGCCCAGTACTACGTCGGGATCCTGGCCGCCACGATTCTGTTCATCGCGACGAACGCCGGCATGATCGGGATCTCGCGCCTCTCGTGGTCGCTGGCCGAGCACCGCCAGCTGCCGAGCCTGTTCTCGCAGCTTCACCCCAGGTTCCGCACGCCGTGGTTCACGCTTCTTTTCTTCTCCGGGCTGGCCGGTGTGCTGATCCTCTACGGGAACACCGAAGTGCTGGGCAACCTCTACTCGTTCGGCGCGATGCTCTCGTTCACGATCGCCCACGCCGCGGTCATCGCCCTGCGCATCAAAGACCCCGGCAGGGAGCGTCCCTACCGGATGCCCTGGAACGTGAGGATCCGCGGCGCGGAGATCCCGCTGACCGCGGTGATCGGCGGGATCGGCACCGCCGGCGCGTGGATCGCGGTTACCGTCCTGCACGCCGAGGCCCGGATCGTCGGCATCCCCTGGATGATCGTCGGGATGGCCGGCTACCTGATCTACCGCCGCCGTCAGGGCCTTGACCCGCTCAAGCACTACCGCATCGCCCGCCCGGAACGCCCGGCCGACTTCGAGCAGCTGGAGTACAAGACGGCGCTCGTGCCGATCTTCGGCGAGGACGTGAGCGCGACGGCGCTGAAGGGCGCCGCGAAGCTGATCGGCGCCGACGGCGTCGTGTATGCGATCTTCGTGCTGCCGGTCCCGGCTCAGCTCTCGCTCGAGGCTGGGCTCGAGGCAGAGGAGGCCGAGGGCCGCTCGGTGCTCGAGAGCGCACGCATCCAGGCCAGGCGCCTGGGGATCGAGATCCACACGGGTCTGATCCGCACGCGCAACCCGGGGGCGGCGCTCGTCGAGGAAGCCGAACGGGTGGGCTCGGACGTCATCTACTGGTCGACGATCCACGCCCCGGACGGCGAGAAGGGGATCGGTCCCACCGCCAGCTACCTGCTCAGCAAGCGGCCATGCAGGGTGATCATCGAGACCGATCCCCGGCGCGAGCGCGAGCCGGCGCCGGTCCTGGCCTGAACGGGGCTATGCCGGCGTGAGCGCCGAGCGCAGCGCGTCCGCGAGCGCCGGATGGCTGAACTCGTAGCCGAGCACGAGCGGCTTGGCCGGCACCACCCGTGCCCCGGTCGTGACGATCTCGGCCATCTCGCCATAGAGCAGTTGAAGGGCCAGCGCGGGGACCGGCAGCAGCGCCGGGCGCCCCAGCACCCGGCCGAGCGCCTTGGAGAAGGCGCGGTTGGTCACCGGCTCCGGCGCCGTCGCGTTGACGGGGCCGCTCCAGCTCTCCTGCTCGAGCGCGGTCAGCATCAGCCCGACGAGGTCCTCGACGTGTATCCAGGAGATGTACTGGCGCCCGCCGGCAACTGGTCCTCCGAGACCGATCCGGAAGGGGGGCAGCATCTTGCCGAGCGCGCCGCCGCCCGCGTCGAGCACGACGCCCGTGCGCACGTGAACGACGCGGAGCCCCAGCTCCGAGGCCCTGCTCGCCTCGAGCTCCCAGTCGACGCACACGCGCGCGAGGAAGTCCGAGCCCGGAGGCGTCTCCTCGTCCAGCGGCTCCTCGCCGTGCGCGCCGTAGTAGCCGATCGCCGAGGAGCTGATCAGAGTGCGCGGACGCCGGTCGCTCCCGGCTGCCGTGCGCAGGCCGGCGAGGAGGTTGCGGGTCCCGAGTACGCGGCTGTCGTGGATCGCGCGCCGGGCCCGGGTGCTCCAGCGCTGCGCGACCGGCTCGCCGGCGAGATGCAGGACCGCATCGCGCCCGGCCAGCGCCTCGGGCGGCGCGGGCTCGCTGAGCGGCTCCCAGCCGACCGCCTCGATCGCCGTGTCCACGGAGTCGGCCAACGCCGTCCGCGCGCGCGCCGGGTCGCGCGTGAGGACCGTCACCTCGGCGCCGCGCCCCTGCAGGGCCGGCACGAGCGTGCGGCCGATGAGCCCGGTCGCTCCCGTGACGGTCACGCGCATCGCGCGCATGCCGTCAGCGCTCACACGTGCCCCTCGCCGATCCCGCCGGACGGGCTGACCGTCATCGTGTCGCCCTGGGCGAAGCCGACCTCGTGCCCGGCGAGCGCCGTGCCTGCCGCGCGCGCCTGCTCCGCCACCGCGGCGGCGACGGCGGGCGCCACTTCGCGGTTGAACACGGAGGGGATGATGTAGTCCTCGCTCAGCTCCTTCTCGTCGACCGTCGCGGCGATCGCCCGGGCGGCCGCCATCTTCATCTCCTCGGTGATCCGTGGCGCGCGCACGTCGAGCGCGCCACGGAAGATGCCGGGGAAGCAGAGGACGTTGTTGATCTGGTTGGGGTAGTCCGAGCGTCCGGTCGCCATGATCCGCACGTACGGAGCGGCCTCCTCGGGGATCACCTCCGGGTTGGGATTGGCCATCGCGAAGACCATCGCGTCGGGATTCATCCGCGCGAGCGCACCCGCCGGCAGCGCCCGCGCCCCCGACACGCCGATCAACAGGTCGGCGCCGTCGATCACGTCGGCTGGCGCCCCATCGCGGCAGTCGGGGTTGGTGACCTCCGCGAACCACCGCTTGACGTGGTTCATCGATCCGTCGAGGTAGTCCTCGCGCTTGACGTGCAGCGCGCCGCGGGAGTCGGCGCCGACGATCCGGGTCACGCCCGCGGCGAGCAGGATCTTGGTCACGGCGATTCCGGCCGCGCCGAGGCCGATGACGAGCACGCTGAGGTCCTCGAGCCGTCGGCCGGTGAGCTTGACCGCGTTCAGCAGCGCCGCCATCACGACGACGGCCGTTCCGTGCTGGTCGTCGTGGAAGACGGGGATGTCGAGCTGCTCCTTCAGCTGCTCCTCGATGTCGAAGCAGCGGGGAGCGGAGATGTCCTCGAGGTTGATCCCCCCGAAGGCGGGCGCGATCGCCTTCACCGCTTGGACGATCTCGTCGGGGTCGGTCGTGTCGAGGCAGATCGGGAAGGCGTCGACGCCTGCGAACTCCTTGAACAGGCAGCACTTGCCCTCCATCACCGGCATCGCCGCGCGCGGACCGATGTCGCCGAGGCCGAGCACCGCCGTGCCGTCTGACACGACGGCCACGGTGTTGCGCTTGATCGTGTACTGGAAGGCCTTGTCCTCATCGTCGGCGATCGCCAGGCACACCCTCGCGACCCCCGGTGTGTAGACCATCGACAGGTCGTCGCGCGTCTTCAGCGGGCTCTTGTTGTGCTGTTCGATCTTGCCGCCGACGTGCAGCAGGAAGGTGCGGTCCGTCGTGTCGATCACCTCGGCCCCGCCGAGCTGGTCGATCGCAGCGATGATGCGCGCCCAATGATCCCTTCCGGACGCGTCGACGACGATGTCTCGCAGGCTGTGGCTGCCGTCGGACTCGACGAGGTCCACCGCCCCGATCATGCCGCCCGCATCGCCGATGGCGGCCGTCACCAGCCCGAGGATCCCGGGGGAGTCATCGAGCTGTACGCGGATGGTCAGGCGATACTGCGCGCTGGGCGTGGCGGTCACTGAGAAGGCTCCTCCGTCATGGGCGGCACGGCATCTTAGGACCTATTCCAGCCGCGGCCGCGTGTCCCTGTCGTGGAGCGCCCCTTGCCGATGCTCCGGAGGTCCTCGTAGAGTGATCGGTCGATGGCATCGAAGACCACCACCGCCGAGCCCGCGGAGCCGCACGCTTCCCCGAACGGGGGACGGCGGCTGTTCCTGATCGATGGCCCGAGCCTCGTCTACCGGGCCTTCTTCGCCCTGCCCGAGTCGATCGCCACGTCGACCGGGGTGCCCACGAACGCGATCTTCGGATTCGCCTCGATGCTCGTGAAGATCGTGACCGAGTACGGCGTCTGCCCGACGGTCGTGGCATGGGACGCCGGCACGTCGGGCCGCAGCGAGATGTACGCCGACTACAAGGCTGCGCGCCGCTCGCGCCCGGACCTGCTCAAGCAGCAGTGGCCCGCGATGGAACCGCTGGTCGAGGCGTTTGGCTACAGCAACGTGCGGGTCGAGGGCTTCGAGGCCGACGATGTGATCGCCTCGCTCGCCGAGCGGGCACTGCGCGCCGACCCGCCCGTGCCGGTGATGATCGTGACCGGGGACCGCGACGTCTTTCAGCTGATCGACGAGCGCGGGCTCGTCAAGGTGATGGCGACCTCGCGGGGCATCACGGACACGAAGATCTACGACCGCCAGGCGGTGATCGACCGCTACGGCATCCCGCCCGAGCTGATCCCCGACTTCTACGGCCTGAAGGGCGACACGTCCGACAACATCCCGGGGATCCCGGGAATCGGGGACAAGACCGCCAGCGACCTGATCCAGAGCTTCGGCTCGCTGGAGGGCGTGCTCGCCCACATCGACGACGTCAGCGGCGCCAAGCGTAAACAGAATCTCGTCGAGCACGCGGAGGACGCGATCGTCTCCAAGCGACTTGCCACGGTCCAGCGCGACGTGGACGTCGACCTCGACATCGCGCTGGAGGCGGCCCGCGAGCCCGACCGCTCGCGCGTGCGTGAGGTCTTCCGACAGTACGAGCTGAGGGACCCGCTGCGCCGGCTCGAGGAGGCGCTCGGCGACCCCGAGATCGCCGCGCCGGCGCCCGTCGCAGAGGTCACCCTGACGGCGTCGGCGCGCGACGGCACCGTCAAGGACATCGCGCGGATGGGGTCCTCGCCGACCGATTCCGAGCTGTTCGTCGTCGCGCGGGCAAGCGAGCCGCCCGAGGGCGAGCTGTTCGCCGAGGGCGCACCATGGCGCTTTGCCGTGGGCGCCGACGGCGAGGTGCTGTTCGGCGACTGCGCCGGCCCGGAGGAGGTGGTCCTCGCATGCGGCGAGCGCCCGGTGGTCGCGCACGACGCCAAGTCTCTCGGGGTCGTGGCGCCCGGTCTCGTCCACGACACGCTGCTCGGCGCCTATCTGCTCGAGCCGGCGCGTCGCGGGTACCCGTTCGCCGAGCTGTGCGAGGAGCGCGGGCTGGCAAGCGACCTCGCCGATCCGCTCGCCGCCGATGCCGTGCTGCTCGGCGCGCTCGCCGACTGGCAGCGCGAGCAGATCGCCGAGCGCGGCCTGGATGAGGTGATGAGCGAGATCGAGCTGCCGCTCGTGTCGGTGCTGCGCGACATGGAGCTGATCGGCGTGCGCCTGAACCTCGAGCGCTTGGCGGAGATCACCGAGCGCGTGGGCGCGGAGATCGCCGGCCTGGAAAGGGAGATCTTCGAGTTGGCGGGGACCGAGTTCCTGATCGCATCGCCCCAGCAGCTCGGCGAGGTCCTGTTCGAGCGGCTCGGACTGTCGCGCAAGCGCCGCGGCAAGACGGGCTTCTCGACCGACGCGCGGGTGCTCCAGGCGATCCGCACCGAGCACGAGATCGTCGCAAAGGTGGAGCGCTGGCGGGAGCTCTCGACGCTGATCAAGACCTACCTCGACGTGCTTCCCGCCCTGGTCGACGGGCGCTCGCGGATCCACACGACCTTCCTGCAGGCCGTCGCACAGACGGGCCGGCTCTCGAGCACCAACCCGAACATGCAGAACGTGCCCATCCGCACCGCCCTCGGTCGCGAGATCCGCGGCTGCTTCGAGGCCGAGTCCGGCGCGGTGCTGATCTCTGCCGACTACTCCCAGATCGAGTTGCGCGTGCTTGCAAACGCCGCCGGGGAGCCCGTCCTCGAGGAGATCTTCAAGGACGGCGAAGACGTGCACACGGCTACCGCCTCGCAGGTCTTCGGCGTGGCCGCCGAGGACATCGACCCCGGCATGCGCTCAAAGGCGAAGATGATCAACTACGGCATCGTCTACGGCCTGTCGGACTTCGGCCTCGCCGACCGGCTGAACATCCCTCGCGAGGAGGCCAAGGCGTTCATCGACGCCTATCTCGAGCGCTTCCCCCGGGTGGCCGCCTTCATGGCCGAGACGATCGAGCAGGCCAAGGAGGACGGCCACGTCAAGACGCTCTGGGGCCGTCGCCGGCAGATCCCCGAGCTGCGTGCGCGCAACTACCAGGTGCGCACGCAGGGCGAGCGCCTCGCCGTGAACACCGTCATCCAGGGGACGGCGGCCGACATCATCAAGCTCGCGATGGTCCGCTGCCACCAGGCGCTCGCCGATTCGGGCATGAAGACGCGCCTGCTGCTCACGATCCACGACGAGCTGCTCTTCGAAGGGCCGCCCGCGGAGGCCGACGCGGCGCGCTCGCTGATCGAAACAGAGATGTGCGGGGTGTGGGGCGGGCGCGAGCCGCCGCTGGCCGTGGACGTCGGTGTCGGCGAGACGTGGCTGGAAGCCAAGTGAGAGCGTCGAGGCGAGCACGATGAGCCGCGGGCTGGCGGTGCTGCTCGGCGTCGGCGCCGGCTGCCTCGTGGGGATGCAGGCGCCGATCAACTCGCGTCTTGGCAAGGCTGTGGGCGACGTCCAGGCTGCGACGTTCTCGTTTCTGATCGGCACCGCCGCGCTGGTTCTCGTTGCCAGCTTCGTGCGCGGCGGTCTTGGGGATCTCGGGCACGTCGGGCGGGCGCCCTGGTGGGCGCTCGTCGGAGGGCTGTTCGGCGCAGTGTTCGTGACCGTGGCGATCGTGACCGTGCGCACGCTGGGGGCCAGCGGCTTCACAGCCGTGGTCATCGCCGGTCAGCTGATGATCTCGGTGGTGATCGATCGCTTCGGCCTGCTCGGGGTCGCCAAGCAGCACATCGGCACCTCGCGCGTGATCGGGCTGGTCCTGCTCGTGGCCGGAGTGGTGCTCGTGGTGCGCAGATAGCCCTCAGCCGAGCGCGCGTCGGAACCCGTCACGCCAGGACGGATGCGCCGGCGTCCAGCCGAGCTCGCGCTTGGCCAGCTCGTTGGAGGCGCCCTGCGCGCGGGTCATGATGCCGACGCCGTAGCTGCCCGCAAGCGGGCGGGCGATGAATGCGGGCACGTGCCACGGACGTGGGGCGCCGAGGGCCTCGGCCAGGGCCGGCACCCACGCGGACACGGGAGCGGGCTCGTCATCGACGATGTTGTACGCACCGCTGGCGCCCTGCGTGAGCGCCAGAACGGTGGCGCTCGCGGCGTCGTCGACGTGGACGAACGACCACACGCCCGTGCCCGCGCCGACGATCGGAAGCCGGCGACGGGCGACGTCCAGGCCCGTCGAGCCGTTCCTCGATATGGAGCTGCCGGGACCGTAGAAATAGCCGTAGCGGAGCACGATGCCGCCGGCGCCCAGAACCGTCCGCTCGAGCTCGACGACGGCCCTGGCCGAGCGTGTGTACGGCCTCGGCGCATCCAGCAGGAGCGGGTCCTGCTCCTCGTGCACCCTGCCCGTGGCTCCCGGCGCATAGGAGAAGGCGATGCTCTGGGCGACGATGCGTCCCACGCCGGCCGCCTGCGCGGCCGCCACCAGGTTTCGCGTGCCCTCGGTGCGCAGGCGGTCGTTGAGCACGAAGTCGCGCTCGATCTTGCGCGGATCGATGCGGGGTGGCAGCGAGGTGAGCTGGTGAACGACCGCGTCGGGACGAGCGTCCACGACCGCGTCTCGCAGCGCCTGCGCGTCGAGCGCGTCAGCGACGACGGCCTCGGCGCCGGAGCCCCTGAGCGCATCGAGCCTCTCGGGACTGCGCGTCATGCCGGTCACCTCGTGGCCCTGAGCCAGCAGCATCGGCACGAGGCGCCTGCCGATCACGCCGGTCGCCCCGGCGAGAAACACCCTCATCGAGCTGCCGCGACCGCGTCAGCTCCGCTGCCCGGCGGCCGCTGCGGCACGGCGCAAACCATGCCCTCGCTGAAGCCGGCCGAGCCGATGCCGAGCGCGAGGTTGAAGCGCCCGCGCATGTTCTCGATCGCGATCACGTTCGTGAGCTCGACGAGCTGGGCGTCGTCGAGGTGCTCGCGCAGCGTCGCGAACAGCTCGTCGGAGACGCTCACCGGCGTGCTGCTCATGCCGACGGCGTAGTCGAGCACGAGCTTCTCCAGCTCGGAGAAGCGGTCGCTCGCCCGGTGGTTGGCCAGCGCCAGCAGCTGCGCCTCCCCGACACCGGCGCGGTAGGCGATCGGAGAGCCGACGTCGATGCACCACTCGCATCGCGTCAGCGTCGCGGCCTTCAGCTCGGCGAGCACCTTCAGCCGCTCCGGGACGCGGTTGGCCTTCGCGACGGCGAGCTCGAACAGCCCGTATCCGAGCAGCAGGCCTGGCGCGTGGGCATAGGCCTGTGCGGGCTCGATCATCTCCGTCGTCGTCTTGCGGCCGGTGAGCTTCTGGGTTTCGCGACGACCGAGCCACAGCAATGCTCGCGTGAACGGTCCCGTCCTGCGCTGCGATGTGCCGGCGACTCTCATCTCTGTAGCTCCAGGGGTCGAGTTGACTCGCGTGTGAGCCACGCCAGCGCGGCGGTTGCCAGCGCGAGCGAGGCGAAGTCGAACGGGCCCAGCCAATGTGGATGGGCTGCGCCGATGTCGGCCAGATGGTTGATCGCGTGAAGCGCGAACTGCAGCGTCACGCAGAAGAGGATCGGGGTGCGCCACGACGGACGCCGGTAGGCGAGCAGCAGGGAGGCGCCGAAGGCGAGGTTGAACGTCGCCGTATCGCGCAGGTAGTGATCGTTCTGCAGGCCGAAGGGACCGACATTCGAGAAGAAGAAGTGCGGGGTGAAGATCATGAGTGCCGCCACGACGAAGTGGTAGGCCGCCAAGGCGAGCAGGGCGACGGCGAGGATCGATGGCCGGGAGTCCACCGACGGCGCGCGAGGCGCCGGCGGGCGGTTGGCGGCAGGCGTCTGCGGGCGAGGTGCTCTCGGGGACTCGCTGGCGGTTGACATGACCGCTACTGTACCCCGAGGTGGTTCCCAAATTGTGACCAGTCTGGCGGCAGAAACGGGTACCAGCTATGGCCCGGAGCTGCTGGTCCGGCTGCGCGGCGGGCGTCGCCGAGCCCAGCTCGAGGATCGTCTGCGCGAGCTGGTGCGCGACGGCACGCTCGCCGCGGGCAGCCGCATGCCCTCCTCGCGCGCTCTGTCCGGAGACCTGCGGGTTTCGCGGCGGCTGATCGTCGAGGCGTACGCCCAGCTGCTCGCCGAGGGCTACCTCGTCGCGCGCCAGGGCGCCGGCACCTACGTAGCGGCGGCCGGGACCGTCGAGGACAGGCGACCGCCAGCATTGCCGTCGGGTGCGCCGCGATTCGACTTCTTCCCCGGCGCCCCCGACCTGTCCGCCTTCCCGCGCGCGCTGTGGCTGAGTGCGACGCGTGAGGTTCTGAGGACGGCGCCCGACGGCGCCTTCGCCTACCCGGATGCGCGCGGCGCCCCGCCGCTGCGCCGGGCGCTCAGCGCCTACCTGCGCCGCGTACGCGGCGTCGCGGCCGAGCCCGAGGCGGTCGTCGTGTGCAGCGGGGCGACACAGGGACTTGCGCTGCTCGGACGCGCGCTGGCCAGCCGTGGCTTCGACGCGATCGATGTCGAGGACCCGGGCCTGCCTCCGCACCGCGCGGTGCTCGCCTACGCCGGCCTGCGTGTGCGCGGGGCGCGCGTCGACGAGCACGGCCTCGACGTCTCCTCGCTGCGCTCGCGGGTCGTGCTCAGCACTCCGGCGCACCAGTGTCCGACGGGCGTCGTGCTCTCGCCGCAGCGGCGCGGCGAGCTCGTCCGGTGGGCGCGCGACGGCGGTTTGGTGGTCGAGGACGACTACGACGCCGAGTTCCGCTACGACCGCGCTCCGCTGGCAGCGCTGCAGGGGCTGGCGCCCGACCGAATCGTCTACATGGGGACCGTCTCCAAGACGCTCGCGCCGGGCCTGCGGCTCGGGTGGCTGGTCGTGCCGCCGTCGCTGATCGACGCGGTCGTGCAGGCCAAGGCGCTCGACGACCTCGGCTGCTCGGCGATCGAGCAGCTCGTGCTCGCGCGGCTGCTCGAGACCTCTGCTTATGACCGCCACCTGCGCAAGGCCCGCCGGCGCAACCGCGCGCGCCGCGACGCGCTGATCGGGGCGGTCACGCGAGAGCTGCCCGAAGCGCAGATCAGCGGCGTCTCGGCTGGGCTGCACGCGCTGGTGCGGCTGCCGCGGGACGTCGAGCTGCAGGGGCTGCTGGCCGGTGCGGGGGCGCAGTCGCTCGGCATCTATCCCCTGAACCTGCATCGGATCGATCCATCGGGCGGCGTGAAAGCGCTCGTGATGGGCTACGCCAACCTCTCAGAGCCCGCGATCGCCGAGGGTGTGCGGCGCCTCGCCGGCGTGCTCGCGGCGCTGTGAGCCGGTGGGACGTTTGCAAGGAGCGCGACCGTGACGGCGCAGGCCAGGCGCAAGGCGCGTCCCCGCGCCGATCCGGTGCCCGATCGTAGGTTGCCCGGGGCCCTGCCCGTCGCGCGTCTGGCCGCTCGCACGGCACCGCGCGGGGCGCGTGAGATCCTCCACGAGCCGCGCACGGGTGCCATGGAGGACGTTGTCGGCTCCAAGCGCACGCTGCTCGTCACCCACCGTCGCGACGGCACGCCCGTGCCCACGCCGGTGTGGGCGGCGCCGGCGGGCGGCGTCCTGTATGTGCGCTCCGAGCGAGCGTCAGGCAAGGTCAGGCGCGTGCGGCGCGATCCGCGCGTGCTCGTGGCGCCGTGCACTGTGCGCGGGCGGCCGCTGGGTCGCCCCTTCGAGGCGCGGGCCCGCCTCCTTGAGGGTGAGGAGGAGCTGGTGGCCGAGCGGGCGCTCGCCGCGCGCTACGGCCTCGGGCGCGAGCTCTTCGAGCTCGCGATGGATCTCATGCGCGTCGACATGGGCTACCTCGAGGTGGCGCCGCAGCCGTGGGCGTGAGCGTTCAGGCGGCGGCGGCGGCGAGTGTCCTCGCCAGTTTGAGCCGCGGTCCCTGCTCGACGAACGACGGCGGGGCGATCGCGAGATAGTGGCGGAAGGCCCAGCTGGCGACGCGACGATCCTCGACACCGCGCACGAGCGCGCTGACGGCGCGGCTCGGCGTCAGACGACCGACGGCCCGTTGCGCGGCCAGCAGCCAGCGGTATTTGCGCGCGTGGGCATCGGAGAAGGCGCCGTAGCGCTCGAGCGCCTGCTCGCGCGTGCGGCGTCCCTCGATCACGGCGCGCAGCTCGCGCCCGCAGGCCAGGCCGAAGTACAGGGCGGTCCGTATGCCCTCAGCGGTCAGCGGCAGGCAATGCCCGGCCGAGTCGCCCGCGAAGAAGACCCCATCCTCGACCGCGGGGCGCAGCTCGTGCGGAATCCAGTTGCCCTGGTAGCCGTCCGGCGGAAGGCCCAGCTCCCGGGCGAGCCTCACCGTCGGCTCCTTGACGTGGTGGGCCGGCCAGAACGAGCCGACGCCGACGCGCAGCTCATCGCCCGCGGGGAAGTTCCACGCGTAGCCCGCGCGCACGTAGCCGGCGTCGATCCACAGCTCCATCTCGCTGCCCTCGCCGGGAGGGTGCACCTCGAGCCCCCGCGACAGTCGGGCGGCCGGTGGCTGGATCGGGGTTCGGTTGGAGAGCACCCGCCGCCAGCCGAGGGCGTCGACGATCAGCGGCGCCGTCAGCTCACCCCGGTCGGTGTGAACGGTGAAGCCGCTGCGACCCGTGACGGTCGCGGTCTCGAGCTCGATCTCGGGGCAGTCGGCCTGGCCCCACAGCAGCGAGCAGAGCTCGCGGTAGTCGAAGGTCGAGAACGACCACGGCAACGTCCAGCGGCAGCTGACGAAGGGCGTGTGCACCACGATCCCGTCGAAGCTCTGGCGCAGCGATCCCATGAGATCGAGGGCCTCCAGCCAGTCCGTCGGCATCGCGCAGGCCGACGTCTGTCGCTCGCCGAGCTCATAGCGGTCGATCACGAGCACCCTGGCGCCGGCGCCGGCCAGCTCCCGCGCCACGGCCAGCCCGCCGAAGCTGGCGCCGCAGACGAGCACATCGCAATCTCGCCGCAAGCGGGTGCGCTGCTCTCCGCGCTTCGTCGCTCGCACAGGCATCTGCCCGGCAATGATACGGCTGCGCTACGCTTCGGCCGGTGCAAACCGTGATGGAGAATGCTCAGGCCCGCGTGGTCGACGGGTCAAACGGCCTTCTGCTGGAAATCGACGGCCAGATCGTCCCGAACTACGACGCCACCTTCCGCGCGATCGAGGAGGGAGAGGTAGTCACGGGCCACGTCGTGCGCATCGACAAGGACGAGGTGCTGGTCGACATCGGCTACAAGTCCGAGGGCGTCATCCCGGCCGGCGAGCTGTCGATCCGCAAGTCCGTCGATCCGCACGACGAGGTTCACCTCGGCGAGGAGGTCGACGCGATCGTCCTCACGAAGGAGGATCAGGACGGCCGCCTGATCATGTCCAAGAAGCGCGCCCGCTTCGAGAAGGCGTGGCGTCGCATCGAAACCGCAGCCGAGTCCGGAGAGCCGGTCGAGGGGACGGTCATCGAGGTCGTCAAGGGGGGCCTGATCATCGACCTCGGCGTCCGCGGCTTCCTGCCGGCATCGCTGGTCGACATCCGCCGCGTGCCGAACCTCGACGAATACATGGGCACGAAGATCGAGACGAAGGTAATCGAGCTCAACCGCTCGCGCAACAACGTCGTGCTCTCTCGCCGGGCCGTGCTCGAGGAGGAGCGCAAGGAGGTTCGCCAGCAGATCCTCGACCGCCTGCAGCCCGGTCTCGTCGTCGAAGGGCAGATCTCGAACATCGTCGACTTCGGCGCATTCGTCGACCTGGACGGCATCGACGGTTTGATCCACATATCCGAGCTTTCCTGGTCGCACGTCAACCACCCGAGCGAGATCCTCGCGATCGGCGACACCGTCAAGGTCAAGGTGCTCGACATCGACCGCGACCGCCAGCGCATCTCCCTGGGCCTCAAGCAGACGCAGGAGGACCCCTGGCAGCGGATCGTGGACACGTACAACGTCGGCGACGAGCTCGCCGGCAAGGTAACGAAGGTCGTCACGTTCGGCGCGTTCGTGGAGATACTGGACGGCGTCGAGGGGCTCGTGCACATCTCCGAGCTGGCATCGCACCACGTCGAGAGCCCGCGCGAGATCGTCCACCCCGGCGATGAGATCCGCGTGAAGATTCTCGAGATCGACTCCGAGCGAAGGCGTCTGTCGCTGTCGGCGAAGCGGGTCGAGGACCAGATCCTTCCGGTCAGTCGCCCGGGTGAGCCCGCGACCGCGCCGTCGCCGACCGTCGAGGAAACCGGACCCGGGGACGCGGCCGGCGTCGAGGGCGACGCGCCGAGTCAGTCAGAGCCTGCAGCCGAGGGAGAGGGAGA
>DATMQX010000123.1:0-6592 GCA_035567055.1 Solirubrobacteraceae bacterium
GCTGATCCTCCTCGCGCCGATGATCCCGCGCCCGCGGGAGACAGCGGGCGAATGGTGGGGCAACACCGGACACGCGAAGGCGATCTCGAGCGTCCTCGAGCGTCATGGGCCGATGAGGAGCTGGGGGCCCGACGCCCTCGCCGATGTATTCCTCCACGATGTCGATCCCGCGGTTGCTCGCGAGAATGAGCGCTTCAACGGCGAGCCAGGCGAGGGGATGTTCGCCGAGCCCTGGCCGCTTTCCGCGTGGCCCGACGTGAGCACCAGGGTTCTCGCGCCGAGCGGCGACAGGCTGTTCCCGCCTGCCTTCCAACGACGCGTCGCGCGCGAGCGCCTAGGCCTCCAGATCGACGAAATGCCTGGCGGCCATCTCCCGATGCTCGCTCGCCCTCGCGAGCTCGCCGGGCGCCTGGTCGAGTTGACCGGCGCCGCATAGACGCCTCCTGCCCGGCCGTGCTACGGCATCGCCGCGCCAAACAGGACCGGCGTCGGCACCCGAATCCTGGGACGGCCGCCACCGGACCCCAGCTGGTGATAGTCGTCAGCCCCCCAGCAGTCCGCGCCGCCGGATGAGAGCAGCGAGCACGCGTGTCCGGCGCCCGTGCTGATCGAGACGGCATTCCTCAGCCCGACGGCCGCGACTGGCACGAGGCTGCCGATCGATTGAACTCCGTTGCCAAGCTGTCCCTTGTCGTTGTGGCCCCAGCAGTCGACACGGCCGTTGCGCAGCACCGCGCAGGAGTACCCGCGCACGGCCACGGCGACGGCTCTCGCGTTTGTGATTCCCCTGACCCGCACCGGCAGCGCGCTGGAGATCCTTGTGCCGTTGCCGAGCTGGCCGACGTCATTCCTTCCCCAGCAGTCGACCCGACCGCTTGCGAGCACGGCGCACACATGACCGCCGCTGGCGGCCGCGTGGATCGCGTTTGTGATGCCCTGGACCCGCACCGGCACGGTGCTGTGGGCGTGCGTGCCATTCCCGAGCTGACCGGCGGTGTTTGGGCCCCAGCAATCGACATGTCCGCTGAGGAGCACCGCGCAGGTTTCATCCTCGAGGAATCCGGCCGTCACTTCCACGGCATCGGTGATCCCCAAGACCCGAACCGGCACATGGCTGTCGGTGACGCTGCCGTCGCCGAGTGCCCCGCCGACATTGCGACCCCAGCACTCGATCCTATGCGTGGAGAGCAGCGCACAGGCATGGGCTCCACCCGTCGAGATGGCGACGGCGTTGGAGATCCCGCTGACCTGCACGGGCACGCCGGAATCTTCGGTCGAGCCGTTGCCGAGCTGGCCGTAGCCGTTGTCGCCCCAGCACTCGACGCTCCGCCGCGTCAGAAGGGCGCAGTTGTAGCGGATGCTCGCCTGCACCGTGACCGCGCCGGCGATCCCGGGGACCCGCACGGGCACGCTGCTCCGAGTGGGTGGGAGATAGCTCTTGCCCCAGCAGTCCACTGTGCCGTCCGCCATCGTGGAGCATGTATGGCCGCTCGTGGCCGAGATCGTCGTTGCGATCGGGCTCGCGTCGGCGCCACCGGCGAGCAGCAGCGTCATTACCAGGGGGAGAATCGGTCTGAGGGCTCGCATCGACCTCGCTTCAAGTCGGGGGCCGCCGATGCTAGCGGCGCGCGAGGTCGAAACGCTCCACTTGGTAGTTCCGCGGCCGCTGGCGTGTGCCCAGGATGCGGCGAATGCCTGCTCCGGCGCCGACGCGGCACCGCTTGCTAGCGTGGCGGCCAACGTGGGTCGCATGTCTCATGCACTCGTCGCGTCCGGGCTGGCGCTGGCGCTCGCCGGCTCTGTCGAGGCTTCGGCCCTTGCCAAGCCGGAAAGCGTCTCGGTGCACGTGCAGCGCAAGCTGAGCGTTCGCGAGAACGTGCACGTCAGCTTCCGCCCCAACGGCCTGCTGCCCGCGGGCGGCTACTACTACGCCGTGATCGTCCTGAAGCCTTACAAGCGCTACACGAGGCGGCGCCCGCCGCCGTGTTCGACCTCCAGCAACATGGAAAGGGCCGACTACGGCTACCCGCGGCCTGACGGCAGCGTCCGGCTCACTCTCACCCCCACGCGGTCGCCCGCCGGGCACTGGTGCCGCGCCGCGACCTACATCGGCGCCGTGTACGCCGTCCCTCACACGCCTCCCTGCGAAAGCAGGTATCCGTGCCAGAGCGAACCGTACAAACTCCCCAGTTCCTGTTGGGAAGTCGAAGGCGGTCGCAAGGTATGCGGCCTCGTTGTAGTGCGCCGTCGCTACGCCTATCCGGACAGCATTCCAGCGCCGCTGGCAGGAGACACGCGCCTCGTGGCACGCTTCGAGGTCGTATTCGGCAACCGCTAACGGCAACGCTCTGCGCCGGCATCGACGCCGCTCACCCAAGAAACGAGTGGAATTCGCCGAGCGGCTCCGGAAGCGTGGGCGTGAACGGCTGGAACCTGTAGGCCTTGCTCGTATCGAACCCGGCTTTCCCGGCCGCCGTCTTGTCTGCGAACGGTGTCAGGGCTGCGAGCGCCTTGTCGATCGTGGTCCAGCGGAGTGTCCGCTCGTAGCCGTTGTTGTTCGGCGGGTCGACGCTCTCGGCCTTGTTCTGGATACCGGTGGTCGCCTCGATCGGGCCGCCATCCTGAGCGGCGACACCTGGCGCGACGACCCTGGCGAGCGTCCGGTGGTCGCTCTCGATGCCCATGATGCGGGCGGCGGTCACGCGTAGGTCGGCGGTGCTGAAGTCACGCACGCCGACGAGGTACGCGGCGATGAAGGCATCCTCGAGAGTGACGAGCACGTTGAGCGTCGTCTGCGCATCGGCGAACATCTTCGGCGGGTAGTAGAAGCTGGTGAAAGGCGACGGCTTGCGTGTCACGCCTTCCTCGAGTAGGTAGTGGGACATCTCCTCCTCGCGCGCTGCCTTGAGGTATCCCTGGTCGTCCGACTGCAGCCGCGCGAAGAACGGCGCGGTGTTGATGATGTTCGTGTAGGTGGTGACCGCCAGCGCCTCGGCGATCTGGGCCGCCCCAAGGATTTCGAGGTCACGCTTCTTGACGCCTGCGCGCTTCGCAGCGGCGAGCGACGGTACCAGCGCTCCGAGCGCGCTTCCTCCGACGACGACACCGGCGCCGGTCGTGGCGGCACGCCCGATGAACTGTCGACGGTCGATTCCGGGATCAGGTTGACTGGCGGACATGCGAGCTCCTTTTCGAGATGGTTGCTAGCCGTCTGTACGCGGTGCCCGCGTGGGCGGATCACCGTCGAGGGCCGAGCAGTCTCGGAGCGTCAACCGTGCATCGCTGCGGTGTGCGTCACGTCGGGTGACCACGCGGCGCCAGAGGCCAGGGCTCCATCGCCCAAGCCCCGACCGGAGGGTCGTTGATCGTGCCCGCCTCTCGCTCGAGCGCGCCCGATTGCTCGGATCGGCCGGCTGCGGCGTCCGCGCGGGCTGCAGCACGGCAGGCCGCCACGATCAGGACCGTGAGGGTCACCCACAGGAGCGGGAGGGCGATCACGAGCAGTTGGGTCAACATCGCGTAGCCATCCTCGACCCCGTTGCTGAACGCCGGCTTCGACCTCCCTCAAGACCGGCTTAATTCTCGGGCCGCGCGGGCGCCGAGGCACGATGTGCCGGAGCGAGCGCCTCGGAGCTGCTCAACCCGCAGCCGGGAGGGTTGTTCCGGCGACGGAGATGGGCGGCGTGACGCCGGTGCCGGGGACCGAGGGCACCTGAACAGACGGAGGGTTCACTCCCGGGACGCTGGGGATCGACACGGGCGGGGCGACCGGGGGCACGGTGACGGGCGGGCTCGGAGGCAAGGGAGGCCCGGGCACGGGCGTCGGAAGCGCTGGGGTGATCGCGGGTGTCTTCGGGGCAGCGCCTTCCGTGGGCCCGTGCGTGCTGGCGCCCGTCGGGCGATTCGGGCTGTGCGGCGTTGCCGGCGGCGAGCTTGCGGGACGCGAGGACGACGGGGCACGAAAGGCCCGATGGATTGTGTGATGCGGGGACACGGCCGGCCTGCTCGTTGTGCGCCTGGCCTGCCCATGGGTGGCGACTACGAGCGTATGGGCGACGCTCGGGAGGCCTCGTGCGCCCCGCACCGCCGTGCTGCGTGTCAGGCCGGGGGAGAGGGTGAGCAGGCCCGCCGCACCGACCGCGGGGATGATCGACGCGACGCCGCCGGCGACCAGGCTCTGCGACGCCGTCTGCAGTGCCGCGAGGATGCGTCCGGGCGCGGTCGTCACCAGCGCAAGTCCGGCCACCGAGCGGCGGGCGCCGTAGCGCCTGCCGAAGGCCGCCACTGCGGCGGGGTCGAGCTGCGTACCGGCCTCGTCGGCGAGGACATCGAGCGCCTTCTTCTGCGTGCACGCGGACCTGTAGGCGCGGCTCGAGGTGATCGCGTCAAACGTGTCGGCCACGGCGATGATGCGAGCGCCGAGCGGGATCGCCGAGCCGGCGAGTCCATCGGGGTAGCCGTGACCGTCGATCCGCTCGTGGTGGTGGCGAACCATGGCGGTGATCTCCTCGTCCCCGACGGTCGAGAGCATGCGAGCCCCCCAGACGGAATGACGCTTGGCAACCTCGTATTCGGCGTCGGTCAGTCGATGCGGGTTGTTGAGGATCTGTCTCGGGGTGTACAGCTTGCCGACGTCGTGGACGGCTGCGGCCGTCTGGATCTTGGCGATCTCGACGGGCGAGAGATGCATCGCGCGGGCTATACGCGTCGCGTGTCGTGCTACCCGCTGGCCGTGTCCGTGCGTGTAGGCGTCGCGCGCTTCGAGCAGCCGGCTGAGACCTGTCACGAGCTCGATGCTCACGTCCGGACCTGACTTGCGGGCGGAGTCGAACAGATCGCGGGCCTGCGAGAGGCGGCGCTCCGCCCAGCAGCGCCGCAACCAGCCCCAGAGCAAGAGGTCCGAGAAGACGACGTCGCGTGAGCCGGGCTGGCGCTTCCAGATGGCGGCCCCAGCTGCGGCGATCGCAGTCGAGAGGGCCACGGCGGCCAGTCCAGAGGCTACGATCAGCAGCGGGCCTCCACGAGGCACGACGGCGGAGACCAGCGCCGCCGGCAGGACGATCACGAGCGCGGTCGTGAGCAGTGCAAGCGGCAGATAGCGCCGTGTGCGTCGCGGCGGCGGACGACGCTCGGGCAGGGCCCCGCTCGTCCGAGCACGCCATGTGGCTACGCCACGAGAGCGCAACGGAGGCGATGCCAACAGTGAGGCCATGGCATCAACAACGCTACCCTCGATCTTTGGTCGAGAGATCGGCCCGGACACATGTCGTACGGCGGCAGATGGGCTCTAGACTGGCCCGATGGCGCTCCCGCCCGGCCCGCGCACTCCGGCCGTCGTGAACACGCTGCGCTTCGCCCAGAGGCCGCTCTCCGCTCTGCGCGAATGGCACAGGCGCTTCGGCGACATCTTCACCGTGAGGATGCTCGGGTTCGGTGTCGGCGTCTACGTCGCTGACCCTGAGGCGATCCGCGCGCTGTTCACGGGAGACCAGTCGGATCTGAGGGCCGGTGAGGCGAACTCGTTCATGGAGCCCGTGCTCGGGCCGCACTCGGTGCTCGTGCTCGACGGGCCCGATCATCTTCGCCAGCGAAAGCTCCTGCTTCCACCGTTCCAGGGGTCGCGCGTGGGCGCGTTCCGCGAGATCATCCGTGACGTCGCCGAGCGGGAGATCGCCGGCTGGCGCCATGGCACACAGCTCGTGCTGCGCGAGCGGATGCGCGCGCTGACATTCGAGGTCATCTGCCGGGCGGTGTTCGGCGTGACGGAGCGCGATCGCGTCGAGCGCCTGCGAGAGCGGCTGATTGCTGTCGTCGACAGCAGTCCGCTGTTCATGATCTCCCGGGCGGCCCGCGTCGATCTGGGGCCACTGAGCCCGGGCGGCGTCTTCGCACGGCGGCTGCGCGCGGCCGATGCGCTGCTCGACGAGGAGATCGAGCGTCGTCGCGAGGAGCCGGACCTCGAGCAGCGATCGGACGTCCTCTCGCTGCTGTTGACGGCGCGCGACGAGCGCGGGGAGGGGATGACGAATGCCGAGCTGCGCGACGAGCTGTTCACGATGCTCGCCGCCGGCCACGAGACGACCGCCACCGGGCTGGCGTTCGCGTTCGAGCTGCTCCTGCGTACGCCGCGCGTCCTCGCCCGGCTGCGCGAGGAGCTCGAGCGAGGCGAGGACGACGCGTACCTGGACGCGGTCGTCAAGGAGACGCTGCGGCTGCGTCCTGTGCTCGACGCGGCCGAGCGCACGCTAACCGTCTCGCGCAACGTCGCGGGATGGGAGCTGCCGGCCGGCGTGAAGGTGTATCCCGGGATCGCTCTCGTGCACATGAGGGAGGACCTCTATCCGCGCCCGCGCGAGTTCCGGCCAGAGCGCTTCCTGGAGGAGGCGGCCGAGTCGTACTCGTGGCTGCCCTTCGGTGGTGGAATCCGGCGGTGCATCGGCGCTGCCCTTGCCCAGGCCGAGATGGCGGAGGTGCTGCGCGTGGCCGTGCCGGCGGTTCAGCTGCGACCGTTGCGCGAGCGCCCCGACCCGGTCGTGCTGCGCGGCATCACGCTGGCACCGAGATATGGCGTGCGGGTCGCCGTCGAGCACAG
>DATMQX010000124.1:0-43850 GCA_035567055.1 Solirubrobacteraceae bacterium
GGCACCTCGATGTCGGCTCGTCGCATCCTGGGGGTGGAGTTGCTCCCAAGGGTTGGGCTGTTCGCCCATTAAAGCGGTACGCGAGCTGGGTTCAGAACGTCGTGAGACAGTTCGGTCCCTATCTGCCGTGGGCGTTGGAGAGTTGAGAGGATTTGTCCCTAGTACGAGAGGACCGGGATGAACGCACCTCTGGTGTATCTGTTGTCCTGCCAAGGGCACTGCAGGTTAGCTACGTGTGGATTGGATAACCGCTGAAAGCATCTAAGCGGGAAGCCAGCCTCAAGATGAACTCTGCCATCCCCTAGAGGGAGTAAGACCCCTGGTAGACCACCAGGTTGATAGGCCGGATCTGGAAGGACGGTAACGTCTGTAGGAGACCGGTACTAATGGGTCGAGGGCTTGACGGATTTTTTGATACCCGCTGTGGCTACTGTGCAGTTTTGAAGGACCGTGAGAAGCGGTCTCTCGCCTTTTTCCGGTGGCTTTAGCGAGGGGGAAACACCTCTTCCCATTCCGAACAGAGCAGTTAAGCCCCTCAGCGCCGATGGTACTTGGCCCGCAAGGGCCTGGGAGAGTAGGACGCCGCCGGTTTTTCTGAAAGATGCGGGCCGCCCCAGGGCGGCCCGTCGTCGTTCGTTGCGCCGCTCGCGAGGACCGCAGGACCCACCCCGCCTCAGTCTGGCAGCGTCACGCTGCCGTCGTCTGAGATCGTCCAGAGCGGGTTGTGGGCGACCTCCCACGGATAGCCATCGACGTCGACGAACACGCCGGAGTAGCCGCCCCAGAACGTCTCGCCGGGCTCACGGCTGATCGTCGCCCCAGCCGCCCGCGCCTCGGCGATGACGGCGTCGACCTCCTCAGGCGACCGGGCGTTGTACGCAAGCGTCACGCCCCCGTAGCCGCTGCCCATCTCCACGCCGCTGTCCTCAGCGTTCTTCTCGCGATCCCACAGCGCCAGCACCATGCCACCGGCCTGGAAGAAGACCACTTCGAGCTCCGCCGGCGTGTTGCTCCTCCAGCCGAGCGCCTCGTAGAAGGCCTTCGCCCGATCGAGCTCGGCGACCCCCAGGGTTATCACGCTGACCCGCTGCTCCATGTGAACGCCTCCAGTCGGATGTCTAGCGATCCGCGCGGTGCGTGCCCAGGCTACAGCCGCTGCTGTCCGCTGGGCCCGAAGCGGTCGCTCATCCCAGCCGAGCGCCCTGCGGCCGACGTCCCGCCCAACCGCCCGCGTAGCCCATGGGAGTGCTCCGCGCCCGAAGCCGTCACGGGGCAGAGGCACACGTGCCGCACGGGGGCCGGCTGGCCCGGTCGTCGCGCGGTCCGCCGCCCGCGCAGCGGCGCTCGATGCGGATGGTTCGTCTGAGAGTGCTCGTCCTGGCCGACCTCCCAGTCGACGTCGTGGCCGTCCTCGAGCAGCAGGAACGAGCGGGTCAGGCGAAGGGCATCGAGCGCCCGCTGGGCAAGCGTTGATGTTCTCGCGAAGGGGAACATGTGTTCGTAAAGATAGGAACGCCCTCGGACGGATCCGACGCGAACGTGTGTACGCACGACGCCAATAGCGGGCGAAACGGCTTGCTCATGCGGATTTCCGGGGTCACGTGTGCAACGAAAATTGCAGGAGCGAAGGATCACGACACGTCGGGTCGCCTGTGTGCTCGCGCCGGAAGCAGGTTCGCGGCCGCGCGGCTCGAACTCCGGTGCAGAGATGGCTGTTACGCTTCTTCCCCGGCGCGCCACCGGCACTCCCTTCTGGGGCCGACGGCCCCGCACTCTCATGGAGAAGTTCGTAATCGAAGGCGGCGTACCGTTGTCCGGCACCATGGTGCCGGCGGGAAACAAGAACGCCGCGCTGCCGATCCTCGCCAGCGCTCTGCTCACGGAGGACGAGGTGACCGTCCGCAACGTGCCGCGCATCCGCGACGTGGAGGCGATGCTCGAGATCCTCGCCGCGATCGGCGTGCAGGTCGCATGGCGCGAGCCCAACGAGGTGTCGCTCTGCGCCGCCGGCGTGCACAGTGTCGAGATCGACCGCGAGCTCGCCGAGCTCATCCGCGCATCCTTCCTGCTCGCAGGCCCGCTGCTCGCACGCTTCCGCCGTGCCGTGATGCCGCCTCCGGGCGGCGACGTGATCGGCCGTCGACGCCTCGATCCGCATCTGGACGCCTTCCGCGCGATGGGCGCCATCACCGACTGCGGACGGGAGATCGTGCTCACCGCGCCGCGCGGCCTGCGATCGACCGACGTGTTCATGGACGAGCCGTCCGTGATGGCCACCGAGAACGCGCTGATGGCCGCCGCCCTGACGCCGGGCACCACCGTGATCGGCAACGCCGCGTGCGAGCCCCACGTGCAGGACCTGGCGCGCATGCTCGTGAAGATGGGCGCCGACATCCAGGGCATCGGCTCGAACCTGATCACCGTCAACGGAGCCGACCGGCTGCGCGGCTGCTCGCACGAGATCGCACCCGACCACATCGAGATCGGCAGCTTCATGGCGCTCGCCGGCGTGACCGGGGGAGAGCTTCGCATCAAGGACACGGTGCCCGGAGACCTGCGCATGATCCGCCTCGTCTTCGAACGCATCGGCCTGCGCTCCGAGCTGCAGGGCAACGACGTGCTCGTACCGGGCGGGCAGAAGCTCGTGGCCCAGGCCGACGTGGGCGAGTACAAGAGCAAGGTGCAGGACGGGCCGTGGCCCGCCTTCCCGGCCGACCTCACCTCGATCGCCGTCGCCCTCGCCACGCAGGCCGAGGGCTCGATCCTCGTTCACGAGTGGATGTTCGAGAACCGCCTGATCTTCACCGACAAGCTGATCCTGATGGGCGCGGACATCGTCATGTGCGACCCGCACAGGGCGATCGTCACCGGGCCGCGGCGGCTGCGCGGCGAGCGCGTCGAGTCGCCCGACATCCGCGCCGGCATGGCCATGCTGCTCGCGGCCCTCTGCGCGGACGGGCGCAGCGAGATCGGCAACATCCGCCAGATAGACCGTGGCTACGAGCGCATCGACGAACGCCTTCGCGAGTTGGGTGCCCGCATCGAGCGCGTCGCCACGGAGCCCGTTCACGCGTAACCTCGGGGTCGTAATGAGCCACCCCATCCCCAGCGGCACACGGGACGTGCTCCCGGAAGAGACGCGCGAGGTGCGCGCGATCACCGACGCGCTGCGCCGCGTCTTCGAGCGCCACGGCTACGGCGAGATCTACACGCCCGCGCTCGAGTACGAGTCGGTGCTGGCGCGGGCCGACATGGCGGAAGCGAAGCCCGCCTACCGCGTGTTCGACGAGTCGGGGGCCGTGCTGGCGCTGCGCTCGGACATGACCGTGCCGATCGCCCGTGTCGTCGCCACGCGCTACGCCGCGAGCGAGCCGCCGATGCGCTTCTGCTACTTCGCCCACTGCTACCGGGGCGTCCGCCCCCAGCGGGGGCAACCCCGCGAGCTGCTGCAGGCCGGGATCGAGCTGATCGGATCGCCTGCCCCGCAGGGAACCGCCGAGTCGCTCACCGTGCTCTGCCACTCGCTCGACGCCGTCGGCCTTAAGGACTATCGCGTCGGCCTCGGCGATGCCTCGCTGTTCCCGGCCCTGATGGCGAGCCTGCAGGTCCCCGACGACGCCCGCGCGGGCCTGCTCGAGGCGCTCGCCCTACGCGACTTCGTGGGTCTCGAGCACGCTCTCGCAGACGCCGGCATCTCCGGAGAGGCCAGCGAGCTGCTGCTCGAGGTGCCCCAGGTGCGCGGAGGCCCGGACGTGCTCGCCCAAATGCCCGCCCCCGCACACGACGCGATGATGGGGCTGCGCGACATCCTCGACCTGCTCGAGCCGGCCGTGGCCGAGCGTGTGATCTTCGACCTCGGGCTGATCCGCAACATCGGCTACTACACGGGGGCCGTGTTCGAAGTCTATGACCCGGCGCTCGGCTCGCCGATCGGTGGCGGCGGCCGCTACGACGAGCTGCTCGGACGCTTCGGACGCTCGCTCCCGGCGGTCGGTTTCGCCCTCGGCGTGGACCGGCTGCACATCGCCCTGGCGGGTGAGGAGCGCGGAACCGGCGCCCTGCTCGCAGGCTCCGATGAGGAGTCCGCCTCGGGCGACGGCACCGCGCGCGGCGCCGCTGGACAGACGCCCGTGAGGAGCGGGCCCACAGGGTGAGCCCCACGAACGGCCTGACGATCGCCGTGCCTCGCGGCGCGCTGTTCGAGGACACGGTCGAGCTGCTCTCGGCGCTGGGGCTCGACACCCAGGAGCTGCGCTCCAACGACCGCAAGCTGCTGTTCGAGGACATCGGCGTGATCACGATGCGCCCCTCTGACGTGCCCACCTACGTCGAGGCCGGCGCGGCCGACCTCGGCGTAACGGGAAAGGACGTGCTGCTCGAGCAGGCGGCACAGAGCCCGGGCGAGGGCGGCCGCGACGTCTACGAGCTCCTCGACCTCGGCTACGGGCGCTGCACGATGGTGCTCGCCAGCAAGGCGGGTCCCGATCCCGCGCTCGAGGCACTGCGCCGCCTGGGAGTCATGCGCGTCGCCACCAAGTACCCCCGCATCGCCGCACGCCACATGGAGGAGACCGGCCGCCAGGCCGAGATCGTCGAGGTGAAGGGATCTGTGGAGCTCGCGCCGCTGACGGGCGTGGTCGAGGCGATCGTCGACCTCACCGCCACGGGAACGACGCTCGCGGAGAACAACCTCGTCGTGCGCGAGGAGATCGTCGAGTGCACGGCGAGGCTGATCGCCAACCCGGTCGCCCACAAGCTGAAGGCGGCTTCGATCGACGACTTCCTCCAGCAGCTGCGCTCCCTGCCGGCCGCACGCCTGGGCTGAGATGCAGCTCAGCCGCATCGATGCGGGTGATCTCGCGCACCGCGGGGGCCCCGAGGGGACGAGCGCCTACCTGCGCACGCTGATCCCGGCCTCCGCGTCCGTCGAGGGCGCCGTCCGCGAGATCATCGCGCGCGTGCGCGCCGAGGGTGACGCGGCCATCCTCGACTACACCCGCCGTTTCGACACCGCCGGCGGCGAGCCGGCCGCGCTGGTCGTCCGCGAGGAGGAGCTCGACGACGCGATCAGGCAACTGCCTCTCGAGCTCGTCGCCGGGCTGCAGGTGGCGATCAGGAACGTGGCGTTGGTGGCGCAGGCGGCGGTGAGCGAGGACATCGGCGTGGAGCTCTCCCAGGGCCAGCGGATCGTGGTGCGAGAGGTGCCCGTCGGCTCGGCTGGCGTCTACGTGCCCGGCGGGCGCGCGCCGTACGCGAGCACCGTCGTGATGGGCGTGGTGAGCGCCCGCGCCGCGGGCGTGCTCGACGTCTCCGTATGCGCTCCTCCCGGACCCGATGGGGATCTTGACCCGGTCATCCTCGGCACGTGCCGCCTGTGCGGCGTGGAGCGCGTCTATCGCATGGGTGGCGCCCAGGCGATCGCCGCGCTCGCGTTCGGTACCGAGAGCGTCCGGCGCGTGGACGTGGTTGTCGGCCCGGGAAATCTCTACGTGCAGGAGGCCAAGCGACAGCTCTCGGCGACCGTCGGGATCGACGGGTTCGCCGGGCCCAGCGACCTGCTCGTACTGCTCGGCCGGGACGCACAGGAGAGCGAGCTGCGCCTCGCCGCGCTCGACATGCTCGCTCAGGGCGAGCATGGGGAGGGCAGCCTCGTCGTGGCGGCGACCCCGGCGGCGTCCGTCGCCGACGGGCTGGCGGCGACGCTCGAAGAGCTCGTGGTGGAGCGCCCGACCGTCGGCGAGGCGGCGTTCGCGATCGTGCACGTCACAGATGCACGCGAGGCGCTCGATCTCGCCAACGCCCTCGCGCCCGAGCACCTGCAGCTGATCGGAGTTGAGATGGAGGGACTCGCTCCGCTGGTCCGCTCGGCCGGCTGCGTGTTCGTGGGCCCCGAGAGCGCCACCGCCTTCGGTGACTACGTGGTCGGGTCAAACCACGTGCTGCCGACCGGCGGCTCGGCCCGCTTCGCCTCGATGCTCTCGCCGCGGCATTTCCGCCGCACGATGGCCGAGGTGCGCGTGCGGCAGGGCGCGGCAAAGCTCGCTGCGGCGGGCGCGCCGATCGCCCGCGCGGAGGGCTTCGAGGTGCACGCCGAGTCGATGGAGGCCCGCGTGCGCGAGAATCCAGGCGAATGACGCGCACGGCGACGATCGAACGCAGGACCGGCGAGACGGATGTCCGTCTCGTGCTGAGCCTCGAAGGGACGGGCGCCGGCGCGCGCGAGACGGGCGTGGGCTTTCTCGACCACATGCTCGACCTGCTGGCCCGCCACGGACGAATGGACCTCGAGCTGAAGGTCACCGGCGACCTGCAGACGGGCGCCCACCACACGGCCGAGGACACTGCGATCGTGCTCGGCCAGGCGCTGGACTCGGCGCTCGGCGAGCGTGCCGGCATCGCGCGCTACGGCTCGGCGACGATTCCGATGGACGAGGCGCGGGCGAGCTGCGCGATCGACATCTCTGGACGTCCCTTCACCCTGTTCGAGGCGGAGCTTCCGCCCGGCTCGACGGGTGGCTTCGAGCACGAGCTGACGGAGGAGTTCTTCCGCGCCCTCGCAAATGCCGCCAAGCTGACGCTTCACCTTCGCGTCGAAGCGGGCACCAACGCCCACCACATGATCGAGGCGTCGTTCAAGGCCTTCGCCCGCGCGCTGCGGGAGGCCGCCGCGATCGACCCCACGGAGACCGGCGTGCCGAGCACGAAGGGCACCCTGACCGCATGACGCCGCTGATCGAGGATCGCGTGGAGATCGCCGTCGTCGACTACGGCATGGGCAACCGCCGCTCGGTTGAGAAGGCGCTCGAGCACGTGGGCGCAAGCGCCATCGTCAGCGCCGATCCGGTGCGGCTGCGTGCCGCCTCAGGCCTCGTGGTCCCTGGCGTGGGCGCCTTCCCGCGCGCGATGGCCCAGCTGCGCGAGCTGGCGCTCGACGAGCTGTTGCGCGAGCGCGTGGCGGCGGGCACTCCCGTGATGGGCATCTGCCTGGGCATGCAGCTCGCTTTCGAGCGCTCGAGCGAGCAGGGCGGGAGCGAGGGGCTCGGCATCCTCGCGGGCGAGGTTCGCCCGCTGCAGTCAGGCTCGTTGAAGCTTCCGCACATCGGCTGGAACGAGGTGCGCTTCACGAACCCGAGCTCGCGGCTGCTGGCCGGGCTGCCGCCGAGCTGCGCCTTCTACCACGTGCACTCGTTCGCGCCGGTCCCCGCGCACGCGGGCGACGTGCTCGGGACCGCCGAGTACGGGGCGCCCTTCGCGACAGCGGTCGAGAACGGCAGCTTCTACGGAGTGCAGTTCCACCCCGAGAAGTCCTCCGCGGCCGGCCTGCGGCTGCTCGCCAACTTCGCGAGCATCTGCGTCGAGGCCGGAGCGCCGGTCGCGCGGTGAACCTCTACCCGGCCGTCGACATACTCGGCGGCAGCGCCGTGCGCCTGGTGAAGGGCGATTTCGACGCGAAGACGGTGTACGACGAGGACCCGTCGTCGGCTGCCCGCAGCTGGGTGCAAGCGGGAGCGCGCTTCCTGCACGTCGTCGATCTCGACGGCGCGAGGAGGGGCGAGCCGGTGAACCTCGAGCACCTGCGGCGAATCGCCGCGCTCGGCGTGCCCGTCCAATACGGCGGCGGCCTGCGTTCGCTGGAGGCGCTCGACCAGGCGCTGGGAGCGGGCGCCGCGCGCGTGATCCTGGGAACCGCGGCGTTCACCGACGAACTGCTGCTCGAGCGGGCGCTCGAGGCGCATGGGCCTGAGCGCATCGTCGTGTCCGTCGACGTGCGGGGAGGCGAGGTGTCGGTCGAGGGATGGACGAGGGCGGCCGCGGTAGGAGTGAGGGAGGTGC
Source organism: Solirubrobacteraceae bacterium (assembly GCA_035567055.1). Classification (GTDB taxonomy): domain Bacteria; phylum Actinomycetota; class Thermoleophilia; order Solirubrobacterales; family Solirubrobacteraceae; genus Palsa-744. Next base: position 7,834 of record DATMQX010000124.1, read on the forward strand.
TCGCCACGCTGATCGAGCGGGGGGTGCGCGAGCTCGCCTACACGAACGTCGATCGCGACGGGATGCTCGGCGGCTTGGATTTTGAGGATTTGATCGGGGTCGCGAAGGCGGCCGAACGCGGGCATCTGCTGTATTCCGGAGGCATAGGAGACATCGAGGATCTCCGGCATCTCGCGAAGCTCCGCCGGGAGGCCCACCTGGAGAATCTCAGCGGCGTGATCGTCGGCAAGGCCCTGTACGAGGGGCGCTTCACGATCGAGCAGGCCCATGAGGCGCTCGCCGGCTAGCTACGGTGGGCGGGTGCACTTCAAGCGCGTGATCCCATGCCTGGACGTCGACGCGGGCCGCGTCGTGAAGGGCATCGAATTCCTGGACATCCGCGACGCCGGCGATCCCGTCGAGCTCGCGGCCCACTACGACCGCGAGGGAGCCGACGAGCTCGTGTTCCTCGACATCACGGCGACGCATGAGCGGCGCGAGACGATCGCGAAGCTCGCGCGCAGCACCGCGGACGACGTCTTCGTGCCGTTCACGATCGGCGGCGGGATTCGCTCGGTCGCCGACGCCCAGGTCGTCCTCGATGCGGGCGCCGACAAGGTGTCGGTCAACTCGGCGGCCCTGCAACGCCCGCAGCTGATCAACGAGCTGGCCGAGGTCTTCGGGGCCCAATGCGTCGTGCTCGCGATCGACGCGAAGGCCGCACCGAGCGCCGGCGCCGGCGAGATCGCGGCCTGGGAGGCGTACCTGGCGGGCGGCCGCACACCGACCGGGCACGACGTGGTCTCGTGGGCGCGCGAGGGCGTAGAGCGGGGGGCGGGGGAGATACTGCTCACGAGCATGGACCGCGACGGCACGAGCGACGGCTACGACCTCGCCCTGACACGGGCCGTCAGCGAGGCCGTCAGCGTGCCGGTGATTGCCTCCGGCGGCGCCGGAGAGCTCGAGCACCTCACCGACGCATTGAACGCGGGCGCCGATGCCGTCCTGTGCGCCTCGATCTTCCACTACGGCCGCTACACGATCGGTGAGGCCAAGGCGCATCTCGCCGCGGCGGGCATCCCGGTGCGCGAGGGCTAATGAAGGCGGCGGGGCGGACGTGAGCTCGACGGGCCTCCCGGCCGACGGCGGGCCCGTTCTGGGTGCGCTGGAGGAGCTGCCAGGGGGGCTCGAGCTGCTCGAGCAGGCGCAGGTGCGCGCGGACGTCGCGCTCATCGGCGGGGCCGCGCGAGACCTGCTGCTCGGACACGCGCCACGCGAGCTCGACGTCGTGGTCGACGAGGGCGCCGCGGACTTCGCGCGCGCGCTCTCCTCGCTGATCGGCCGAGCTGCGGGGCGACGGAGGGAGCCGCCCACGGTCACCGTGCACGACCGTTTCGGCACGGCAGCCGTGGACTGGGAGAAGGGAAGGGTCGACATCGCAGAGCGCCGCGCGGAGTCCTATGCGTCCCCCGGCGCGTTGCCGGATGTCCGCGCGGGCACGGCCGAGGAGGACCTCCTCCGCAGGGACTTCACCGTCAATGCGATCTCAGCGCCGCTCGGGGGGCCGCTGCGGGGCTCTCTGCAGGCGGCGCCGCACGCCCTGGAGGACCTCGCCGAGGGCCGTCTGCGAGTGCTGCACGAGCAGAGCTTCATCGACGACCCCACGCGGCTGCTGCGTCTCGCGCGCTACAGCGCCCGCCTGGGGTTCAAGCCGGATGAGCGGACCGGGCAGCTGGCCGCCGATGCCCTCGCCGGCGACGCGTTGGCGACGGTCTCCCGCGCACGTGTGGGCGCTGAGCTGCGGCTCGCGCTCGAGGAAGCCGAGCCCGTGCAGGCGCTGCGCGCGATGAGCGCTCTTGGCGTGCTCGAGGCGCTCGAGCCCTGGCTTGCCTTCGACGATGAGCTCGCACGGCGCGCGCTCGCGCTGCTGCCCCCCGACGGGCGGCCCGACCTTCTGCTGCTCGCCGAGCTGCTGCTCGCGCTCGCGCGGGAGGCCGACCCGCGGGAGGCGGAGCAGGTGATGTTCGACTTCCTCGACGCGCTCGAGTTCAGCTCCGGCGACCGCGATCGGGTGATGAGGAGCGCCCTTGCCGTCCCCTCGCTCGTCGCGGCGCTGCGGCAGCCTGCGCTGCCCTCGCAGATGCACGAGGCGCTCGCACTCCGCACGCCCGAGGCCGTCGCGCTCGCGGGCGCGGTGGGCGACGAAGATCCATCCGAGGGGACCGCCGACGCTGCTCGCCGCTGGCTGCAGACGCTGCGCCACGTGCGCCTGTCGATCACCGGGGACGACCTGCTCGCCGCCGGCGTGCCCGAGGGGCCGGAGATCGGGCAGCGCCTCACCGCGACGCTTCATCGCAAGCTCGACGGAGATCTCGCCGACGGGCCGGAGGCAGAGCTGCAGGCCGCGCTCGAGGCGCGCGAATGACCCACGCAGATTTCCGCGTCGAGCTGCCAGGTGGGGGACACGCGTTGTTCACCGGACGAGCGGACGGAAATCTGTCGAGCGTGGCGGGCGAGCGCTCGGAGGACGCTGGGGAAGCCCGCGAGCGCCTGCGCACGCATATCGGCGTGGAGAAGCTCGCACCCGCCTACCAGGTTCATGGAGCCGTCGTGGCACGTCTGGAGGGCCCGCCCGATCCCGGGTCGGAGCGCCGCCACGCTGACGGGCAGGCGACGGCGCTCTCGGGCATCGGGGCGATGGTGCTCACAGCCGACTGCCTGCCGGTCGCGCTCGGCAGCGCGAGCGCCGTCGCGATGCTTCACGCGGGCTGGCGTGGCCTCGCTGCCGGCGTGCTCGAGAGCGGCGTGGCCGCGATGCGGGAGCTCGGCGGCGAGGATGAGATCGTGGCGGTCGTCGGTCCCGGCGCGGGGGTGTGCTGCTATGAGGTCGGCCCGGAGATCCACGCGATCTTCGGCGAGGCCCATCGCGAGGGCGCGCGCATCGACCTGCGGGCGATCGCACGCGAGCGGCTGCTGGCGGCGGGCGTGGCGGAAGTGCGCGACGTGCGGGCGTGCACCATCTGCGACGAGCGCTTCTTCTCCCACCGGGGCGAGGGCGCACGCGCAGGTCGCCAGGCTGGCGTGGCGTGGCGCAGCTGATCTCCGACCTGAGCGTCGAGCGCGTTCGCGGGAATCTGGCGCGGATCGCCGGCGAGCTGACCGCCGCGGCGGCCAGGGGCCCCGGGCGGCCCGCGGTCGAGGTGCTCGCCGCCGTCAAGTACCTGTCCTCGGCGGAGCTGCCGAAGCTCGCCGAGGCGGGCGTACGCGTGGTGGGTGAGAACCGCGCCCAGGAGCTCGAGGCCAAGGTCGCCGAGCACGGCCCGCTGTTCGAGTGGGACTTCATCGGCCAGCTGCAGAGCAGGCGGGTGCGGCTGATCGTGCCGCACGTGCGGCTGATCCACTCGGTCGCCTCCGACTCAGCCCTGCGCGAGCTGGAGCGCCACAGCGCGCTCGTGCGCCCCGGGCTGCGCATCCTGATCGAGGTGAACCTCGCGGGCGAGCAGGGAAAGGCCGGCGTCGCGCCCGGGGAGCTCGACGCCTTCATCGCGCGCTCGCCCGTGCCCGTGGCGGGGCTCATGACGATGCCGCCGCTCGTGGATGACCCCGAGCGAAACCGCCGCTGGTTCGCCGCGCTTCGAGAGCTCGCGGACGAACGCGGGCTCGAGCAGCTCTCGATGGGCACCTCGCAGGACTACGTCGTCGCGGCCGAAGAGGGGGCAACGATCGTGCGGATCGGCACGAAACTATATGCTTGAGAGGGCCCACCCGCCCTGCGCCCCTGACCGCCAGTGGCTAGCATCAGCAGGGAATCCGGCTCGCCGGGCGAAGACGCACTAATACCTATGGCTTTCCGCGACTCCTGGCACCGCGCGCTCGTCTACTTCGGCCTAGCCGAGGAGTATCACGACGGCTACGACGAGGAGCCCGCGCCCGAGGCCGAAATCGAGGACCGCTACCGCGAGCGGCCCAACGTCCGCCGCCTGCGCCGCCGGCGCGACGAGTTCGACGACATCTTCGCCGAGGACGATGAGGCGGAGAGCCCGCGCGGCGGGCGGGGACGTACGGCGGTTCTCAAACCGGTCGGTCGAGGCAACGGCGACGTGCGCGTGCACCTGGTCGTGCCCAAGTCGTTCAACGACGCGCAGCAGATCGCCGACAAGTTCAAGGACTCGATCCCCGTGATCCTCAACCTGCAGAGCTCCGACACGGATCTCTCCAAGCGGCTGATCGACTTCGCCTCGGGACTCACGTACGCGCTCGACGGCGGCATGCAGCGCATCGCCGACAAGGTGTTCATGCTCACGCCGCGCAACGTCGAGATATCAGCCGAGGAGCGCGCGCGGCTGATCGAGAAGGGCTTCTTCAACCAGTCCTGAGGAGCCATATCCGGCGTCTGGCGGCGTCCTCGCTCGCTCGCGTACGAGCTACGCCACGCTCCCTGCCTCCTGGCCAGACTTGAATCTGACTCGTCAGTCCCAACTCGTCACCGGCGTCCTCGCCCGACCTGCCCGCTAGCCTGAGCGACTCATGCAGATAGGTCTCATCGGTTGCGGGAACATGGCCCGCGCGCTCGCCCGGGGGTGGGGGCGTCCGCTGCTGTGCGCCGACCCGATCGCCGAGCGTGCGCGGAGCCTCGCAGCCGAGGTCGCAGGAGAGGCGCTCGCCACGAACGCCGAGGTCGCCCGGCGGGCCGACCTCGTGGTGCTATGCCACAAGCCCGCCCAGCTGGAGGACGTCGCTCAGGAAATCGCGCCCCATGCGCAGGCGGTCGCCTCGATCCTCGCAGTGACGCCGCTCGCCGTCCTCGAGGGCGCCTATCCGGGAACGGCCGTCTACCGCTTCATTCCCTCGTTGCCGGTGGAGGTGCGCCAGGGGGCCGTGGTGCAGGCCGCCGGCCCGCCACACGACGAGGAGCGCGACTCGGCCGTGAGGGAGCTGTTCGCCGAGCTCGGCACGCTGGTCGTGCTCGAGGACCGGTTGCTCGACGTGGCGATGGGCCTCATGTCCTGCGGACCGGCCTATGTCGCGCTGGTCGCGGAGGCTCAGGTCGACGCCGGCGTGCGACGCGGGATTCCTGCGCAGCAGGGGGCCGAAATGGTCGTTCAGACGCTCGCTGGCACGGCGGAGCTGCTCAGGCGCAGAGACCTCGACACGCTCGCGGTGCGGCGGGAGGTCGCCTCGCCGGGCGGGCTCACGGCACGAGGTCTCGCCGCGCTGGAGCAGGGAGGCCTGCGGGCGGCGTTCAGCGACGCGATGGACGCGGTACTCGAGGAGGGGGCACGATGACGCTCGTGCTTGCCAGCGCGCGCACCCAGGTCGCCGACTTCCTGTCGACGCTGATCTACGTCTACACGCTGCTGATCATCGTCTACATCGTCATCCAGCTGCTGTTCTCGGTCGGGCTGCGACCGCCCTACTCGCGCACGATCGACGCCATCCTGGGGTTCCTGCGCGACATCACCGAACCGTACCTGCGCATCTTCCGGCGCTTCATTCCCTCGTTCGGGGGGATCGACTTCAGCCCGATCCTGGCGATCTTCAGCCTGCAGATCATCAACTCGGTCGTCGTGCTGGGGCTCATCCACGGCTGAGCGTTCGATGCAGCCGATCGCAGATCGGGAACGCCGCGCGCCGCGGGCGTCTGTGGCCTGGGCTCGGGCCGTCCTCGTCGCCGTCGCCGTCGTCGCGGTCGACCAGCTGAGCAAGAGTGCGATCGAGAGCTCGATCGTCCCGGGCGAAGAACAGGGGCTGCTGCCGGGCTTCCAGCTCGTCAACACGCGCAACAAAGGTGTCGCCTTCGGCTTCCTGCCGGGGAGCCACGTGGTGGTGACGATCCTGATCGGCGTGGCGCTCGCGGCGCTGCTCGTCTACTTCGCGCGCCACGCGAACCTGGCGTGGATCTGGCTGCCCACGGGCATGCTGGTCGGCGGAGCGCTCGGCAACATCGCCGACCGCCTGCGCCATGGGTCGGTGACCGATTTCATCAAGCTGCCGCTGGGCTGGCCGCCGTTCAACCTCGCCGACGCTTCGATCACGCTCGGCATCCTGATCCTGTTCGTGCTCATCGACCGCTCGCGCCGAAGCGTCCCTTGACCGACGGACCCGCCCTCACGATCGCCTTCCAGGACGAGCATCTGCTCGTGGTCGACAAGGGAGCGGGCCTGGTCGTGCACCCGGCGCGCGGTCACCGAGAGGACACGCTCGCCCAGCTGCTCGCGCCGCTGCTCGCCGGTGGTGAGCCAGAGCGCGCCGGGATCGTGCACAGGCTCGACCGTGACACCTCGGGGCTGCTCGTGGTCTCTCGCTCGCAGGAGGTCCACCGCAAGCTGCAGGCGGCGCTCGCCGCCCGCAAGATCGAACGCGAGTACCTCGCGCTCGTGGAGGGACGGCCGCCGGCACGCACCGGCACGATCGAGGCTCCGATCGGACGCGACCCGCGGATCCGCACGCGGATGGCCGTAGGCGGCGTGAGCCCGCGCGAAGCGCGCACCCACTTCGCGCTCGAGCGGGCGCTCGCGGGCACCTCGCTGCTGCGGCTGAAACTTGAGACGGGCCGCACGCACCAGATACGCGTGCACCTGCAGGCGATCGGCCATCCCGTCGTCGCGGACCCCGAGTACGGGACCGCGGGCATGCTCGGGCTCGAACGCCAGTTTCTGCACGCCACGCGGCTGGCGTTCGATCACCCGGTGACGGGCGAGCGCGTGGAGGTGCGCTCGCCGCTGCCGGCGGACCTGCGATCCGCCCTGGAGCGGGCCGAACAGCTATCCTGATCGGCCAATCGGATCTTCGACCCGTGCGGTAGAGGATCGCGGCCCTGCCCGGCAACCATGCACATATGGATCCGGGTCCGCACCGTCCGCACGGAAAGCAAACGAACACACATAAAGGGAGTTAGCCCGTGGCTGACGTAAGCATTGCGGAGCTGCTGGAGGCCGGCGTTCATTTCGGTCACCAGACGCGTCGCTGGAACCCAAAGATGCGCCGCTTCATATACGGCGAGCGCGGCGGCATCTACATAATCGACCTGCTGAAGACCTCCGCGCTGCTGGCGCAGGCACAGGAGTTCGCCTCGACCCTCGCGCATCGAGGCGGGACGGTGCTGTTCGTCGGCACCAAGAAGCAGGCTCGCGACACGATTCGCGACGTCGCTGAGGCGGCGGGCATGCCGTATGTCAACCATCGCTGGCTGGGTGGTCTGCTCACCAACTTCGAGACGATCAGCCAGCGCATCCGGCGCCTGCATGACCTCGAACGCTTTGAGGCGGAGGGACAGCTCGAGCTGTTGCCGACACGCGAGCGGATGTCAGCACAGGCCGACCTCGCGAAGCTGCGGGCGAACCTGGGCGGCGTCAAGAACATGCAGCGGGTGCCCGACGCGATGTTCGTGATCGACCTGAAAACCGAGGTGATCGCGGTGAAAGAGGCCCAGCGCCTGCGGATCCCGATCATGGGACTCGTCGACACCAACTGCGACCCCGACGGCATCGACTTCGTGATCCCCGGCAACGACGACGCGATCCGCTCGTGCGCCCTGATCACACAGGCGATCGGACAGGTGGTCGCGGACGGCCACTCGGTGTTCCGCGCAGAGGAGGAACGAGCGCGCCAGGAAGCAGAGGAGAAGGCACGGATCGAGGCCGAGGCCCGCGCCAAGCGCGAAGCGGAGGAGCAGGCCAAGCGCGAGGCCGAAGAGCAGGTGAAGAAAGACGCCGAGGACAAAGCAGCGGCCGAACGTGCCGCGGCGGCGGCAGCCACGCAGCAGACCTCGCCCGAGTCGACGCCGGTGCCAGCCGCGCCGGCCGACCCCGCAACACTCGAGCCCCGCAGCGAGACGGTCACGCCTATCAGTGCCGGCGCCGATGCCCGCCAGCCGGCCAACCCGCAGTCCGCCCCAGCCGAGACGATCGCAGAAAGCGCGGAGGGCGACGGGCAGTTCGCCGAGTCGGCACCTGCCGAGACCCAGCCTGCCGAGACGCCCGCGGCTGCGGACGCCCAAACGGCCGAGGAGCCCGCGGCTGAGGCGGCCCAAAAGGCCGAGGAGCCCCCGGCTGAGGCGGCGGCCGAGGAGAGCGCTCCCGCGGCGGAGACGGCGGAGGCCGCCGGGCCGGAGCTCACGGAGGCCCCCGAGCCGCCCGATGCAAATGGCTCGCCGCCGGCTGCCGGCGGCGAGACCGCCGAGCAGACGACGGAGACGGGCGCGAAATGAGCACGGCAGAGATCGCAGCGAAGGACGTCAAGGCCCTGCGCGAGCGCACGGGTGCGGGCATGATGGACTGCAAGAAGGCGCTCACGGAGGCCGAGGGCGACATCGAGAGGGCGATCGAGATCCTGCGCGTCAGGCAGGGCAAGAAGATCCAGGATCTCGGCGAGCGTGCGGCCACCGAGGGGACCGTGCAGTCCTACATCCACCCCGGCGCGAAAGTGGGCGTGCTGATCGAGGTCGACTGCAACACGGACTTCGTGGCGACGAACGAGGACTTCGTCACCTTCGCCCGCGACGTCGCCCTGCAGATCGCCGCTACGCCGACCGTCAGCTTCATTGCGCGGGACGACGTCCCCGAGGAGCTGCGCGAGGCCGAGGCGCGGATCTACGAGCAGGAGGCCGCCGACAAGCCCGAGAACGTCCGCGAGCGGATCGTTGGCGGCAAGCTCGACGCCTGGCTGAAGACGATCGTGCTGCTCGAGCAGGAGATGCACAACCCGAAGTTCGATGGGAAGACCGTCCAGCAGCTGCGAGACGAGCTGACGGCGACGACGGGTGAGAACGTCGTGATCCGCCGCTTCGCCCGCTTCGCCGTAGGCCAGTAGGACACGACGGGTATAGGCTCTCGGCGGCGATGGCGCCTGCCTTCAAACGCATCCTGCTGAAGCTCTCCGGCGAGGCGCTGATGGGCGATCTCGAGTACGGGACGGACCCCCAGCGCGTGGTTGCGGTCGCGCGACAGGTCGCCGACGTGCGCGACCAGGGGGTCGAGGTGGCGATCGTCGTCGGCGCCGGGAACATCTACCGCGGGATGCAGGGAGCGGCGGCGGGGATGGACCGCGCGACGGCCGACTACATGGGGATGCTGGCCACGGTGCTCAACGCGCTGCCGCTGCAGGACGCGCTCGAGAAGATGGGCACGGATACGCGCGTGCAGTCCGCCCTGGGAGTCTCCGAGGTGGCCGAGCCCTACATCCGCCGCCGTGCGATGCGCCACCTCGAGAAGGGCCGCGTGGTGATCTTCGCGGCGGGCACGGGCAACCCGTTCTTCACGACCGACACCGCCGCGGCGCTGCGCGCGGCCGAGATCCACGCCGAGATCATCCTGATGGCGAAGAACGGCGTCGAGGGCGTCTACAGCGCCGATCCAGCGCTTGACCCGAACGCGGAGTTCATCCCCGAAATCACCCACATGGAGGCGATCGAGCGGCGCCTGCGCGTGATGGACTCGACGGCGCTGGCGCTCTGCATGGAGAACGCGATGCCGCTGAACGTGTTCAACATGGACGACGACACGAGCCTCGCGCGGATAATCTCAGGCGTTCGAGTTGGCACGCTCGTAACGACATCCCAGGGGGAGCACGATGACCGCTGACAATCTGATCGACGAACTGCTGGCGGATGCCGGCGAGCGTATGGTCAAGTCAGTGGAGGCCGCCCAGCACGAGTTCTCGACCGTCCGCACGGGCCGCGCCAGTCCGGCGCTGCTCGATCGCGTCGTCGTCGACTACTACGGCGCGATGACGCCCTTGAACCAGCTCTCGACGATCTCGGCTCCGGAAGCCCGGCTGATCACGGTCCAGCCTTACGACAAGTCCTCGATCAAGGCGATCGAGAAGGCGATCAACGAGTCCGACGTGGGGCTGAATCCCTCCAACGACGGCAACGTCGTGCGGCTCGTGGTGCCGGAGCTCACGGAAGAGCGCCGGCGTGAGCTGGTGAAGGTCGTGCGCAACCTCGCCGAGGAGGGCCGGGTTGCGGTTCGCAACGTCCGCCGCGACACGATGCAGCACCTGCGTGAGCTGAAGTCCGACGGCGAAGCGTCCTCCGACGACGAGCATCGCGCCGAGGTGGAGCTGCAGAAGCTCACCGACGGCCGCATCGGCGACCTCGAGGGCCTGCTGAAGGCAAAGGAAGAGGAGATCCTCGAGGTCTGATGGGGGCCGCCGGGGAACGGGCGTCGCCAGCCGGTCCCACATCGGCCGGCGAGACGGCCACCGACCAGGGATCGGCCGGCCCGGTCGCCCGGTACGTGGCCATCATCACCGACGGGAACGGCCGCTGGGCGCGGGCGCGCGGGCTGTCGGTCAACGACGGGCACAGTGCCGGGGCGGACACCGTCAAGGCACGCCTGCGCGATGCGGCGGAGCTGGGCATCGAGGAGTTCACGGTCTACTCGTTCTCCACGGAGAACTGGTCGCGGCCGGTCGAGGAGGTGCAGGGGCTGATGGAGATGTTCTCGCGGCGGATAGCCGGCGAATCGCCGGAGCTCCATCGCGAAGGCGTGCGCATGCGCTTCATCGGCCGCCGCGAGGGGATCGGCAGCGAGCTCGAAGCGCAGATGGACTGGGCCGAAGAGCTGACGCGGGCGAACACTCGGATAACGCTGTACGTGGCGTTCAACTACGGCGGCCGGGCGGAGATAGTCGACGCGGCGCGCGCGTTCACGGGAAGCACCGAAGAGGAGTTCCGCGCCTGTCTGTACGCGCCCGAGATGCATGACCCCGACATCATCATCCGCACGAGCGGAGAGCGACGGCTGTCCAACTACCTGCTGTGGCAGTCGGCCTATTCCGAGCTGGTGTTCCGCGATGAGCTGTGGCCCGATTTCACGCGGGAGGCGCTCGAGCAGTCGCTCGCAGAGTTCTCCGCGCGGCGGCGGCGGTTCGGCGGGCGATGATGGGCTGCTGATGGCCGGACGGCCGCACACCCCCTCCGGGGCACGTTCCGCAGGCCGGTCCCGCCCGCCCGTGCCCCCGTCAAGACCTCGCGGTCGTGGCGGCGCCGGGCGTCCCCCGCGCAGGCCGGCGCGCGCGCCTCGTCGGCGTCGCGCGCCGTCGGAGCTGCGCAGCCGCGTGCTGACCGCGGTCCCGGCGATCGCCGTCGCGATCTTCCTGGTGGTCGAGGGCGGCCTGGTGTTCACGATCGGGCTGTTCGTGCTGGGCGTGGTGTGCATGCACGAGCTCTACGGGATGTACGACCGTGTGCACCCGGTCCGTCTCGCCGGCTTCCTGGCGCTGGCGGGGCTGCTGCTGGCGGCGCTCTACGGCAACCAGTTTCAGATCCTGCTCGTGGCTGTCGCCGCCCTGCCGGCGCTGTTCGCGCTGGCGCTCGTGCAGCGGCGCCCGAGCGCGATGGGCCTGGCGGTGACGCTGCTCGGCATCTACTGGATCGGCTTCGCCCTCGCACATGCGGTGCTGCTGCGTGGGCTTCCGCACGGGAACGGCATCGTGATCGACGTGCTCGTGGGAGTGTTTCTCGGGGACACGGCCGCGTACCTGGCAGGCAGGACGATCGGCCGGCGTCCGCTGGCGCCCGCGATCTCGCCCAACAAGACCGTCGAGGGCCTCATCGCCGGCATGCTGTTCGCCGTGCTGGGTGTGTGGATCGCGGGCCGCTACCAGGACTGGCTGCCGGGCACCCACGCGCTGGTGCTCGGGCTCGGCGTCGCGTTGTTCGCGCCGCTCGGGGACCTGTTCGAGTCCTTCATCAAGCGCCAGGCCGCCACGAAGGACTCGGGTGGCCTGTTCGGTCCCCACGGAGGGGCCCTCGACCGCCTCGACGGGGTCCTGTTTGCGGCGGTGGTCGGCTACTACATCTGGGCGGCGTACGTGTAACGGCGCTCTATAGGCGCCGGGCCGGCTACGAACGTCATAAGACGCAGCGGTGATCTTTGGACCTCCGCCGATGGGCCAAAAGGGTGAGATCACGGACGATGCGGGTGGCGGTTTGGCCGGGGGGTGGGCCCATTCCGCACGCAGCGGCGATACCCCGGGTCCCAGCTCTCTTCCCGGGCCCGGGGTGAACCGCTGCGGCGCGTACCGCCGGGGACTTGCGCAGTACTGCGATCTCCAACGCGCACGCGCGGTCGTGCATCCGGCAGAGCTGTCCAGCGGCGCGGGAATGTGATGGGCGATACTCGGCTCGCGGACGCAACCGGGCGTGATCTGAGGGCACCCGTCAGCCGTGCTTTTGGTGCATGTAGGAGCCGACGCGCTTCATCAACGTGGCCGCAGCCAGGCGCCCCGTGGGCTGCAGGCGCAGGGTTTGTCCTGTGGGACTTTCCACTATCGGGATGCCATCCCTTGCGCCTACCACCTTGTAATCGTCCGGCAGGGTCTGAAGCCGTCTGAGCTGGCGCTGGGTGAGCACCGGTGGATGGGGCCGAGGGCGCGTCACTTGTGGCGCCTTCCCGAACGCGCTCCCCGGTAGGGGACGGCTTGCTGCTCGGCGTCGGTGGCGTCGCAGATCGCCCATGCGACGCGCTGGATCAGTTGCTCAGCTGAGTGCCCGTCCTGCAGATGCTCCGGCCGCACTTCCTCGTTCATGAGGACGGGAACGCCCTCGAGCTGAGGGTGGACAGAGTCTGGTACGACGATGATTCTCGACATGGGTGCGTCCTCCGTTCTGTCGGTTCGTGTTTTCACCGAATTACCTGTTGCGACGTAGACGTTGTAAACGTCGACCTCTCACTCTGATACGTACGTATCAACGATGACCTCGGCGTCGGCGGGGAAGTTCACCGCCCGCCCCTCGATCGTCAGGACGATCCTGTCGCAGTGATTCTGACCGCACAGGCACAGGTCGATCGCCGTAACTTCGCCCACCTCCGCCAGCGTCATGCCGACCTCGATGTCCCTGCACTTCAGGATGCGTGCGTCCGAGATGGTCCCCAGCGAGCCTTCGGCGACGGCCAGGGCCGCGATCTTCTCGTGGAGCTGCGCCGCGGTCTTCATCGCTCCTTGGAAGTCACCGTCATCCAGCAGCGTCTTCGTTTCGGCGAGCCAACGCTGAGCGGCGAGGATCAGGTGCGTCCCGCCTCTGCGGATGCGATCCAACGTGTCAGAGGCCGTCCCTCTCGGGTGCGTGTGCCCCTCCATACATGCTCTCCCAACGATGCGGCGCCCAAACGCCGCTATGCAACAGACCAAAAACAGGCGGCCAGCATGTGACCGCTAGTTCGTCCTGCCTTCGGGGCGCAATCCCAGAAACAGCCACCGGCCGCCACAGTGGAATCGCTGTATTTGAAGGTTATCGCTGTGCCAGCTAGAGGTACAGAGCTGTCTCTCAAGAAAATCCCGCTCGATCCGGCATTCTTGTGACTGCTGCTCAGCCCCGCACGCTTGAAGCGCACCGCGGCTCTCCCAGGAATCTCCCAACCGCCTCATGCAGGAGCCTAAGCGCGACTAGCGAGACTCGGCGTATTCCATCGACGAGCAGGAGTGATGTCCATGTTTTCCCGCAAGCTCACCAAGTTCGTCGTGCCGGCGACGGGACCCGAGGCTTGTCTTACGACCTTCCAGTCGCAAAGCGGCGGAGGGCTGCGAAGCCAGCCGGCACCATGCGTGCCAGTGCCGCGATGGCGCTCAGTGCAGGAGCAATCAGACCGAATCCGATCGCCGCACCGACGAGCGGCGCGTCGTTGGCCTTGACTCCAGTGGCGCCGCGGACAATGGCCGGCGGCACCGCGATCGCCCACATCGCGTCCGAGGCCGAAGGTGACCTCGGACGAAGCGGTCTGAAAGCCGGGGCAATGAGACCGCGGATGGCGTCCGCCACGACGCCGACAGCGAAGATCGCCGCGAGCAGCGGCGCCTCGACAGGGACTCCCGTGGTGCGGCGCACCATCTCCCTCCAGAACTTGTACGAGAGATACATGCCGGCGTACAGCATTCTCGGGCGACTCATCCTGGGGCGCCCGGTCGTCGGCGTGTGAGCCGGGTGCGTCACAGTGAGGCCCGACTGGTCAAAGCCACGCCGGCTGCGGCGAGGGACCCCATGGGATCAATGCCCCTCGTAGGCTGCCTCAGCCCTCCTCGTCGGTCCTATAAACGCTCCGATGAACCAGAACAGGGGCAAGAAGATGCCGAAGAAAAACATCCATCCATGCCCCCTTTTGAGCGTTCGCAGCCCGAGCGTAAGCAGCACAAGCACGTATATGAAGGCGCCGAAGCCGATTCCCCACCACATGGTTCCTCCTTGGATTGGCGTAGGTTTGGACCCCTGAGCATCGGTTGGGATACGCGCCGACGCATCGCCCCATTGGGGTGATGCTTCCCGGGGCGCGCTGATAGGCGGGGCGCCCGCCAGTGGAAGGGACACGACAACGTCTCGCCTAGACTCGCTGGCGATGATCTGCGCACGAGCGTCGAGCGACCGTCTGCCGACAGGAATCCACGGCTGGGGAGCCACCGATGGCGACGCGTAAGCGGCTGCTGATCCTAGGATCGACCGGGTCGATCGGCACGCAGGCGCTGGACGTCTGCGAGCGCAGCGACGAGCTCGAGCTGGTGGGCCTGTCGGCCGAGCGATCCTGGGAGGCGCTGGTCGAGCAGGCGCGTAAGCATGGGGTGGGGCGGATAGCGCTGGCCGAGGAGCACGCGGCCGCGCGCGCGTCGGAGGCGTGGACCGACGGGCAGGTGCTCGGAGGCCCGGAGGGTCTCGTCCGGCTCGTGGTGGAGTCCGAAGCAGACCTCGTCCTGAACGCGCTCGTCGGCTCGGCCGGATTGGGGCCGACGGTGGCGACGCTTGGCGAGGGCATGGATCTGGCGCTCGCCAACAAGGAGTCGCTGGTCGTGGGCGGCGAGCTAGTGACGGCGCTGGCGGAGGCGACAGGGGCGCAGATCGTGCCGGTCGACTCCGAGCACACGGCGCTTCACCAGCTGCTCGCCGGCCAGCCGCCCGGTGCGGTGGAGCGCCTCACGATCACCGCGAGCGGCGGTCCGTTCCGTGGACGCGGGCGCGAGGAGCTCCAGGACGTGACGGTCAAGCAGGCGCTCGCCCATCCGACGTGGGCGATGGGTGGCAAGATCACGATCGACTCGGCGACGCTCATGAACAAGGGGCTCGAGCTGATGGAGGCGCATCACCTCTTCGGCACGCCGTACGAGCGCATCGACGTGGTGGTGCATCCCCAGTCGCTCGTACACGGCCTCGTGCAGATGGCCGACGGGGCGATGCTCGCCCATCTCGGGCCACCTGACATGCGCATTGCGATCTCATACGCCCTGCATGGGGGGGAGAGCGTCGAGCTGCCCGTGGTGCCGCTCGACCTCGCTGCGGTGGGCGCGCTGACCTTCGAGGCCGTCGACCTCGACGCGTTTCCCTGCCTGCGCCTCGCACGCGAGGCGGCACGCGAGGGCGGCACCGCGCCATGCGTGCTGAACGCGGCGAACGAGATCGCCGTTTACGCCTTCCTGGAGGGCAGCCTGCGCTTTCTGGAGATTCCCTCGGTGATCGAACAGACGCTCTCGCAGCTCGGCAGCGAGCCCGTTCGCGCGTTCGAGTCGCTGTATGAGGCCGACCGCCAGGCTCGCAGGGTGGCAGGAGAGGCCGTGGCCGCGCTTGCCTGATCTGCCGTAAGGCAACCGGCGGGCTCCGAGCATGGGGCTGCGACACTGGGGCGGTGAGCTGGCTGCTGACCCTGCTTGGGATCATCGCGCTGATCGTCCTACACGAGCTCGGGCACTTCACCGTGGCCAAGGCCGTGGGCATGCGCGTCGAGCGCTTCTCGCTGTTCTTCCCGCCGACCCTCTTCCGCGTTCGCCGCGGGGAGACCGAGTACGCGATCGGCGCCATCCCCGCGGGCGGCTACGTGAAGATCACGGGCATGAACCCGGAAGAGCTCAACGATCTCGAGCCGGAGGTCGCCAGGCGCGCCTACTACGCCCAGCCCCCGTGGAAGCGCATCGTCGTGATCCTCGCGGGACCCGGCGTGAACATCGTGATCGCCCTGGTGCTGTTCTGGGCGGTGCTGTTGACGGGCAACGTGAACGGCGAGCGAGCCTTCGAAAGCATCAACCCGGCGGTCGCAACGCTGACCCCGACCGTCAACGCGGTCGAGCGCGGCGCGCCGGCCGAACGGGCGCTGGCGCCAGGCGATCGGATCATCGCGGCGGAAGGCCGGCCAGCGACCTTCTCATCGACGACGAGGGCGGTCAATGCGCACCGCTGCGCCGGAGCGCTCGTCGAAGGCTGCCGCGCCGCCACGCCGGTGCATCTCACGGTCTCGCGGGCCGGGCGTCACGTCAACCTGACGATCTACCCCCGCTACAGCAAGCACGAACGGCGGATGCTGATCGGCTTCCTCTTCGGCGCCGTGCCGAGGCACCTCGGCCCGCTTGCGGCGGCGTCGACCGCCCTCAACGAGATGTGGCACAGCACCACCCACACGCTCACGGGGTTCGTCGACGCGCTGACCAGCTCGAAGGTGCGCCACGAAGTCTCGAGCATCGTCGGCATCACCCAGGTGGGGCACGAAACCGTCGCCGCCGGCACCGGATATGCGCTTGTCTTCCTCGGCTACCTTTCGTTGATACTCGCCGTCATCAACCTGTTCCCGTTCCTGCCGCTGGATGGCGGCCACATCGCCTGGGCGCTGGCCGAGAAGGTCCGCGGCCGGCGCGTGTCGCTCATGGCGATGTACCGCTATAGCTCGGTGGGCATCGTGCTGCTGCTGTTCCTGGTGATCAACGGCGTCAGCAACGACATCAACCGCCTGGCGGGCTGACGCACACCCAGCTCTTGACGAGCGGCCCGAAGCGCTCGGCCCGCGCCGGTCCGAACAGCGCCTCCATCTCGCCACGGCGCAGCAGCGAGATCTCCTCCCACTCGCCCGCGGCTCCGAGACGCCAGTAGGGGCGGCGCAGGGGTACGGGCAGCCAGTGGGCAGCCGGCAGCAGCGAGTGCGGCTCCAGCGGGAAGGAGAAGGCGGGCGTCTGCACGAACCAGCCGCGGCCCACGCGGCGGATCTCGGCGGCGAAGCGGCTGCGGCGGGACGGCGGCACGTGCTCGATCACGCTGGAGCAGTACACGAGATCGAACTCGCCGTCGGCGAACGGCAGCCCCGAGGCGGCATCGGCGCGAACGAACGGACCTGGATATAGGGGCCGCTCGGCGAGGTCGACGCCGGTGATGTCAAGCGAGGGCTCGAGCGCGAGCAGCCCGATCTGCCCACATCCGACGTCGAGCACGCGCGCGCCGGGCGCGAGGCGCGTGAGCGCGAAGAAGCGCTCGTGCCGGCGGGCGCGGGCGCGGCCGGC
This sequence comes from Solirubrobacteraceae bacterium, assembly GCA_035567055.1. GTDB lineage: Bacteria > Actinomycetota > Thermoleophilia > Solirubrobacterales > Solirubrobacteraceae > Palsa-744. Next base: position 25,060 of record DATMQX010000124.1, read on the forward strand.
GAGCGGCGCGGCAAGGCGCGCCAGCGGCCCGCGTGCGGTGGCGTATACGTCCGGCATCGTAGAATCAGCCTATGGCCTCGAAGCACCAGATCCTCGTGGGCGCGGTTCCCGTTGGGGGAGGCGCGCCCGTCGCCGTGCAGACGATGACGAAGACGGAGACCGCCAACCTGGCGGCGACGATGGACCAGATCCGCACCGTCGCCGAGGCCGGTGCCGACATCGTGCGTGTCGCGGTGCCCCGCGAGCAGGACGCGGAGGCGCTCAGGACGATCGTGGCCGAGTCCCCGATCCCGATCATCGCCGACATCCACTTCAACCACACACTCGCGCTGAAGGCGATCGAGGCCGGCGCTCATTGCGTGCGCCTGAATCCGGGCAACATCGGCGGGGCGGAGAAGGTCGCGGAGGTGATCGCGCTCGCCAAGCAGCATGGGACGCCGCTGCGCGTCGGGGTCAACTCGGGCTCACTGCCCAAGCACCTGCGCCAGCTCGAGTACGACAACCCGGTCGAGGCGCTCGTGACCGCGGCCATCGAGACGGTCGAGCTGATGGAGCGCCTGGACTTCACGAACTTCAAGGTCTCCATGAAGTCGACCTCCGTGCCGAACACGATCGCCTCCAACCGGCTCCTCGCCGAGCGGATCCCCTATCCGCTGCATCTGGGCGTCACCGAGGCGGGCACCAAGTGGTCGGGGTCGCTGAAGTCGGCTGTCGGCCTCGGCACGCTGCTGGCGGACGGCATCGGCGACACGATCAGGATCTCGCTCTCGACCTTCCACGCCGAGGAGGAGGTGAAGGTCGCCTGGGAGATCCTCAAGGCGCTGAAGCTGCGCGAGCGCGGCCCCGACCTGATCGCTTGCCCGACGTGCGGGCGCCTGCAGTTCGACATGGACCGCGTCGTGATCGAAGTGGAGCAGCGCCTGGAAGCGTACGAGGACCCGATCGAGGTCTCGGTGCTGGGCTGCGCTGTCAACGGCATCGGCGAGGCGCGCCATGCGGACTTCGGCATCACGGGCGCCAAAGACATGGGGATGATCTACTCCAAGGGCGAGCCGCTGAAGAAGGTCCCCACCGAGCAGCTCGTGGATGAGCTGTTCAAGGAGATCGACCGCTACTACGCCGCCGGCAAGAAGGTCGAGCGCGACGAGGCCGCCGCGGCCGAGGCGCGCGAGTGGCTGGCCGAGAACGAGGACGACACGCAGATGACGCCCGAGCGGATCGCCGCCATGGAGGCCGCAGCCGCCGAAGACGCCGAGACCGTGCTCGAGTCGATGCTAACTCCACCGATCGAAGATCGGCCAGCGCCGCTCGACGAGGAGGTCTCGCCGGTCGCTGGGCGGCGCTTCTCGCGCTGAACTCTCCTGCGACATTGCCTACTCCGACAGCCCGACGGCGTGGAGGGCCTGCTCCTCAGACGAAAACATCTGCCACCGAGCTATCAACCCCTCGCGCACGGTGAACACAAATGTGGCCCAAGCGTCGATCGGCGCGCCGCTCGCTACCCCTCGGCCTTGCTGACGCGCGGTGGCCAGCACCAGGTCACCAAGTTCTCTCGCACCCAAGATCTCGATCGACCAGTCGTCCCAGCTCCCAATCCACTCGGTCATGACCTGCCGAAACCCTTCGTGCCCGTGATAGTCGCGCACGTCAACCTGCTCGGGAAATTGCGTGATGACGACGTCCGCCGCAACGAGCTCCAGCAATGCTGGCTCGTCACCGCGTGAATATGCATCGAAGGCCGCTTGCACCAGCTCTAGGTTCTCGCGCGACACCGCCTACCCGCGTTCCTGGGCGAGGCGTTCGGCGGCAGCACGGGCCTCGTCGAGGCCGTAGGTCGCAAGTCGCGCGATCAAGCCTCCCACCCAGAGGTAGACCCACCCCTCGCGTTGTCGAACGTGACCTGCGCTGCCAACCGGCCGACCGTTCTGAGTGACCACGGCAAGCACAACTCCGTTGCCGAGATCGCGGACTTCCTCAAGCCCAAACTCCAACTCCTCGTACGTTCCAAACCAGTCCTCAAGGAAGCTGCGAATGGCCGCCCGCCCCTCGAAGTGGTCCCCCGCCACTCTCCCGTCAAAGACGCCATCCGGAGCGAAGCTGCTAGTCGCGGCGTCGAGATCACGGCGATTCCCAGCCTCAAACTGCCTGCGCACAAGCTCCACCAGGTCGGGGGTGGTGGACTCCTCGGGCATCACCCGGCCAGTATCCCGCGTGGCGGACCGGAGCAGCTAGGGGGAGGCGCAGACGAGCGACACATGTGCCCATCTGCCCCCTCGCATATGTGCGAGGGGGCTCCGCAGAGGAGGAGAGCTCAGCCGGCCGCGGCGAAGCGCTCCGCGACCTTGTCCCAGTTGACGACGTTCCACCAGGCGTCGATGTAGTCCGGGCGGCGGTTCTGGTACTTCAGGTAATAGGCGTGCTCCCACACGTCGACGCCGAGCAGCGGGGTCTTGCCGCCTGAGATCGGGTTGTCCTGATTGGCGCTGCCCAGCACCGCGAGGCCGGATCCGTCGAGCACGAGCCACGACCAGCCGGAGCCGAACTGGTTGACGCCGGTTTCCTTGACCTTCGCCTGGAAGTCGGAGAACGAGCCGAACGCCGAGTCGATCGCGCTCGCCAGCTCGCCGCCGGGCTGGCCGCCGCCGCCCGGCGTCATGTTCTCCCAGAACATCGTGTGGTTGTAGTGGCCGCCGCCGTTGTTTTTGACAGCCATGCGCTTGTCGTCTGGCACCTGAGAGAGGTCGCTGAGCACGTCCTCGATCGGCGTGTCGGCCAGGGGCGTGCCATCGAGGGCCGCGTTGACTTTGTCCACGTAGGCCTGATGGTGCTTGTCGTGGTGGAATTCCATCGTCGCCTTGTCGATGTGCGGTTCGAGCGCCTCATACGGATAGGGAAGCGGTGGGACGGAGTAGGCCATCGGGGCTCCTTCGGTGGTTGACGGGGTTCCTGCGGGTATTCATAGCGCGCGGGCACCGGCGGCACCGGTCGCCGGCGCCGACTGCGCCGCGCATAGGATGTCGGCTCTGCCATGACCCGCCTCTCCGAGTACCTGCTCCCGACCGAGAAGCAGGCCCCCGCCGACGCCGAGGCGATCTCGCACAAGCTGATGGTGCGTGCCGGGCTGGTCCGCCAGATGGGCGCGGGCATGTGGACGTGGATGCCTGCGGGCTGGCGGGTGCATCAGCGCGTCGTCCAGATCATCCGGGAGGAGATTGACGCGATCGGCGGCAGGGAGATGCTGATGCCGGTGCTGCAGCCCGCAGAGCCCTGGCGCAAGACGGGGCGGCTGGAGATCGAGGAGCTGTTCAAGCTCAACGACCGCAAGGGCTCCGAGCTCGTGCTTGCGATGACGCACGAGGAGGCCGTGACGTTCCATGCGGCGCAGACGATCCACTCCTACAGGGACCTGCCGCTGATCCTCTACCACTTCCAGGTCAAGGAGCGCGACGAGCCGCGCCCGCGGGCCGGCGTGCTGCGGACGCGCGAGTTCGTGATGAAGGACTCCTACAGCTTCGACCGCGACGAGGCGGGCCTGGAGGCGAGCTACGAGCGACACGTCGGCGCGTATGACCGGATCATGCAGCGCACCGGGCTGCGCTTCTACAGGGTGGAGTCGGACGTCGGCATGATGGGCGGACTCGGCGCGCACGAGTACATGGCCCCGTGTCCGGCCGGTGAGGACGAGGTCGCGCTGGGGCCAGGCTATGCCGCCAACGTCGAGGTCGCGCTGAAGAGCCCGGAGGTGGAGCAGGTGGGAGATCGCCTGCTCCTCGCCGGCGAGCCGCTGAGCATCGAGCCGGCGATCGAGATCGGCAACATCTTCAAGCTAGGCACGCGCTACTCGGAGGCGCTCGGCGCCACCTACCTGGACGAGCGCGGAGAGGAGCACCCGATCTGGATGGGCTCCTACGGGATCGGCCCCGCGCGCGTGGTGGCCGCGGCCGTCGAGCAGTTCTCCGACGAGCACGGCATCTCCTGGCCCCGCGCGCTGGCCCCGTTCGCGGTGCATCTCGTTGCGCTCGGCCGACCGGGGACGCCCGAGCGTGAGGCGGCCAACCGGCTGTACGAGGAGCTGAGGGCCGGTGGGGTGGACGTCCTCTACGACGACCGCGAGCATGCCCCCGGGGAGAAGTTCGCCGACGCTGAGCTGCTCGGCTGCCCCCTGCGGCTGACCGTTGGCAGGCGCTCGCTGGAGTCGGGCGAGGTGGAGGTCCAGGTGCGCCGGGGCCGCCAGGAAGCCCCGGGCCTGCCCCTGACGAGCGAGCCAGCCGAGCTCGTCCGGGCGGTGGACGAGCTGTGGCAGAGCCTCCCGTAGGCGAGCCGAGCGATCCACGATCGGCCGGCGGGGCGCCGGGGCGCCGGCGCCTGACCTTCGCGCGCCTGTCAGGTCTTGACCGCTCCGGCCCGCCGCCCCCGCAGACGCGGTCGGGCAGCCCGCTGCGTCCATGGACGATCCCGAACGCGATCGGCTTCGCGCGGCTCGCGCTGATCCCCGTGTTCCTGATCGCGGCGTTCTCGAGCGCCGACGGCACGAGCGCGCTTGCGGCGACGCTCTTCGCCGTGATCGGCTGGGGCGACTACGCCGACGGCATCGCGGCGCGGGTGACGGGCCAGTACAGCCGGCTCGGCGCGCTCATGGACCCGGTCATCGACCGCCTGCTGATCGTCTCCGGCGTGGTCGTCTGCTGGCATTTCCAGCTGCTGCCGCGCTGGGCGCTCGCCGTGCTCGCGGCGCGCGAGCTGCTGATGCTGGCGCTCGGGGAGTACGCCCTCAGGCGCGGCGTGGAGCTGAGCATCAACTGGCCGGGAAGGGTGGCGGTCGCGCCCGTGATGGGCTCCTTCTTCTTCGCGATGGCCGGGCTCGAAGACGTCGGCCGCGTGATGCTCTACGTCGGGCTCGCGCTGGCGCTGCTGGCAAGCGTGCTCTACGTGCTGAGTGGCCTGCGAATGCTGCGCTCGAACAACGGGCCAGAGCCTAAAGCTCAGCCTTAGCTTGTGGTCTATACTGGCCCTTCTGGCCGTGCTGAGCCGGATGTTCGGCGCAGGCCCGGTGCAAGCCCTCACGAGGAGAAGACGCCACGATGGATGACACGTTTCCGGACCTTGGCTCGCTTTCGGATGTTGAACTGAAAGACGTCATCCGGCAGCTGACGGAGGAGGAGACAGAGATTTCCTACAGGCGCCGCATCTTGCACGGCAAGATCGACATCCTTCGCGCCGAGCTGGTCAACCGCCTGCGTCACCAGCACGAAGGCGGCGACATGGCGATCACCGGGGACGACGTGCAGAAGCTCACGGACATCCTCGCCAATCACCAGCCGGACAGCTCCGCGTAAGGGGTGGCGCTCGGTCATGGCCCTGCATTGCACCGAGTGCGGCTTCGTCAATACCGAAGGAGCCAACTACTGTCAGCGCTGCGGTGCGCTGCTGCCGCGGGCCGAGGGGACCGGCGAGCCGACCACCGCCACCTACCGCATAGGCGAGACCGGCGAGTTCGAACCGGTCGAGCTCGAAGAGGTCACCGAGCGGGGTCCGGCGCTGGTGATCCGCGCCGGCGGCGGGCGTGTCGGGGAGAGCTTCGGCGTCGACGGCGAGCGGATGAGCATCGGCCGCCGTCCCGACTGCGACGTGTTCCTGGACGACGTGACGGTCTCGCGCGACCATGCGGTGCTGATCCATCGCGCCGACCAGTGGTATCTGGACGATTGTGGTTCGCTGAACGGAACCTACGTGAACCGCTCGCGGATCGAGTCACAGCGCTTGGAGGAGGGCGACGAGGTGCAGATCGGCAAGTACAAGCTCACGTTTCACGCACGCTGATGGCTGCTCATGCACCTCAGGCGGGCGTCGAGGATCTCGACCTCGAGATCGCCGCCGGCGAGCCTCCGGAGGCGGGAAAGCGCCAGAAGTCGCTGACGATCGGCGCGGTCTGCAAGGCGCTCGCACAGGAGTTCCCCGACATATCGATCTCGAAGATCCGCTACCTGGAGGACCAGAAGCTGCTCACCCCGCGCCGGACGCCCGGCGGCTACCGCCTGTACACCCAGGGCGACGTGGCGCGCCTGCGGACGATCCTGCGGATGCAGCGCGACGAGTTCCTGCCCCTGCGGGTGATCCGCCAGGAGCTCGCGGCGGGCCGCTCCGGCGACTCCGCGCCGATCCCTGGGCGCGCTGCCCGCGACGGGGTGCGCGCCTGGCGCCCCAGCGTGAGCGTGCGGGAGTCCACGGGAGCGCTCTACTCGATGGACGACGTGCTCGAGGAGACGAAGGCCGAGGGCAAGCTCGTGCGCGAGCTCGAAGAGTACGGCGTGGTCAAGGGCGAGATGCGCGGCGGCGTGCGGTACTTCGACGAGACCGAGCGCGAGATCATCGCCGCGGTGGCGGAGCTTGCCCGCTATGGCGTCGGCGGGCGCAACCTGCGCGTCTTCCGATCCTCCGCCGACCGCGAGGCCAACCTGCTCCAGCAGATCCTCGCGCCCGCGCTGCGCTCGCGCAATCCGGAGCGGCGCAAGGAGGCCGTCGACGCGCTCGAGAACCTCGCGGCCGTCGCCACACACCTCAAGCACCTGCTGCTGATTCGCGATCTACGCAAGATCGTTCGCTGATGGCCGTCCCGGCGCCGGGCGGCGCGGGACAGCTGCGGCAGCTGATTCGCGAGATCCCGGACTTCCCGCGGCCGGGGATCGACTTCAAGGACATCACGCCGCTGATGGCCGACCCGGCGGCCCTTAGGGAGGCGGTGCGCCAGCTGGCGGAGTACGCGCGTCCGCTGCGAGTCGACTGCGTCGTGGCGGCTGAGGCACGCGGCTTCCTGCTGGGTCCTGCGCTCGCGCTCGAGCTGGGAGCCGGCTTCGTGCTCGCGCGCAAGCCCGGCAAGCTCCCACATGAGACCGTCAGCGCCGAGTACTCCCTCGAGTACGGCGAGGCGAAGCTCGAGATGCACAGCGACCCGACCCAGCACGGCAGGCGGGTGCTCGTGCACGACGACCTGCTCGCGACCGGTGGCACGGCCCGGGCACTGTGCGAGCTGGTGGAGCGGCTCGGCGGTCAGGTCGTGGGCTGCGGCTTCCTGATCGAGCTTGCCTTCCTCCACGGGCGCGAGCGGTTGGCTCCGCGTCCCGCGCACGCGCTGCTCAGCTACGCGTCATAAGCTCTCGACTCGTGCCCACAGCGCGCTGTACCCGCACGATCGCCGCTTCGGCCGACGAGCTGTGGCTCCTCATCCGCGACCCCCATCACCTGCCCCGCTGGTGGCCCCGCGTGACCCGCGTGGAGGATGTCGAGGGCGATGCCTTCACCGAGGTCATGAGGACCGCGAAGGGCAGGCTCGTGCGCGCCGACTTCAACGTGGTGCAGGCCGACGAGCGCGAGCGGGCGCTGCGATGGTCCCAGCGGCTGGAGGGCACGCCCTTCGGGCGCCTGCTGAGCTCAGCCGAGACGGAGGTGCGTCTCACGCCGGTCACGGCGGCCGCGGCCGCGACCCCCGCGGTCGACGGGGCGCCGGCATCAGCCGCTGCGACCGAGGTGACGATCGAGCTGCGCCAGTCCCTGACCGGGTTCTTTCCCCGGTTCGGCGGCTTCATGGTGCGCCGCGCGGCCGCCGCCACGATCGAGGAGGCACTCGACGGGCTGGAGCGCATCAGTGGCTGACGGCGTAGATCCCCCGAGGATGCGCTGGTGGGGCTGGGGCGACCCGGCCCACCCCGCGGGCCTGCCAGCGCACGCGCTGAGCTTCCTCGCGGACACCGTGGGCGTCGCCGAGCGCCCGCGCCCGCCGGTCGCGCTCGAGCGCGTGCGCCTCGAGCCTCCGCGGCTGAGCGCTGCGAGCGTCGACTCGCTGCGCGACGCCGCCGGCCGGGACGGCGTGCGCGATGACCATCTGACCCGCGTTGAGCACGCGGTCGGCCGGGGCTACCCCGATCTTGTGCGCGTGCGCGCAGGCGAGCCGCAGGGCGCACCCGACGCGGTCGTCTACCCGGCGGGACACGAGCAGCTGCGTGCCGTGCTCGATCTCTGTGGAGAGCTGCACATCGCCGTGGTTCCGTTCGGCGGGGGCACGAGCGTGGTCGGAGGCGTGGCTCCGCTGCGTGGCGAGCAGCAGGGGGTGATCGCGCTCGATCTGGGCCGCGTGGGCGGGTTGCTGTCGCTGGACCGTGCGTCGATGACGGTCCGTGTGGGAGCCGGGATGCGCGCCGCCGAGCTCGAGCGCCAGCTTTCCGGCGCCGGCCTGACGCTGGGCCACTTCCCACAGTCCTTCGAGTACGTCTCCCTCGGCGGCTGTGCGGCCACCAGGTCGGCAGGTCAGGCCTCGACGGGCTACGGATCGATCGACAAGATGGTGCTGGGCCTGCGCTTCGCGGCCCCCGCGGGAGACATCGACCTGCAGGCACAGCCCGCCAGCGCCGCAGGACCGGGGCTCCGCCAGCTGCTGGTGGGCTCGGAGGGCACGCTGGGTGTCATCAGCGAGCTCTCGCTCCGTGTCAGAACGGCGCCCGCCGAGCGCGTGTACGAGGGGTTTCTGTTCGAGGACTTCTCCTCGGGCGTGGAGGTTATGCGCACGCTCGCCCAGGAGCATGCGGCACCGGACGTGGCACGGCTCTCCGACCGACCCGAGACGCGCATGTCGCTCGCGCTGGCGGGAGCGGGCGGCGCCAAGGGCCTCCTGGGACGGGCCTATGTGGGGTTGCGCGGATACGGCGAAGGATGCCTCGCGATCATGGGCTTCGAGGGGGAGCGCCGCGAGGCGGCCTTCAGGCGAGCTCGCGCGCTCGTACACGCGCGGGCGGGCGGCGGGCTAGCGCTCGGGCGCTCGCCCGGTGAGGCCTGGCGGAGGTCCCGCTACTCGGCTCCCTACCTGCGCGATGAGCTGCTCACGCAGGGAGTGATGGTGGAGACGCTCGAGACAGCCACGCAGTGGTCGAACCTGCACAGGCTCCACGAGGGCGTCGGCGGTGCGATCGCCGCGGCGCTCGAGCAGTGCGGGACGCCCGGCCTCGTCATGTGCCACGTCTCGCATCTGTACGAGAGCGGCGCCTCGCTGTACTTCACGTTCATCGCCCGCATGCTGGAGGACGACCCGATCGGCCAGTGGCGGGCGGTAAAGGAGCGTGCGAGCCGAGCGATCGTCGAGGGTGGGGGCACGATCACCCACCACCATGCGGTGGGCGTCGATCACGCCGCCTGGATGGACCGCGAGGTGGGCGCCGAGGGCGTGGCGGCGATCGCCGCGCTGAAGGCCGAGCTCGACCCCGCTGGGATCATGAACCCGGGGAAGCTGCTGGCGCTCAGCTCCCGACGCTGAACGGTCCGCTGAGCACGATCGGGCCCGGCTGCGCCGGCGTTCGGCTCGTCTCCCGCGTGAGCAGGACGGTGTGGTAGCTCGCGGCGTCGGAGGGCAGCAGCGCTCCGCCCTGCAGCCGATGGCTCGAGCCCACCGGTGGGCTGGCGCTCAGCGGGCGATGGCTGGTGGGCGAGTTGTACAGCCACAGGGCGTAGAAGAAGCCTTTCGATTCAGGCAGGTTCTCGGCGTCGATGAAGAAGGCGCGCCTGGAGCCTTCGACGAGGATGTCCATCACCCCGACCGTCTTGCTGCCCGGCGAAGGCGAGCGCAGCGTCAGCCGCTGTGTGAGCGCCGGTCCGCTGGTCGTTTTCGCGGCCGCAGCGCTGCGCGAGGCGGCTTTGCTCGCGTGAGAGCCGCCACCGCCCGTGATCAGCACCACGGCGACGATCACGGCGGCCGCGATCGCCAGCAGCAGCAGCGCGCCTCCGACGCGGGAGCTGGGCAGCCGCTGTGCGAGCGGGTGCTCGGGCGAGGCGAAGGGATCGTCGCCGGCCACGGCGCCCGCCCGCGCCGGCGCCGCGCTCGGAGCGGAGGGCTGTTCGGCTGCGGGCGCGGCGCCTGCGCCGTCCGTGGGTATCTCCGGCAACGGGCCCGGCGCGAGCGGGGAGAGCTCGTCGGAGATCGCCTGCGCCCACTGGCGGGCCGGCTCCGAGCCGGCGAGATACGTGCGCGTCGCGAGGCGATCGGCCACGCTCGGCTGCTGGCCGAGGAGATAGTCGCCGACCGCTTCTCGACGCTCGGCCTCGAGCTCCCGTGCCTGCCGCGGAGCGAGCAGCGCGAGTGCCGCATGGGCGCGATCGTGAACCGCCCGCTCGTCGATGGCGAGCAACGTGGCGACCTCGCCGTAGCTCTTGCGCTGTCTCAGCAGCAGCGATAGCGCAGCTCGCTGGTCGGGGGGGAGTTCGTCCAGTCGGCTCATGTGTGGTGCACGCCCACCGCGGCGCGGCGGCTGGGCAGGCGCGGGCCCCCGGCAGGGGTCCCTAGGTTATCGTGGCGCCGCGATGGCGACGCCGGGTCCCGAGCAGGTCAATCGTGCGATGGTCGGCTTCGACGGCCTCTACGGCCTGCAGCTGCTCGACTTCTCGGACACCGACGTTCACGCGCAGGTGACCGTCCGCGATGAGGTCAAGCAGCCGATGGGCCTCGTCCACGGCGGCGTGTACGCTTCGATGGCCGAGTCGATGGCCTCGCTGGCAACGGCGCTCGCGGTCCACTCCCAGGGTGAGACCGCGATGGGCCTCTCGAACAGCACGAGCTTCCTGCGGCCGATCACGGAGGGCGTCGTGCACGCGCATGCGACACGCGTGCACCGGGGCCGCACCACCTGGGTCTGGGATGTGCGCTTCAGCGACGATCAGGACCGCACGTGCGCGGTCACACGGATGACGATCGCGGTGCGCCCGCTCCCGGAGGGCAGACAGCCGCCGTTCTCCAGCTAGCGCAGCGGCCCGAGGCTCGCCGGGGTCTGCGACGGGAGCGGCTTCGATCCGAAGCCCGAGTCGGGCAGCTGCGCGGCGAGCCGACCCTGCGGCGTGCCGGGGGCGTTGATCGGCACCACCGTCTGCGCCGCGGCACGGGCCAGGGCGGCGCTGGTCGCGTAGATGTCGACGACGACGCTCCCGGTCGCGATCACGATCGTGCGCCCACGGCGGGCGAGGACGACGGGAACGCCACGGAGCAGCGTCTGGCGGCTCGGAGCGGAGTCGCCGGGCACGAAGCTGTTGTCGGGGGAGGTCACGATCCGCAGGGGTGCCACGCACACGCCCTGGCCTCCCTGCAGGCAGTTGCCGTACTGGACGCTGTAGGCGCCGCCGGGATCGTGCGTGGCCTCCGTGATCGGCAGGCGCTGGAAGGAGCGCCCGGCCCAGTAGACGGGGAACGGGCTGATGACCATGCTCTCGAGGATGTTGTGGGGGATCGGCTTGGTCTGCAGCGTGTCGCCACACGCGCAGAAGACGGCCGCGCAGAGCATGCAGAGGGTCAGGGCGGCGAGACGCACGTCGGCAGGGTAGCGGTGGCGAGTGGCGCCGCGGCTCAGCCCGTGTAGCGGTTCGTGATCGGCATGCGGCGGTCGCGACCGAACGCCCGCCAGGTGACCTTGATCCCCGGAGGCGCCTGGCGGCGCTTGTACTCTGCGAGGTCGACCATCCGGATCGTGCGGTCCACGTCAGTAGGCGGGAGACCCTCGGCGACGAGCTGCTCGCGGCTGCGGTCGAACTCGATGTAGCCCTGCAGTATGCGGTCGAGCAGATCGTAGGGAGGCAGCGAGTCCACGTCGCGCTGGTCGTGCCTGAGCTCGGCCGACGGTGCGCGCACGATGATCGATGCCGGTATGGGACTCTCGATGCTCAGCCCGAGCGTCGCCGCCGCCGGCGAGTTGCGCCACTCGCAGAGTCGGTAGACGAGCGTCTTCGGCACGTCCTTGATGACGGCGAGGCCGCCCGCCAGATCACCGTAGAGAGTCGTGTATCCGACCGACATCTCCGACTTGTTGCCGGTCGTGAGGACGAGCCATGCGAACTTGTTCGACAGCGCCATCAGCAGGTTGCCGCGGATCCGTGCCTGCAGGTTCTCCTCGGTCAGGTCGGGCGCCAGCCCATCGAATTCCCCCGCGAGCGTCTCGCCGTAGGCGTCCATGACCGTCTCGATCGGCAGCTCGTGCGTGCGGACGCCCAGCCTGCGCGTGAGCTCGCGCGCGTCTGCCTGGGTCGAGGTGGATGAGAACGGGGAGGGCATGACGCTCGCGCTCACGCGCTCGGGCCCGAGCGAGTCGACCGCGAGGCAGGCGACGAGCGCCGAGTCGATGCCGCCCGAGACGCCCATCACGACATGGGCGAAGCCGTTCTTGGTCACGTAGTCGCGCAGGCCGAGCATCAGCGCCGCGTAGACCTCCGCCTCCGGCGGTGCGATCGGAGTGGCGAGCGAGGGCGTGAGGGGCGGCCGCGAGGTCGTGTCCCCGGCGGGGGACGGGAGCGCGGGCAGGACGGTCACCTGCGCGGGTGAGCGTCGCGCTGCGGGGCGATGGCCCGCCTCGCGCAGGCGGACGGCCGCGGCGGCTTCGAGGTCCACGTCGCAGACGAGCAGGTCCTCCTCGAACTGCGCCGCGCGGGCGATCGTCTCGCCGGTGTGGTCGACGACGAACGAGTGCCCGTCGAAGATCAGCTCGTCCTGGCCTCCGACGAGACCGCAGAAGGCCACCGCCGCCAGGTTGTCGCGGGCGCGCTGGGCGAACATTCGCTCGCGTTCGGCGCCCTTCCCCTCGCGGTAGGGGGAGGCGGAGATGTTGACGATCAGCGCCGCGCCCGCGAGCGCCTCGTCGCTGGCCGGGGGTCCCGGCTCCCAGATGTCCTCGCAGACGGTCAGCCCGACGCGATGCCCGGCGAGGTCGATCACCGCCCCCTCCGAGCCGGACTGGAAGTAGCGCTGCTCGTCGAACACGCCGTAGTTGGGCAGGTACACCTTGCGGTAGGTCGCGTGGACCCTGCCGTCGGCGAGCACCGCCGCGGCGTTGTAGACGTCCTCGGCCCGTTCGGGAAAGCCGACGACCGCGACCAACCCGCGCGCCTCCTCGGCGAGCGTGCCGAGAGCCTCACGTGCGTCGGCGAGGAAGTGCTCGCGCAACAGCAGATCCTCAGGCGGGTAGCCGGTGAGAGCGAGCTCGGGGAAGAGCACCAGGTCGGGCTGCGCCTCGCGGGCGGCGAGCAGCCACTCGCGGATGCGCTCGACGTTGCCCGAGATGTCGCCGACGGTCGTGTTTATCTGGCAGAGGGCCAGGCGCATGTGAGGATCGTATCCGCGCCACCCGAGCGCGGCCCAGGGCGAAACGCAGGACGTTTGCCCGAGGGGGAGGGCGACGGCGAGGACGCGATGGCGCTCGCGCGGAACGCTCGAGGCCGCGAAACGCTAGTTGGCGCTGGCGGGCTTGGCGGGCGCTGAGCGGTCCGCATTGGACCGCCGGGCGGACTTGCGCGCGGGCGCGGCTTTCTTGGCGGGCTGCTTGCGCACGCCGGCGGTGCGTGCGAGCGAGTCGATCGCCCATTTGAGGTCCTCGCGGATCCTCTCCAGTTCGGGGAGCGAGTCGTAGTCACCGAGCAGTCCGAAGCCGAGGTGACCGTCGTAGCTCATCACCGCGATCCCGAGCGCCTGGCGCTGGGCGAGGGGCACCACCGGGAACAGCACCTGCAGGCGCCGTCCGAGGAGATACAGCGGGAACTGTGGTCCGGGCACGTTCGTCACGACGAGGTTGAAGAACGGCTGGCGCGCCTGCAGCCGGGCGGCCTGGCTCATGATCGTGGGCGGCGCGAACCCGGCGAGGTTCGTGAGCACCTGGGCCCCCACCGCCTGCCCGGAGTTCTTGAGGTCCTCCATGGCGCTGCTGATGCGCCGCAGGCACTCCGCGGGGTTCTCCACGCCGACCGGCAGCGGCGCCCACATCGCAGCGACCTTGTTGCCCAGCGCCCCCTGCTCGGACTTCGCACGCACCGATACGGGCACCATCGCCTTCAGCACGAGGTCGTCGGTCGCGTAGCCGCGGTCGCGCAGGTAGCGGCCGAGCGCGAGCGTCACCGAAGCGAGCACGACGTCGTTGAGCGTCCCGCCGAGCGAGTCCTTGATCGCCTTGAACTCGGCCAGGTCGGCGTCGAGGAACGTGTAGCGGCGGTGCGGTCCGATGTCGACGTTGAACGGCGTCGGCGGCGCCGGCGCGTTGATCCCCGCCAGCGTCGTGGCGCCCACGCTGACGAGGCCGTCCTTGATCTGCGACAGCGCGCGGCGCGGCGCGCGCACGAGCCGGCGAGCGCCGCGGGCCATCTCGCCGGGTATCGTCGCGCGCTCCACGAGCGCCTCACCGAGGAGCTTGGCGCGTCCGGGGAGCGGCTTGGCGACCCACGGAGACGCGGGGCCGGGGGTCGGCGCGGGCTCACGGGCGGAGTCGAACAGCACGGTGGTGATGTCCACGCCGGAGATTCCGTCGACGAGGGCGTGGTGCGTCTTGGCGATCAGCGCGAATCGCCCGCCGGACATGTTCTGCACCAGCCAGATCTCCCACAGTGGCTTGGAGCGGTCCAGGCGCTGGGAGAACAGCCGTCCCGCGAGCCGCTTCAGGGCCTCGTCGTCCGCGGGCCGCGGTAGCGCGGTGTGGCGTATGTGGTAGCGCGGGTTGAAGTGCGGGTCGTCGGTCCAGATCGGACGGCCCTGGTCGAACGGCACGTATGCGAGGCGCTGGCGGTAGCGCGGCACGAGATGCAGGCGGTTGACGACATGCTCGACGAGCTCATCTGGACTGGGGGCCTTGCCCTCGAAGACCATCACGCTGGCGACGTGCATGTGGGCCGTCGAGTGGTCCTCCAGGTGGAGAAACGTCGTGTCGAGCGCTGTCAGGCGGTCCGCGTTGGCCATCCGCGACCGATTCTCCCTGTTGTGGGAGCCCGCGTCAACGACCGAGTGAAGAATTCAACACGCGCGGCGGTGCGCGGCGCTGCCTGACGCCCGGCCCACAGACGACCACCGGTGATTCGCCAGTTGACGCGCGTTTTGCTCAAGTCAACATAAGCAGCCGTCGAGCGATGGGTGATGGCGCTGTCACGCCCGCGAACCGCCTGAGAGCACGCTCGGGCGCCGGCCGTCAGTCGCCCTCGGCGGGCTCGCCGCGCACACCGCTCAGGGCCATCGCCTCCGCCATGCGAAGCAGACCGATCAGTCCATGCGGGCGCACGTCGGCGCCCGGACGCACCGCCACCTGCGAGCCGTGTGGCCCGAGCACCTCCACGATCGTGCAGACGTCGCCGATCTGGCAATCCTCTCCGAAGCGTCCTTCCAGCGCCTCCATCTGTTCCGCCACGACCTGGCCGATCTTGCTTGCGTCAAGTGGCATCTGCCGAGCTCCCTCCTGTTGGGTCTGAGAGCCGGATCATGCCCGAACGCCCGCGTTCGTCCACGGCCACGTGTCTGCACGCCTCGCGCCGCCAACGTTCGCGCGGCGCGGGGGCAAACGGTCGCCCGGGCGCTCGCGCGATAGGTCATACGTCCAGAGGGCTCGCGCTTCCGTGGCGTGACCGATAGGTTCGCCGCACCCATCCCATGAGCGGGGCCGTCTCTGGCCAGGCAACCCTCCGCAAAGCAACTCCGGAGCGGCCCCGCGTCCCTCTTGCCAGCAGCAGCCGCGGCGAGGGTCGAAGCTGGGCCCAACGCGCAGCCACGCGCCGAGATTAGATCAACCCCTCGCGCCGCGTTCTGGCACGCAGGCACATACAGACCTTGACGCAAGGACGGTATAGCGCTGGCGCTCCACGGCAGGCATGGATACGTCATCGGTGCGATTCGGTTGTCCATGTCGATCCGGTGCAATGGACCCAAAGCCAAATACGCATACAGGGGTATCTGCCGTCAAAGGATATGTGTGACGTGCGTCACAGATAGATCTGGTCCACACCTTCTAGGATCGAACAATTGTTCGACTCTCGCCGAGTCGCTTCCGTGAATGGAAGCGAGCGGGGGACCCACTGCCGGAGCGCCTGAGAACGCTCCGGATGGGGCGAATCGGCCGTTGATATGGCCGTAACGCCCGGCTGACACGCGTCCCGTTCGCGTGGTCAGCGGGGTGTGAGCCCGACAGCTAACCCCGTAGGCGCCCTACAAGGAGGTTCGCACCACAGATGTACGTCCCCGCGACGCCCGCACAGCCTGCCGTTGCCCTGGCTCCGGTGGGAATTGTGTCCGCAGCACCGCCGATGCTCGCACGTCCGGTCCACACCGGCCTGAGAGTGCGTGACGCGCAGCTGAACGTTCTCGAGGGCCATTCCTCGACGATCACCGGGACCCTGCGTCCTGGACTCCCCGGCAAGGTGGTGATGCTGCAAAGGCTCGGCAACCACGGCTGGAAGACCATGACCCGAACGCTCACGGGTGTCCGAGGCCGTTTCCGGCTGCGCTACCTGCCGAGGCAGACCGGTAGCGCGCTCGTACGCCTGCGCTTCGCCGGTGATGCGAGAGACCTGGCGGCACGGCGCTTCCTGGGGCGTCTGAACGTCTATCGCCTCGCCGGGGCGTCCTGGTATGGCGGCGGCGGCCAGACCGCCTGTGGAGCCTCGCTGACCAGCTCGACGCTTGGAGTCGCCAACAAGACGCTCCCGTGCGGGACGCTCGTCACGCTGCGCTACGCAGGCCACACGGTGCGCGTGCCGGTCATCGATCGCGGCCCCTACGTGGAAGGTCGCGAATTCGACCTCACGGAAGCGACGAAGCAGGCGCTCGGCTTCGGCGACACGGGACAGGTGTGGAGCACTAACTGACGGAGCGCTGGGCGCGTTCGTGCAGGGGTTGGCTTTCACCCTCCCGCTTCCGTTGAATCTGATGGATGTCCGGCGGAACGCACGCATCACGCACGCACACGTGGTTGGAGAGCCTGGGCGACTGGAGCTGGCCCGGCCGGTCGGCGGAGGCTCCGCCGCTGCCCCCGGCCTGGGTGCCCGCCTTTCCGCCCGCCCTGGCGCCCGCGGGGGCGGGCCCCGGCTACCCGGCGTCGGTGGCTCCACGCCGGGCCTGGGCCACGCCGCGCAAGCTGCTGCTGGGCGCGCTGCTCAGCGCGCTGGCCGCGGTCTGCGTCGCGCTCGCGCTCAAAGGGCCACTCACACTCGATCGCATCCTGGGGCGCGCACCGGCGAGCCACTCGGCCGTCGCCGGCGCGAGCGCCGCGACCGTCGCCACCCCGGCTCCGCCGCCACTCCCGGTGCTCGCGTCGGTCAGCCACGATGCGGCGGGCAGCTCGATCGATCGGGCCAGCTACAGCTCGCCGGCGCTCGGCAGCCAAGGCTCCTTCCTCGTCTACCTGCCGCCGGGCTACGCCAGCACGACGCGTCATTACCCGGTGCTCTACCTGCTTCACGGCCAGAACGGACACGCGACCGCGTTCCTTGAAATCGGCATCCAGGGCCGCCTCGACCGCCTGATCGCCCGCAAGGCGATCCCACCGATGATCGCCGTGATGATCCAGGATCGAAGCACCCAGGAGAACTGGCGCGACTTCGGCAGCCGGCGCAGCGCGAGCTACGTCGTCGAAGTGCAGGCGCTCGTCGACCGCATGCTGCCGACCATCGCCACGCGCGCCGGACGTGCGATCGCGGGCAACTCGATGGGCGGCTACGGGGCGATGCACATCGCGCTGGCCAACCCCTACCGCTTCTCGGTCGTTGAGAGCTGGCTGGGCTACTTCAACAACCTGGACGGCGAACTGCACGCCGACCGGCCGATCATCTCGCGGCTCGGCCTACGCGCGTTCGTGTACGGCGCGCGGGGGGACACGGTCGCCGACCCGGCGGAGGACCCGGCGTTCGCCGCCCGGCTGCGGTCCGCGGGAGCCAGCGCGCAAAGCGCCGTCTACGTCGGCAATCACAGCCTGGAAACGCTCAGCGAACATCTCGATGAGATGCTGCTGTTCGCCGGGCGATCGCTATTCGGCGCGAGCTGAGCCGTCGCGCGGAGGACGTCCACCACTGGCCGGACAGCCAGTAGTATCACCGTGCGTCCTGCGGTAACGATCACGGAGGTCCCATGGCGGCGGTAGGCAGCGATCTCGAGAACGTGCTGGTCATCGATCGCGAGCTGTGGCACGACGGCCCGCCGCACGAGTTGTTCAAGCGGCTCCGCGGCGAGTGTCCGGTTCACTGGTCCGAGCGGATGGCCGAGTTTCCGGAGCAGGCCGGCTACTGGTCGGTGACGACGGCCGAGGACGTCCATACCGTCAGTCGCGACTTCCGCACCTACTCCTCCGAACTCGGGGGCATCACCGCGGCCAACGTAGTGTTCCCGCTCGAGCTCACGCGAGCGATGTTCATCGGGATGGACCCGCCCAAGCACGACCGCCTGAAGGCGCTCTTCCAGGCCGGCTTCACGCCGAAGCGGATCGCCGACCACGAGGGGGAGATCAGAGCAATCGTCACCGAGGTCCTGGACCGGCTCGAGGGGCGCGCTGGCTGCGACCTCGTGACGGACGTCGCCCAGCCCGTCGTCTCGCGTGTGATCGGCAGCTTCATGGGCATCCCCAAGCAGGACGACGCGGTATGGGCGCGGCTGATGAACTCGGCCCTCGGCGCGGGTGACGAGGACATCAGTCCGGAGGGAATCGAGGGCGTCATGGAGAAAGACATCCCTGAAATCTTCGAGCGCTGCCGGCGGCTGATCGCGGAACGCCAGGAGAACCCCACCGACGACCTCACGAGCGTGCTCGTCCACGCCGACGTCGACGGGGAGAAGCTCGAGGAGCACGAGATCGTGATGGGCTTCTTCCTGCTGGTCGCCGCCGGCAACGACAGCACCAAGGCAACGTTCTGCAGCGGCATGCGCGCGCTCATGGAAAGCCCCGACGAGATGCAGCTCGTGCTCCAGGACCCCTCGCTGGTCCCGGGCGTGGTGGAGGAGGCGCTGCGGATGTTCCCCGCGTTCGCGCACTTCCGCC
>DATMQX010000125.1:0-12935 GCA_035567055.1 Solirubrobacteraceae bacterium
AGCCCCGCCCGCCCCTGGGCCATTGGCGCTGCCGGTCGTCGAGGCGATCCCCCGAGAGGAGGACTTCTACAACTACGAGTCCCGCTATGAGATCGGGATGACCACCTTCGTGTGTCCCGCCGAGCTCGACGCGGAGACGAGCACCCGCTCACAGCAGCTCGCGCTCGACGCCTACCGGCTGCTCGGGTGCCATGGGGTTGCACGCGTGGACCTGATGCTCGACGAGCAGAGCGGTGAGCTCCTGGTCCTCGAGACGAACTCGATCCCGGGCATGACGGAAACGAGCCTGCTGCCGCAGGCCGCCGATGCGGCGGGGATCGGCTTCGACGAGCTCGTCGGCCGGATCCTCGCCAGCGCCCTCACGCGCTAGGAGTCGCCGGCGGCGAAATCCTCGGGCGAGACCTGGTCGAGGAACTCCTTGAACTTCTCGACGACGTCCTCTGACTCCTCGATGTCGTGCTCGAACTCGATGGCCGACTCGGTGATGACCTCCTCGGCCGCGTAGATAGGGGCGCCCGATCGCACCGCCAGGGCGATCGCGTCGCTCGGGCGTGAGTCGATCTCGAGCTCACGGCCGGCGACGTTGAGGGTGATCGAGGCGAAGAACGTGTTTTCGCGCAGCTCCGTCACCGACACCTGCGTGCATTTGACGTCCAGCTCGCCGAGGATGTCGCACAGGAGGTCGTGGGTCATCGGTCTGGGCGTGCCGGCACCCTGGAGCTTCATGAGGATGGAGGCGGCCTCCGGATGGCCGATCCAGATGGGGAGGAACTTGTTGCCGTCAACCGTCTTCAGGAGCACGATCGGCTGCTTGCCAACCATGTCGAAGCTGACGCCGTAGATGACCATCTCCTGCACAAAGATCCTCCGAGGGGTGGAGCCAGAGTATAGGTAGGAACTAAGCGCCGGCCAATAGCTCGCCAGGCGCTCGCTCAGGCCTCACTCGTGAGCATCTCGGCCTCGCTGCGGAAGCTCCAGAGCTTGTTGCCGAGGAAGTTGAGGGGCATCGAAGTGGCGACCGCCAGGGCCTGCGCCGGCACCTTCGCGATGCCCGCGGCCTCCACGAACAGCGTGAGCAGCAGCAGGCTCACGCCGAACGCCACGAGGCTCACGGCGAGGAACCGCATCGCCTGGAAGTGCACGCGCCCGTCGCTCGCGTCGAACGTCCAGTGGCGGTTGAGGATGAAGTTGTTCATCACCGCCACCAGCCACGCGGCGACGGCCGCCACGTGGTAGTCGAGCCCGACGACGTGCACGCAGAGGGCGTAAACGGCGAGGTTGACGGCGAACCCGACCCCCCCGACGAGCCCGAAGCGCACGAGCTGCAGCCAGTTGGCGGGCCGGCGCATCCCGTGCAGAAGCCTGAGATGCGGGCGCATCTCAACGGCCGTGACGTCCTCAGGCATGCGTCCAGGGTAGCGGGGCTGGGCGGCGGACGCCCGCGCTAGCCTTCGTCGGATGAGACGGGACCGCCGCACGGCGATCTTGGCGTGCGCATGCCTACTCGCGTTGCCCGCCCTCACCGGATGTGGAGCGTCCGCGGTGGGCGCGGGGCAGCACTCCTCCCAGCCGGCGGCCGCGCCCCGCTCGGCCATTGGTGGGGCTACCGTGCCCGCCGGTGGGACGGCGGGCGGGGGCGGAGCTGGCGTCGCAAAGGAGGTGGCCGACCCGCAGGAAGCCAGCAGCTTCCCCGTCACGGGCGCCGTGCATCACTCGGCGGCTGCGACACCGGCGAAGGCGGGCGAAGCGATCGTCGCCGCGGGCGCGCCGTCCGACGCCGAAGTGCGCAAGGAGCTGGCGCAGATGAAGGCGGTGGAACAGAGCGCGAAGCTGGCCCAGCAGCGACAGCTCACCCCTGTGCCCGGCGGGCGGTCCATCGGTGGAAACGGCACGATCGCGATCCCGACCGGTGTTCCCGAAGTCGTGCAGAAGGTGATCGCCGGTGCTAATGCGATCGCCGACTTCCCGTACGTGTTCGGAGGCGGCCATGCGTCGTTCGTCGACAATGCCTACGACTGCTCGGGCTCGGTGAGCTACGCGCTCGCGGCCGGAGGCCTGTTGAACGCACCCGAGACCTCCGGCGAACTGGAGAGCTGGGGCGCCGCGGGGCCGGGCCGTTACATCACGGTCTACGCCGCCGCGGGCCACACCTACATGTACGTGGACGGCATCATGTACAACACCTCCGGCCGCAGCGGCACCTACGCGTCCCGCTGGCAGGTGGGCGCCGCCGACGGCAGCGGCTTCGTCGTTCGCCACTGGCCCGGGCTGTGAGCCACGAGAGGCGCCCGGCATGCTCGGCTCGCTGATGCTGTCACTGCCGTTCGCCCTGGGCGGAGAATCGGCCGGCGGGGAAAGCACGGGTATCGCCGTGATCTCCGCGGTCTCGATCGTGGTCGGCTACGCGCTGATCGCCGCCCTGTGGTACTTCGTCTTCCGCGACCGGGCGCGAACGCGGCGCAAGCGCAACGGCTCGGAGTGATGCCCGGCCCGCGGCTCAGCCGCTGAGCGTGACGGTGGTGAGCACCGTCGTCGTGCTGGGGTTGTGCCGGTCTGCGTTGCGTACGAACAGCCGGAGCATCAGCGGGACGCTGTGCAGCCGCGCCAGGCGCGAGGCCGTCCGTTTGGAGAACTGGATGTCGACAGTGCTGCGCCCGGCGGCCGTGGTGACGAGGATCGCCCTGCCGATCACGACCTGCGGCGGAGTTCCGGCCGGGAGTCCGGTCGCCGGCGGGCCACCGATGCCGAGGCGCCGGGCGATCGCGCGGCTGAGCAGGACTTCAAAATGTCCTGCGACCTGCTCGTTGACCGAGTAGCGGACGGTGAGGCCTTTGTGCAGGGCGCGGCGCAGCGAGCGCGAGACGACGCCTGCGGCCGCGACCGGAGCGGGTAGACGCGGCGTGGCAACCGGGGGGACCGAGCCGCTCGGGGAGCCGCCCGTGGAGCCCGACCCGCCGGCCGGTGTTTCTTTCGGCGGCACCGGCGGCGGCGGTCCGACCACGGTGATCGGGTGGGCGACGCCCGCTACGTTTCCTACGGTATCGGTCGCGGTAAGGGTCACCTGATAGGTGCCTCCGTACTGGTATGAGTGAAAGACGCTCGCGGCACATGGGCTCAGCCACGGCGTTTCGCAGGTCGGCGCGCCGGGCGCGTAGCCTTCCACCGGCGGCGTGCCATCGCCGAAGTCCCACTTGTATTTGGCGTAGGTCTTTTCCGCGACGCCTTCTTTGTAGATGAACTGGACGTTCAGCGTGAGGTTTGACTCCATCCCGTCGAAACCGACGGTTTCACCGTTACCGACCGTGTTCGGGGCGGTGAATTCGGGGATCGTGTTGACTCCCGGCATACACGGCACGCTGGGGTAGGGGAGCAGGAACGGCGCCAGGTCGAACGCCATGTTCAGGTAGTAGTTGTGGCTGTTCAGGGTCTGGTTGTAGAGCGTGCCTGCACCTGATTCGGGAGCCGCGGACGCGCTGCCTCCGACCGACCCCTTGGCATAGAAGTTGCGGCACTGGTCGGTGGCCTCTTTGCCTTTGCTGTCCTGCCAGGCGTTCAGCAGCGGGTCGGTCACGATGTTCTGCTGCTCGATGCCGATCTGGCTGACGATCAGGTCAGCGAGACCCGCGTCGCAGAGGCCGTCCTGGAAGTTTGGACAGGGAAGCTGGTTGGGCTCCTGGTCATGCGGTCCCTGCAGCGCTTTCAGCGCTTCGAGCTGTTCCCGTTCTTCGGGCGTCTTCGCTTCGAATTCTTTCTGTTCCTGCGCGTTGCGTTCTTTGACTTTCTCGCGTTCCATCGACGGGTGGCTGCTGGGGTTCCAGCCGCCGTCCTGGCAGAACGCGGCCTGCCCCGCGATCACCGTCGCCGTGCCTTTGCCGGCGCTGCCCGCCGTCCACGGCAGCACGCCATAGAGGATCGTGTTGGCGTCGCCGAGCGGCGATTCGCCGGGGTTGATGGCCGAGTGGTAGCTGCAGATGGCTTTTTGGTAGCTGACGCTTTCGAAGCGGCTTTTTTCGATTTCTTCTTTCGAGCGTTCGAATTCGCTGCAGCGGGTCGCGGCCGCGTCCACGCACACGTTGACCCCGGGAGGAGTGAGCAGGTAGTAGATCGTGCCCATGCCCTTGGGAAGTCCGTGAGCGGTGATGAATTCGTTGAGCTCCGTGCGCATCTGAGCGTCGGTGAGGCACGTGATCGGCCCCAAGGAGGCGCAGCCTTTCACCGGATAGGGGTGGGTGTCGGTGTACGCGACGCGGAAGCTCGACTGGTAATAGGCCGGCTTGTTCGTGAGGTCGGTGTACTGCGTGTCGACCGCGAACACGCTCGCGAGCGAGCCGCTGGCGGCGCCCACCGACTGCAGGAAGACGTTGATCACATGCTGCCAGTCGGGGTTGTAGTGGTCTGTGGGGTCCCAGTAGATCGCGTACGTGTTGGCGCCGTGAAGAACGGGGTATCCGGACGGGTTGCGAAAGGACGACGGACCCGCGTTGACGGATTCGGTGAATTTTTCCGTCGATTCGTTGAAGGTCACTTCGCGGAATCCCTGGGTGAAGGACGTCTGGTTGACGGCCTGCACGCCGATCTTGGTGCCCCCGATTTCGGCGACGACCGCGTGGGCCGGCGGCGCGAGCATCAGCAGCGCCGTGGCGGCGGCCGATGCGGCCAGCGCACCGGCAAGGAGTACGAATGCGCGCGCGGGGCGGCTATCGCGCCGGAGGAGCAGGCGGGCAAAGTTCGTCACGATGGCCCTATCGGCACGCCTGCCGCGATCCCTTAGCGCGGTGGACGATCCTGTTAGAGCGCTTGCGGCCGGCTTGCGCCGGACCGGACGCGGGTTGAGCCCGGCGCTCTAGTGAGCGCGGTGCCTGTGTGCCCGCGCCGATTCTGCGCGCGCCTTGATAGCGGCGGCGGCGGTCCGGTAGGCGGCCACGAGATCGCTCAGCGTTTCATGCGAGGTCTCACCGACTTTGGGCATTTCCTGAGCGTTGGTGGCCCCCAGCGGCTCCATTCCGAGCTCCAGATGGGGCGCCGAGGAGATGCCGACCGTCCCGCAGCCGACCTCGGCGATCGGTTGGCCGGCGCTCACGTGCGCGCCGACGGGCACCAGTGCCGGCGCGGCGTGGCCGTAGTAGATGAGGCGCCCACGATCGGCGCCACTTTCGACGCGCAGCACCGGCGCGGAGGAGCCGAAGCCGTCGAGGCCCTCGTGGACGATCGTCCCGTTCGACACGGCGAGCTCCTGCAGCTTGGAGCCGCACTGGTTCGCATTGCCTCCGACGTCCACGCCCTGGTCGAGCGACCACCAGCTCCTGGCAGCGACGCGCGCGAGCGGATAGAGCGGAAACACCCAGCCGTGGGCGCTCGCCGGGTAGGGCGAGCGTGCGAACACCTGCACCGGGCTCGCCGCCGGAGCGCTGCCGCCGTTCGGGCCGCTCTGCGCCGGTGCGCCAGGAGGCGGGGGCGCGGGAGGGGTTGCCGCGGGGACCGCCGTGCCGCCCGTCGCGCCCGCGAAGGCGATACCGGCCATTCTCCAGGCGCCGGCCAGCGAGACAAGCACGAGTCCCAACGCATACGTCCGTCGCCGCAAACTGAGCCTTTCGTCGGCCGACGGGGTTAGCTGACGGGCTAGCGACTTGCGCCTCCCGCGGATTACCGCGGAACTCGCCCCAACAACTCGGTTCCCCCGCTCCCGGACGCCTGCCCGGGATTAGGCGCGCAAAAGAGTAGCGGAACGCCAGGACGAGCGTGCAGGAAGCGTCTCAGGCGCTCAGGCCGGGCCCTGGTAGAGCTGGCGCAGCAGCCCGTTCATGACCGGAGAGGTCGCGCCGAGCGCCGGGCAGCAGGTCGAGCCGCCCGGCGGCGTCAGCCCGATCTCCAGGTGCGGGCCCGAGGAGAGGCCGACGATGCCGCACCCGACCTCCGCCACGGGCTGACCCGCCAGCACGTGTTCGCCGACCGTCACGAGCGCTGGGGCCGCGTGCCCGTAGTACACGTACCAGCCGGCGTAAGGGCCGCCGTCGATGCGGATCACCGGGGCCGAGGGACCGAAGCCCGAGATGCCCTCGCGCACCACGGTGCCGGCCGTGAGGGCGACCTCGATCGCAGCGTTGCCGCACGCGCCGTGCGCCGTCGCTATGTCGATGCCCTGGTCTTCAGTCCAGGCCTGTGGGCCCAGCGCGACGGCGACCGGCTGGATCGGGAACGCCCACACGCCGCCTCCGCCGCCCCCGACGTACGTCGCTCCCTGTTCGAAGGACTGCGCCGTGTTGCCCTTGGGCAGGATGATCCCCGCTTTGCGCGCGAGCGCGATTTCCGCGCGGATCTGCGCGTCGGATGGAGCGCCCGGCGCGACGTAGCTTCCCGCGGAGCCGGCGGCGGCCGGCAGCGCGTCTGCCTTTCCGACCTTGCCCGAGACCTCTTTCCTGTCCAGTTCGCTCGCGGGCTTGCTCGGCGGCAGCGGCAGCGCCCGCTTTCCGCCGCCGTGACCCGCGCTCGCCGATCCGGCTGGCCGCCCCCGAGCCGCGGCGGCCGGGTCGCCCTGGCTGCGGCCGCTCGCCGTCGCGGTCGTCGTGCCGGCGCTCGCGCTCGCCGTCCCATGGGCCGGAGTGCCGGAGGACCCGCACGCCTGGAGGGCGAGCGCCGCAGCGCCCGTGCACAGGAGGCCCATCAGGGCGCGGCTCACGGACATCGCAGCGATGTTAGACCCGTCCTCAGCGCTCCAGCGACGGCTCGCGGGGCGACGCTCTGCGGGCGCGGCGATCCGTCCTGTGCACCGGCTCTTATACTTCGCACCCGCCTCGATCGGTCCGGGGATCAGTGATGCGTTACAACTCCAGGAGGTTCCGATGAGCAAGCTGGTCGCCCGTATCGGCGCACCCGCGCTCGCCGTGCTCGCAATCGCGGGATGTGGCAGCAGCAGTTCGTCCACCAGCACGTCGACACCGTCGACGCCCACCGTATCTACGCCGACCGCCAACGCCGCGATCGTGGCGCAGGTCCCGGCAGCGATCAAATCGAAAGGGACGCTGAACGTCGCCAGCGAAGCTCAGTACGCCCCGAACGAGTTCCTCGCGCCCGACGGGCACACGGTGATCGGCATGGACGCGGACCTGATCACCGCGATCAACGCCGTGATGGGGCTGAAAACGAACATCATCAACTCGAACTTCGAAACGATCATCCCCGGGCTCGCGGCCGGCAGGTACGACCTCGGGGTGTCCTCGTTCACCGACACCAAAGAACGTGAGAAGACGGTCGACTTCGTCACCTACTACTCCGCGGGCATCTCCTTCTACGCCAAGTCCTCGGCGAATCCGGGGGTGACGAAGCTCTCCGACCTGTGCGGCAAGACGGTCGCGGTCCAGAAGGGGACCGTGGAGGAAGAAGAAACGAAAGAACAGACCAAGAAGTGCACGAAAGAAGGTAAGAAAGCGATCACGGTGCTCAGCTTCCCTGGCCAGAACCCCGTGAACCTCGCGGTCGCGAGCGGCCGCGCGGAACTGGGGATGGCCGACTCGCCGGTCGTCGCGTACCAGATCAAGCAGTCGAACGGCGGGTTCAAGCTGATCGGCGAAAGCTACAGCTTCAAGCCGTATGGGATCGCGATTCCCAAGCACAGCAACATGGCCGCGCCGATCCTGGCCGCGCTCAAGTCGCTGATGGCAGACGGCACATACGGCCGGATCCTCACGAAGTGGGGCATCCAGTCGGGGGCGATCAGCACCCCGAAGATCAACGGCGCGATCAGCTGAGCTGATGGACGGTGTCCTCTAGCGAGGTCACCGACGCCAAGGGACGGCCCGAGGACATTCGGGCCGTCCCGGTGCGCTACCCGGGACGCTGGATCGCGGCCGCGATCGTCGTCGTCCTCGCGGTCGTAATCGTCCGGTCGGTCGTCACCAACCCGCACTTCGAATGGAGCGTGGTCGGCGAATACCTCTTCGATGAACGCATCCTCGAAGGGCTGCGCGTCACGCTCGAGCTGACCGTGATCGCGATGGCGATCGGGATCGTTCTCGGCATGTTGCTCGCGGTCATGCGCATCTCGCCCAACCCGCTGGTATCGGGCGGGAGCTGGCTCTACATCTGGTTCTTTCGCGGCACACCCATCCTCGTGCAACTTCTCTTCTGGTACAACTTCAGCTCGCTGTACCCGAAGCTCGCGCTCGGCATACCGTTCGGGCCAGCGTTCGTGCATCCCAACGTGAACGCGCTGATCACGCCGTTCGTGGCGGCGATCCTGGGGCTGGGACTGAACGAGGGCGCGTACATGGCGGAGATCGTCCGCGCCGGGATCATCTCGGTGCCGGACGGGCAGACCGACGCCGCCCAATCGCTCGGGATGACGCGGCTGCAGACGATGCGCAGGATCGTCCTGCCGCAGGCCATGCGGGTGATCATCCCGCCGACCGGCAACGAGACGATCTCGATGCTGAAGACGACCTCGCTCGTGAGCGCGATCGCCGTCGCGGACCTGCTGTTCGCAGCCGAGGGCATCTACTCGGCTAACTTCAAGACGATCCCGCTCCTGATCGTTGCCAGTATCTGGTACATCGTGTGCACGAGTGTTCTCTATGTCGGGCAGTACTACCTCGAGCGCTACTACGGGCGGGGCTCCTCGCGCGATCAGAGGGATCCGCTCGCCGCCCGTGTGCTTCGCGGCGTGCTGAGCCTCCGCCGCCCGGGCGAGCACACGTCGCGCGGAGGTGAGCGGCCGTGAGCGGGCCGATGGTCAGCGCCGAAGCCGTCCACAAGAGCTTCGGGCGGCTCGAGGTGCTCAAGGGCATCACGCTCACGGTCCAGGCCGGCGAGGTGATGTGCCTGCTCGGGCCCTCGGGCTCCGGGAAGTCGACCTTCCTGCGCTGCATAAACCACCTCGAGAAGATCAACTCCGGACGCCTGTCGGTCGACGGCGAACTGGTCGGCTACCGGCAGGCCGGCGACCGCCTTCACGAGCTGCGCGAATCCGAGGTCGCGCGCAAGCGGGCCGAGATCGGGATGGTCTTCCAGCACTTCAACCTCTTCCCCAACATGACCGCGCTCGACAACGTCACCTGCGCGCCGATCCGGGTGAAGAAGGTTTCCGGGGATCAGGCGGAGGCTCGCGCGCGCGAGCTCCTCGCGCGGGTGGGGCTCCCGGACAAGCTGGACTGCTATCCGGCGCAGCTGTCAGGCGGGCAGCAGCAGCGCGTCGCGATCGCGCGGGCACTGGCGATGGACCCGAAGCTGATGCTCTTCGACGAGCCCACATCGGCGCTCGACCCCGAGCTCGTGGGGGAGGTGCTGCAGGCGATGAAGCAGCTCGCCACCGAGGGCATGACGATGATCGTGGTCACGCACGAGATGGGCTTCGCACGCGAGGTGGCCGACTCCGTCGTGTTCATGGACGCCGGCCTGGTGGTTGAGTGCGGCAGCCCGGCGGAGGTGTTGGCCAACCCGCGCGAGGAGCGTACGCGTGCGTTCCTCTCGAAGGTGCTCTAACCCAAATAGGTGTCGAGGCGCTCGAGCGCCTTGGGCAGGTTTGTCCTTCCGAAGCCGAAGCGCACGTGCCGCGGCTCGTCGTAGACGGCCCCGGGGAGCAGCAGGACGTCGGCCTTCACCGCCGTCTCTTCGCACCACGCCTGCACGTCGAAGTCGCCGGCGAGGAGCGGGAATCCGATCGGCCCGGCCTTCGGGCGCACCCACTGCAGGAGATCGCGCCGCCGATCCAGGAAGGCGTCCAGCAGCCCCAGGTTCGCCACGACGAGCTGTCTGCTGCGCTCGACGAGGGCGTCGGCGTGACGCAGAGCGAGCGCGACCAGCAGTTCGCTCGGCGCGCTCGAGCAGATCGTCGTGTACAGCTTCAGCGCGCGGATGCGCTCGATGAACTTCGGATCGCGAGCCGCCAGCCAGCCGATCCGCAGGCCGGGCAGGCCGTACGCCTTCGACACGGTGTTCAACGAGATCGCCTGCTCGTAGAGATCGCATGCGGCCGGCAGGCGGTCCGCGGGATCGTGCTCGAGTCCGCGGTAGACCTCGTCGCTGAGGAGAATCAGCGAGCGCTCGCGCGCGATCTCGAGCAGCCGCTCGAATGCCGCCCTCGGCATCTGCGAGCCGGTCGGGTTGTGCGGGCTGTTGACGTAGATCAACCGCGTGTCGGCGCGCAGCAGCCGCTCGAGCTCCTCCAGGTCATACGCCCAGCCGTCCTCGTGGCGGCGACGCCAGAGGCTGACCTCGGCGCCCGTGCTGCGCGCGACCTCGATCGCCGATCCGTACGCAGGCGCCTCGACGACCACGTGATCACCGGGGGCGAGCAGCGCGTGGTAGGCGATGAAGATTCCCTCCTCGGCCGCGGCGAGCGTCAGCACGTCGCCGGGCTGGACGCGCTCGTAGCGGCCCGCCACCGCGGCGCGCAGCTCGAGCGAGCCCGGGACCTCCGTGTAGCCGAGATCGAGGTCATGCAGGCGCTCCGGCGCACCCGGCTCGAGCGCCAGCAGGTCCTTGACGGACAGCGACTCGCAGTCGCTGCTTGAGAGCATCAGCTCGACACGGAACTCCCAGCGCTCGTAGAAGCGCTCGATCGCAAAGGGTCTGATCTCCACGCCCGGATGCTATTTCAGGTGCGTTCGCGTTCTCGCACGGCCCAGCGCTCGGCCCACGCCTGCAACGGCCGATAGATCTCGAGCAGCTCTCGTCCCTCGCCGCTCAGCCGGTAACCGTCGGGGCCGAGCTCGACGATGCCGGCGGCGCGGAGCTCCGCCAGCCGCTCGTTCAGCACCGAGGAGCTCGTCGCCCCGCAGCGCTCCTGGAGCGAGCGGGGAGGCCAGGCGTAGGCGCCGCTCTCGGATATTCGTCCAGGGCCTTGCGCAACTCGGACAAAACGTGACCTCCGGACCGATCTGGCCTTGCAGCCCGTGTCGCTGTGCACGCAAGAGAGCTCGATTTGACCGACGCCGATCCCATACAGAAGCCGCCGGTGCTCGAGTTGCCCCGGCGACGCCGCACGAGCCGGGTCGCCCGCCTGAAGCGAACGGCGCGCGATCGCCGGAGCGTGTGGGCGGCGGCGACCGTGCTGGTGATCGCTGGGACTGTCGGCTCCGCGCTCGGAGCGCGCTCGGTTGCCGGCGGGGACGCCGATAAGGCTCGGCTGGCGTTCCACCTCACCTCGCAGGAGATCGCCTCGACGCTCACGCTCGCGATAGAGCACGAGGAAGACCTCGTCGTGAGCGCGAGCGCCTTCGTGTCCACGGGAGTCGACAAGTCCCCCACGGGCTTTGACAAGTGGGCCGAATCGGTCCACGCGCTCCAGCGCTTCCCCGAGCTCCAGAACATCGGCCTCGTGACTCAGATACCGGCTCCGCAGCTGGCGGCCTTCAGGCGACGGATCACGGCCGATCCGATGCGCCCGCTCGGTCTCTCCTCGCCCGGGCCGAAGGAAGCCTTCCGCGTGCTCCCGCCCGGTCCTCGCCCCTACTACTGCTTCGCGGTCGCAGGGCTGGCGAGGAGTCTCGCGAGCTACCTGCCCACCGGCGTCGACTACTGCGCGCTGGCCAGAACGCTCGCCCCTAGCCGGGACACGGGCCTCACCAGCTACGCCCCCTTCGTGAACGGCGCCGTAGAGACGCTGGGCGTCGAGACGCCCGTCTACAGGAACGGCATGGTGCCGACGACCGTCGCCGAGCGCAGGCGGGCCTTCGTCGGCTGGCTCGGGGAGCTGATCGTGCCGGGCGTCGTGCTGCAGCGTGCGCTGCAGGGTCACCCGAACACGGCCGTGACCTTCCGCTACGGCAATGGCGCCAGTCACGTCGTCTTCAGCAGCGGCACCGCCCCACGCAAGGCGCAGAGCGCGAGGGTCGACCTCCGCAACGGCTGGAGCGTGCAGGCGCTCGGAATGAGGGTCCCCGCGGGCGTATTTGACAACGGCAGCGCGCTCACGGTGCTGATCGGGGGAATCCTGCTGAGCGTGCTGCTGGGCCTGCTCGTGCTCGTGCTCGGCACCGGCCGCACGCGAGCCCTGTCGCTCGTCGCCGAGAAGACCCGCGAGCTCTCCCACCTGGCCCTCCACGATGCGTTGACGGGTCTCCCGAATCGCGCGCTGGTGCTGGACCGCGCCGAACAGATGCTCGCGCGGGTCGAACGGCTGCCGGGCAGCGTCGGCGGAGCGCTGTTCATCGACATCGACGGCTTCAAGCGGGTCAACGACAAGCTCGGTCACGCCGTCGGAGACGAGCTGCTTCAGATCGTGGGCGAGCGCCTGCAGAACGTCGTGCGAGAGCAGGACACGGTTGGTCGTCTCGGCGGCGACGAGTTCGTCGTCCTGGTCGAGTCGACCACGCCCGACGGGCCACTGGACCTTCCCGAGCGCATCATCGAGATGCTGCGCCGACCGATCGACCTCGAGGGCCGCGGGACCTCGCTGACGCTCACGGCGAGCGTCGGGATCGCGGTGGGCCAGTACGCCACTCCCGACGCGCTGCTGCGCGACGCGGACCTCGCGTTGTACGCCGCCAAGGCCGCCGGAAAGGACCGCTACGTGCTCTTCGACGAAAGCATGACCGCTATCGCCGAGGGCCGGCTCGAGCTCGAAGGCGAGCTGGGCGCGGCGCTGCGCGACGAGCAGTTCTTCCTGCACTACCAGCCGATCTTCGACCTGCCGGGTCAGACCGTCGTCGGCGTCGAGGCTCTCGTCCGCTGGCGCCATCCCGACCGTGGAGTTGTCCCTCCCGACGAGTTCATCCCCGTGAGCGAGGACAGCGGGCTGATCCTTCCCATCGGTCGCTGGGTGCTCGAGGAGGCGTGCGGCCAGGCGGCGATGTGGCAGGCGCGCGGGCATCGGATCTGCCTATTCGTGAACGTCTCCGCCCACCAGCTCGACAGAGAGGGATTCGCCGAGGACGTTCGCCTGGCGCTGGAGACCTCTGGGCTGGAGCCGTCGCTGCTCGTGCTCGAGATCACCGAGACGA
>DATMQX010000126.1:0-4586 GCA_035567055.1 Solirubrobacteraceae bacterium
CGAACGGATCGACGAGTCCGTCGAAGCCGTCGAAGCGTTGCTCGCGTCCTCACCGGCCCCTGTATAGGTCGCTCTGCCAGCCTTCGTGCCGGCGCGCGGCGAGATAGATTGCCGCGCATGAGCCAGAGCACGATCGTCACAGGCGGCGCCGGCTTCATCGGCTCTCACGTCGTCGATGCGCTGCTTGCCGAGGGCAACTCGGTGACGGTGATCGATGACCTGTCCACGGGCGATGCCGCGCGCGTCGCTGCGGGCGCAGAGCTGCGCGAGCTCGACATCGTGGATCTCCCAGGCCTCCTGGCGGTAGTCGAGGAGGTCAAGCCGAACGCCGTCTACCATCTGGCCGCACAGGCGAGCGTCGTCGTCTCTGTTGAGGACCCGGGCCGGGACTGCGAGGTCAACGTGAGGGGAACGCTGAACGTGCTGGAGGCGGCCGGACGCAGCGGTGCGCCGGTCGTGTTCACCTCGACCGGTGGCGCGCTCTACGGGGACGCCGCACCGATGCCCACCAACGAGGAGCGGATGCCGGAACCGCTGTCACCGTACGGTGCATCGAAGTGGGCCGCCGAGGCCTATGTGAAGACATGGTCGCTCTCCTCCGGCATCGCGCATGCCGTTTGCCGGCTGGGGAACGTCTACGGTCCGCGCCAGAGCCCACACGGGGAGGCCGGCGTGGTCGCGATCTTCAGCCATCACCTGTACGCGGGGCAGGCGCCGAAGCTCTACGGGCATGGCAAGCCGACGCGCGACTACGTCTATGTCGAGGATGTCGTCAGGGCGCTGCTGGCCGCATCCGGAAGGAGGGGCACGTACAACATCGCGACCGGCGTGGAGACGGATGTGATGACTGTCTGGAACGAGCTGCGCCAGGCGGCCGGCTCGGACATCGAGCCGGAGCTGGCGGATCTGCGTCCGGGCGAGCTGGAGCACAGCCGTCTCGACATCAGCCTTGCCGCCCGGGAGTTGGGATGGCGCCCCGAGGTACCGATCTCGGAGGGCCTGCAGAGAACCTACCGGGCGCTCGTCGAGGAATTCGAGCTGGCCTAGGTCAAGGGGCAGAACTGCAGGCCGTCTGCATTCCGGCTGGGCGCTTAAGCGAAGAAGTCCCCTATCCGATGTCGAATGCATGCCGCAAGCGCACAAGGCTGCCCTCTGTGGCCTGACGACCGTGGCCGCCCTTGCGGTCGGCTCCGCGGCGGCGCGAGCGAGCTCCGCGCAGCCCGGCGGCACCCCGGCGCCCGCCGGAGCGCAGGCCGGCGGCAGCGAATTCGGCGTTCCCGCGCGAGCCAGCGAACTCGCGCGGCCGGTCGTGAGTGAACTTGTCGTTCCCGCAACGGCTCCGGCCGGCCGACCGCCGCGGGTCTCGCTTCGGATCGACGAGCCGGGCGTGAGCACCGTGGCGGTGCTCGTGTCCGTGACCGATCTGACCAGCCGCGCGCGGGTACTGCTCGTGTCGCTCGGCTGGGTGCGCACCGGGCGCACGATCACCGTTAGATGGCCGCGTGGCGCAGCCCTGAAGGCCGGCAGCTACCGCGTGAGCGTGGGCGCCCGTGACCACCGCTCGCGCACCCTGCTTCGCAGGGCGCACGCCTCGGGCCTCGCCGGTCTGACGGTGCTCGCGCCGGTCGCGCCGCCGCCAAAGCCGTCTCCGCCGCCCACGCCGAGCCCGGCTGCCACCGAAGAAGGCGTGCCGACGCCCGCTCAGACCACTGCGTCGGGGGCGGTCTTCCCGGTCGCCGGACCACACAGCTTCGGCGGGCCTGAAAACCGCTTCGGCGCCCCGCGTGCGAACCACATCCACCAGGGGCAGGACGTGTTGAGCGCCGAAGGCACGCCTATCCTCGCGCCGATGGCCGGGACCGTTCTCACGACCGGCTATCAGGCGGGGGGCGCCGGCTATTACGCGGTCGAGCACACGGCCGTCTTCGACTTCATGTTCGCCCACTGCCAGGCCGAATCGCTCGCGGCGGCGACGGGTCAGGGCGTCTCCGCGGGGCAGCTGCTCTGCCGGGCCGGGCAGACGGGTGATGCGACGACCCCGCATCTGCACTTCGAGATGTGGGTCGGTGGCTGGCACGCGTCGGCCGCGTCTCGCCCGATCGATCCACTCCCGTACCTGGAAGCCTGGGAACGCCCCGGCGGCTGACTCCACGCCGCGCTGACCTTCGACGGGTGTGCGCGGGCTAACCTGAGCCTGTCGAACGTTCGTCAAGGCGTGCGTCGAGAGTCGCTCAGCCGGCGGGGTGCGAGCGCGTCGAACGCCGTCCCAGGAATAGGAGGTCAGCATGTCTGCGTCCGTCCCGAGCGAACCGGTCAGCTACACGGCCGACATCAAGCCGCTCTTCCGTGAACGCCACCGCACCTCCATGCTGTCGCATTTCGATCTCTGGTCCTACGATGACGTCAGCGACCACGCGACAGCCATCCTCACGCGACTGGAGGAGGGATCGATGCCCTGCGACGGTGCGTGGCCCGCCGATCGCGTCGAGGTCTTCCGAAGCTGGCTCGAGCAGGGGAGCCCCGCCTAGGGCTCGATGGCCAGTTCCGAGCGGGTAATCTTGAGGCGATTCGCAGGACGCTCGGCGAGATAGCTCAGTTGGTAGAGCACACGACTGAAAATCGTGGTGTCCCCAGTTCGAGTCTGGGTCTCGCCATCTCTGGAAGATGGCTGCACGTGGGCGGGTTTTGAGAGGGCCAGGGACCAAACCACGGCATCCCGTCGGTGAGCGACTCGGGGCCTGCCTGTGGCCCGAAAGCGGGGAGCGACGACACCCGGACCACCCCCTTTCGCCCGCGCTCGCCAGTGATCCAGCCACCCGTCGGCTATAACGAATCGATCGCTGCTCGCGCCACCAGGAGACCGACATCCGGCCCGCTCGACCCGCACCTCGGGCTCCCGGCTGACGGCGGCGACGAGGCGGGGGGAAGAGGCTGATGCGCCAGGGACCGCTCGCGGGCCGCTACCCCGCGGTCGCGGCGATGGTGCTGTTGGCGCTCGTCCCCTACCTCGCGCTCTCCGCCGCGCTCGAGCCGCTCACGCCCATCATCGCAAAGGACCTCCACGCGAGCCTGCAGACGATGAGCCTCGGCTCCGGCCTGGCGAACGCCGCCTATGCGATCGGAACGGTGCTCGCAGTCCAGTTTGCGCAACATCTGCCGCAGCGCCGAATGCTCGTCGTCTACGCGATGCTGCTCCTCACGGGGTCGGTGCTCGCGGCCTCGGCCCAAAGCTCCGGCATGTACATCGTGGGCCACGTGCTCCAGGGACTGTGCACGAGCCTGTTGCTGATCGCCGCGGTGCCGCCGCTCGCGATCGGATATCCCGCGAGCAAGCTGCGCATCACGGCGGTGATCATGAACCTATGCATCTTCGGGGCCGTCGCACTCGGACCGACGATCGGCGGGCTGCAGGCGAACTCGGGCGGCTGGCGCCCGCTCTTCTGGATCGTCTCGGCGATCGCGGCGTGCGCGCTCATCCTGTCGGTGCTCACGTTCGACGATGCGCCGCCGGCCGACCCCGACTCGCCGCGCGATCTGCCGGCGCTCGCTCTCGCGGCCGTTGGCTGCGTCTCTGCGTTTTTCGGCGCCTCTCAGCTCCTCACCCACCGCTTCGTCGGGCCGACGACGATCGTGCCGCTGCTCGGGGGGCTGGCGCTGATCGTCACGCTCGTCGTCTACGAGTACCGCGCGAAGCACCCCCTGCTCACGATCCGCACGATGCTCACGAGCACGATGCCCGTCGCCGGAGTCACCGTAGCGCTCTTCGCGGCAGCCGCGTCGGTCTCGGCGACCGCCCTCACCGCAGCCGTGCTGCTCCGGCACTACGACCCGCTTCACGTCGGACTCCTCTACCTGCCGGAGGTGGCGGGAGCGGTGATCACGGCGATCCTTCTCGGCGTCGTCTTCAGGCGCCGCTCGATCCACTACCTGCCGCTGGCCGGGATGATCTTCCTCGCCGCCGGGATCGCGGTCTTCGGCGCGCAGATGCCACCGAGCGAATCCCTCACGCTGATCGGCTCGGGGCTCACCGGCATCGGCCTGGGCGCGACGGTCGCGCCCGCGCTCTTCGTCGCCGGCTTCTCGCTGCCGTCGGCCAATCTCCAGCGCGTGTTCGCGATCGTCGAGCTGCTGCGCGCGGTCGCCGCGTTCATGATCGCGCCGATCTTCGCCCATTTCGCCCTGACGGTGGGCGGAGGGCTCGAATCCGGCACCGAAATCGCGCTCTGGATCGGCTTCGGTCTGGCGCTCGGTGGCGCCGCGCTCGGCGTTGCGATCTATGCACTCGGGGGCGCGCGCCCGCAGACCCCCGACATCGACAGGTTCCTGGACGGCGACGAGCCCGCCTGGTACTCGCCGCCGCTTCTGGCGCGAGTGCGTGGAGGGCGGGATCGGCGCGAGTCGGCGGCGCGGCCCGCCCCGATCCTGGACGGCGCCGACGTGCTCCAGCCCGATCCCCGCATCAGGCGCGACGACGGGAAGGTGCAACCGGCCGTCGAGAGCTCCGAGCGGACATGAGCTCGAGCGCAGCGTCTACGGGGACGAAAATCGCGGGATCGGGCCTGGTCCTGCTCGCCTACGACGGCTCC
>DATMQX010000127.1:0-43883 GCA_035567055.1 Solirubrobacteraceae bacterium
ATGCAATGGGCGATGTCGATCCCAGACGACGGAGTGTTCGGGGACCAGACCAAGCGTGCCCTCCAGCGGCGCGTCGGCGTTCAGCAGGACGGCGTCATCGGGTCGGAAACGGTAACAGCTCTGCAGCGGCACGTACGAGCCCAGGTCGATGGTGTATGGGGGCCGGAAACCACTCGCTGTCTGCAGCAGTCGCTGAACTCGGACCGCTTCTAACGCTGCCTGATGAAACGAGCGCGTTCAAGGGAAAGACTGGGGAGTACGTGAGCAACGATCTCTGGTCGATCCGGTATTCCATCATCGACCTCGTAGGGGTCGGTGAACTGATCGACGATCTGATGTGGGATCGTCTCGAGCTCGAAGTGCCCCACCAAGAGCAGGACAACTGGTGCTGGGCGGCGACGAGCGACGGCGTCGCTCACTTCTACGACGACGACACGGGGTGGACGCAATGCGAGATCGCGAACTCGAACCTGGCCCGCACCGACTGCTGCGGAAGCGCTGGGGCCGGCGTCTGTAACGTCTACGGCTTCCTGGACCGGGCTCTGAACGCGGTAGGTCATCTCGACCACATGGCATCGGAAGCCGCAGACTTCCAGACCGTCGACAGCGAGATCGACGCGCGGCGCCCCCTCGGCGTCCGCGTCGCCTGGGCTGGCGGGGGCGCTCACTTCGTGGCGATCGGGGGTTACCGTGAGCTGCCCGAGCCATACGTCCACGTAGAGGATCCGTGGTATGGCCCGTCGGACGTTCCCTACAGCACACTGAGGAGCGGCTATCAGGCAAGCGGCACGTGGACCCACACCTACTGGACTCGACCATAGGCCATGATTCCCACATTCGACACCCGAGCAGCCAATGCCGCTTAGGCCACTCGAGCCCCCTGAAATCGTGCGAAGGACAGCTGCCGCGCAGGTCAGCCACCTTGCTTCGCACGGCGCGTTCCCCGCACTTCGGGACGCTGCAGCCGAGGATCTCGCCCTCGTTGCGCCCCATCGCACGTTCACGCTTCCCCTCGAAGCTGTCACCGTAAAAGGGTTGGCGGAAGCGCAACCCGCCGGGTGGCGCTTCCTCGTCGCGGTCAAGGACCGCATCGTGGCGAGCGCCGAGCTCGGCGATGACACCGGGTCGTCGCCGATCATCAACGCCGGACCGTATGTCGGATCGACCACTGCCGCGATAGACCAGCTCGCGGCGCTTCCTGCGCTCGCCCGCGAGGACTTCGAGCTGCGCCTGCTAACCGTGCCGGCGCTGTACGTCGTCGCGACCTGGCTCGCCGGCCGCTCCCACATCCTCACTCCACTATCCCCGGCACCCAGCTTCCTAGAGGCTGGCCGTCAGTACTCCGAGCAGGAACTCATGGCATCTCTCAGGGGACCGGCTGAGCGAATTCTCTCCTCCGAAGACTCAACCTCGGGAGGCTAGACGGCGGTGGCTGGGCGATCTCATCGCGCCGCGAGGGCACGGCGGATGCCGCTGGCACGCAGTACTCGAGTGGCTCGCCTCCGAGACCAACGTCAAGACAGGACATGGCGTTGATGCCGAGCCCCTGGCGAACGGTCGCAAACCCACCACCCTCCCCCAGCATCGACACGATGCTGCTTCTCACCGACGGGCGTGTGATGTGCCATGCGTATAACACGGCCGACTGGTACGCGCTCGCCCCGGACACAGCGTCCGACTACGCAAACGGCACATGGACCCAGCTGGCTTCGATGCCATCCAACGTCCCTGCGCGCCAGCACGGGCCGCTGAATGCCCCTCTGTATTTCGTCTCCGCCGTGCTGAAAGACGGTCGGGTGCTCGTCGCCGGGGGCGAGTGGAACGCCGGCGAATCCGCCGATATCCTGGCCGCCGAGATCTACGACTCGGTCGCGAATACATGGACCAGCCTGCCGACGCCCGAAGGCTGGGCGAACATCGGCGATGCCCCCTCGTGTGTGCTACCGGACGGCCGAGTCCTGATCGGCGACATCAAAAGCACAAAGACGGCACTGTTCGACCCGGCGACAAGCACGTGGACCGCCGGCCCGGACAAGCACGACCAGAGCGCCGAGGAGACCTGGACACTTCTCCCGGACGGAAGCGTGCTCTCGGTCGAGGTCTACGGCCACCCAAACGCGGAGAGATATATCGACTCTGCGAATCCGGAATGGAAAGCCTCGGGGAGCATCCCCGCGGGACACGAGCTGGTTGACGTAGCTATGAGTGAGATCGGGCCAGCTATCCTGATGACGAACGGGAACGTATTCGCGATCGGTGCGACCGGACACACGGCGCTCTACTCTCCGCCGGCTGCCGCGAATGAAGAAGGAACATGGGCCGCCGGGCCGGACTTCCCAGAAGACCCTGGTAACAAGATGCCAGGCGCCGTTGATGCACCCGCCTGCCTGTTACCCAACGGGAACGTGCTATGCGTCGTGGGCCACGAAGTGGAAACCGGACTCGAGAAAGGCTACGCGGGCGAGCCCTCGCGGTTCTTCGAGTACGACGGCGCCAGCCTCAACGAGGTGACGCCCCCGGAAAGCGCGAAGGACCTGTTCACATTCAGTTGCCGGTTGCTACTCCTGCCGACAGGCGAGGCACTCTTCTCAGCGTGCACCAGCCAGCTCTACGTCTACAAACCCGACGGCTCAGCGCGGCAGAGCTGGCGGCCGACCATCGTAAGCGCGCCATCGGAGATCACGCCCGGAGGGACGTATGAAATCCGGGGCACACAGCTGAACGGGTTATCACAGGCCAACTCCTACGGGGACGACGCGCAGATGGCGACCAACTACCCGCTCGCGCGCGTCCGGGATGACGCCACGGGAAGGATCTCCTATCTGCGAACGCACGACCATTCGACGATGGGCGTGGCGACGGGGAGCGCCGTCGTGAGCACTCAGGTCTCGGTGCCAAACCTGCCCGCCGGCGCGGGGCGGCTGTCGCTGATATCGAACGGCATCGAGTCCACCTCGATGCCCATCACCGTGCTCGCCGCCCCACTCCGAACATGAGCGCGCACCGACGGCCGTTCAGCCCAAGTCTTTGAACGGCACGCTGTTGTCCGACGTGACGCCCAACGGATCGCGAACGGCAATGTCCGCCTCGGCCGCTTCACCGGCGGGGATCGCAACAGCCGGCGCCGGCACTCTCAAGCGGATGTAGTCGCTTCCCGACAGGCTCGCGTTGGCTCCCGCATCGCTCGGCGATACCTCTACCTCGGCTGGGCCGCCGAACAGAATCCGGGCAGGGTCGGTCGTCCCAAGCCTCTTGCCGCCCTGGAAACCGTCAGCAGGTTGCTGCCGTAGACGATCATCCAGTCGCCCTCTTTCCCGCGGTCCGGGACGACGCGTTCGATGTGCGGTGCCGCGTCATGCGCCGCCCACTTGTTCGCGATATACGCGGTCGCACCAAGGCTCGTCAGGCCGACAAGGAAGTCCGGCAGTTCGGGGAAACCGGACTTCGACGCCTGGGCCGGCCGTCTCCCAATCCGGTAGGCTCGGGCCATGCGACCTTGGGTGAAGCCAACGTGATACGCCCTCGGAACGTCGCCTTGTTCGTGATGTCGACGTGCGTGATCAGCTTCGCATTGGCCGGTATCGCCTGGGGCGTCCCCGAAGTCGGGCGCTGCGTCGCGCAGCCGGGCACGGGGAAATACAAGGACGACAACTGCACCCAGAAAGCCGGGTCGCACGCGTCCGAAAAAGCATTCGAATTCAAGAAGGGCGCGCCCAGGAAGTCCTTCAAAGCGTCCGGCGGAGAAGTCGTGCTCGCGACCTCCGAAACGAAAATCGTCTGCAGAGCCGAGTCCGCGATCGGCGAATATCGCGAAACGCTCGGTGCGATCACGGGCGTGCAGAAACTCGTCATGAGGTTCACGGGATGCTCACTCCCGTCCTTCGTCGAATGCGAGACGAAAGGAGCGGAACCCGAAGAATTCGTGACGAGCTCTCTGAAGGGATCCTTCGGCTACATCTCCGGCGAAAAAACGAAAACGCCGGTCGTGGGGATCAAGCTGCAGCCTGAAAAAGCCAAAGGTCCGTTCCTCGAATACGAATGCGGGCGCGGTGCTGTCTTGGTCAAGCTCGGCGTGAGCGCCAAAACGCCGAACGGGAACGACTGCACGATCGGGACGCTCTCACCCCCGAACCTGATGAGCACGAGCTTCAACGAGGCGTTCAGCCAGTCCAAAGGCGTGCAGAGCCCGCAAAGCTTCCAGAGCACTCCGACCAAAATCTGCAACCTCGAAGTGAGCGCGAATGGCGGGGCGTACGAACGAGCCGGCCTCGGTTTCGAATCGACGATCACCAACGAAGAAGCGCTCGAGATCAAAGCGTAAGCTCCGCCGCGGCTGCTGCCGCTGGTGGCTGCGGAGCCTGACACCTTCGACCTCTGGGCGTGCCGTTGGCTCGCGCGCTGGCTGAGCGAGGCTCGCGCGCCGACTATCGATCGGGCAGCCGACGTTGCCGCCGCTCTAGCCGAACTCCCCACGGAGCAAGGGCGTTGACGACCTTGCTGGGAATGATGCGCTGACGCCCAGCGAGGCCAACCCCAATAGCCCTCGCAGAGCTGTGACTGCCTGCGTTCTCAAGCTTCGCTCGGAGACGCCGATACACGCCGCAATGACGAAACGCCGGGTGCTTGCTTCCCTAGGCCTCACCTGGGGAGTCTTCATTGTGCTTCACGGCTTTGCCGTTCTCGCGGGCGGACTGCACGGCACGGTTGGCTGGGACGCCGGCCAGATCGTCGCCTGGCTCTTTGGCGCTTGGTTGATCTACTTCAGCGGGCGAGCGCTTGTCCGAGCGCTGAACAAAGGAACAGGGCCGTCTCCAACGGCGCCGTCGGATCACAGACACTGACGGGCGTCTGTAGACGCAACCCCAGCAACGAGCCCAACGAAGCCAACCCCAGCAACCCACGCAGAGCGAGGATTGCTAGCCGCTTTCGCGTTTGAGTTTCTTGGTTTCTTCTTCGCTCCTGCGATCTTGCGCTTGGTTTTCCCGTTCCTGCTTTTCGAGTTCGGCGTGCTGTTCTGCTTCCTGCTTCTTGTTTTCGGCTTCGCGCTTGTGTTCTTCTTGTGCGCGTTCTTCCGCTTCCCGCTTGTTGGCCCTGGCTCTTTCTTGTTCCTCGCGTTGTTCGGACTTGGCCTTTGCTTGCGCTTCACTGCCCTTTCGAGACTGTTCGATCTTTGCTCCCGGCCCTTCGGCATCGTGCCAGCCTTCGGACGTGAGGCTGGCGCAAACGCGGTTGCCGTAGAAGTGTTCTCCGGTGTCGCGGACTTCGATAAGCGTGCGGCCGCCCGGACCCTCCATCGAACAGACAAGCTGCTCGTCATTCGAGGTCGGGAAAGACGCTTCCCGCCAGAACGTGCCGGACACCGATTGCGTCTTATCCCACTGAGCGCACGACTCGCCGCCGAAGATCGTGACCCGCACGTTGGCGTCGGCTGGACCGCTCGTGCAGCCTTCCCCGGAAAACCCGCCGGCGTCGGGAGTGTTCGTGCTGTTGGTTTCCGGGGCGGTCGTGCTCGCGGCGTTGCCGACGCTCGATGGCCCGCCACTGCCGCATGACGATAAGACCAGCGCACCAGCGCTGAGCAAAAGCGGAACGGCAGTAGCGACGAGCCGCCTCATGCGAGGAGTATCGACTCGACCTCGGCGGCCACTTGAGAGCAGAGTGGTCATCCACCGATTCATCATCTCCGGCGTAACCTATGCCGCGATCGCCGAACGGCTCGACCAATACGAGGCCATCTGCGACCGTGCCTTGGCCCGGCTCAGTGCTATCGAGCAGCCAGACGCGGTTGAGCTTGCAGATGATGAGCGTACGGCGGTGCGACGGCGGATCCTCCAGAAGATCCGTGGCGACAGCTAGCCACACGGACTCCGGCGGGGCTTTACTGCGGTTATTGCGGGCGACCGCGCCAAACGGGAGGCCCGTTACGAGTGCAGCCTGCACTCGTCTTCCACTCGATAGGCCCGAGAGAGCCCGACACAGCATGGGTCCGGGATGCACCCCGTTGCACCCCGGATTAGCCCAAGTCGCCAACGTTTGCCGGGCTCTTGCACCGTCCTGCACGTACCTGCGTCTTTCGTCAATCAGTCGGGGAGACAGGATTTGAACCTGCGACCGCCCGGCCCCCAGCCCGGGGGCCGGCTCCAAGAGCGGCGCTGTTCCGGCAAGTCAGCCAGCGTGGAGTGCTCCGGTCGCGAATGGTCGGCGACGGCCCTCGTATGAAAAAGCGGGGTGTCTTACACCACCGCTCAGAAACATTGGACCCCAATTGGACCCCAGCTGCCTTCCCGGGTGGCCACGGCATGAGACAAAAATCAAAAATAGCCGTTTTGCAGGTAATTCAGTAAGGGTGAGCGAGGGGACTCGAACCCCCGACCGCCTGGACCACAACAGCCCGAACCGGAGTCTGGTCAGGCGAAAGCGCCCATATTCATTGGGTTCTGCACTCCTGCGAGTCGCACAGTTTCGCTCAGTTTGTTCCCCGTTTTGTTCCCCGTCTTCGTCCACCACTCTTCGGTCGTCAGCTCAGGCCGAAACCGTGCCCCTCGGGGGTCGCGGCAGCCCTAGCCCTCGGGAGCTTTAGGCGTCGCCGCGTCCAGCGAAGCGTTGAGCGCTGTTTGCTCGTCTGCAGTTAGGCTGCGCCGGAATATGGCTTGCGCGCCGGGGCTGAGGGAGTCCTCCATCTCGTCGACCTCGGGTGGGGGCGCGATGAGCACCACCGCGGATGAGGAGCGGGGTATCGCGGCGCGTAGCTGGTCCGCGAGCGCCCGCGGCTCGTTCTCGATTTCGTCCGCCTCGCCGGCTTGTGAGCCGAGCAGCCCGCCGACGGCAAGTCCGACGGCGATGCCCGGGGGGCCCGCGAGGACGCCGATCAGGCCGCCGGCGACAGCACCCTCCCCCGCCCCCCTTTGAGAGACGTGGTCGCTCTCGTCGACGTCGAGATAGTGCCCGGCGAACATTCCGCGCAGCAGCAGGCGCCCATTGTGGTGGCGTTCGACGAAGCCGACCTCGTGCATCCACGCGGCGTCTGCCGTGCGGTCCTTCGCGGTCGCATATCGAGACACCGCGGTGCCCTCTCCGGCGAACTGGACCACTACGAGGTCCAGCTTGGTAGCTGCAGCTTGGACGGTCATCGGAATCACGCTCCTTGTCGCGTGTTGTCTCGGGTCCTGCAGGTTGCTGGACTCGCCGGTATGCCCGGACCCGGGCAGTTGAGGTTCATCGTCCTGTCCTGAGGCCGACCCGGTAGACGGTTTGAGTCGCTTTGGCTTCCCGTAACCACC
Source organism: Solirubrobacteraceae bacterium (assembly GCA_035567055.1). GTDB lineage: Bacteria > Actinomycetota > Thermoleophilia > Solirubrobacterales > Solirubrobacteraceae > Palsa-744. Next base: position 7,281 of record DATMQX010000127.1, read on the forward strand.
GCCGATTGCTTTCTTCAACGCTGTCGCCCCGTCGCAGTGCGCTTCGGCGGCGCGCTCGGAGGCTGCCGGGTGCCGTTTGGCGCCAACGCCGGCTCGCGCGGTCTCAGCCAGCCTCCCTGGCGCGATAGAACCACCGCGGCAAGGAGCATCAGTACGACGAGAGCTCCGATCACGGTGTTCGCGAGGTTGAGCCCGTCGACGAGGCTGCGGATGATGAGCGCTACCAGAGCGGCGCTAAGAACGCGGATCGTTAGTCCGAGGCGCCTCATTACCTCGGCGTAGCTGACGGGATCGATCATTGAAGCCGGCGCGTCAGCAGATCGGGCGCCTCGGACCGTTGGCGCTGAGCCGAACAGGGTTTCGTCGATCTGTGGGCCTTCTATAGGTCGGTCGGCGTGACTTCCCTCGTGGTCGCCCGCGGTGAGCAGCGAAGCTCGGACGGATGCTAAGGCTCGTGATTCGCGTCTCATGCGTCGAGCCTGGAGCCGCCGCGGCGCGCTCGCATCCGCCAATGGTCCAGTCGTCGTTCCGGTTTGCGCCGTAACGTCGGCGCGATGCAACTTGCCGCCGCCAGATCGCGGCGCCGAGTTGTCGGATTTGATCCGGAGCGAGCTCGCCCAGCGCCCGGGCAAGGTTCTCTTTAGAGGTGTGCGACCGACGAGGTCCCGGTGTCATGATGCAGACCCGGTGGTCGCGTATCCTCCGCTCCACCAGCTCCTAATGAGCACCGCGTACTCGTCAGCGGCGTCCTCCCACGTGAAGTGCCCCGCGTCGACGACATCGAGCTTGCTGTTGGGCAGCCGCTCATGGAGAAATTCGGCGTTGACGGGCGGCACCGCCGCGTCTCGCGCACCAGCGATGATCTGCACCGGCGTCTGTATCTGCGGGAGCAGATCGCGGAGAACCGGGAGTTCAGCCGCGTAGGTTCGCACGTAGCGCATCGACTCGACGAAGCGGTCGCCCTCGTAGGAGGAGAGGTAGTCCTCACGGACAAAGTCGGGTAGCGCGTAGCGTTCGATGCCGGCGTTCAGGGCGGGGCCGACGATCTCGCGCGGGTCAGCTCTCCGGTAGGCCTCGAGATCGGGGGCCTCGACCCACTCCTTCAGCACGCTACCCAGCTCGAGTGGAAACGCCGCGCCTCCGCTGCCGACGACGATGCTGCGCAAGCGGCCCGGATGCAATGCCGCGGCGAAAAGCGAGGCTCCAGTGCCAATGTCGGGGCCGATCACGTGTGGGTTCTCGAGCCCGAACGCGCCGGCGGCGCGGATGACGAACTCACCCATCGCCCGCGGGCAGAGCAGTGCATCGCGTCGCTGGGAATGGCCGAAGCCCGGCAGGTCGATTGCGACCAGATGCGTGTGCTCGGCGAGAAGCGCCCACGTTGGCTCGAAGGCGAACAGACTCTCCGGCCAAGGGCTCAACAGGAGGGCGTGATCGTCCCGCTCCTCGCTCTCGGCGAACCGGATCGATAACCCGTCGATCGTCCGAAACCGCGTCTGCATCGGCGTGTTCGACCAGATGCTCAATGCATGGCTCCCAGATGCGTGGGCTCGTCGGTGTTGGGTGCACACATCGCGGCGAGTGTCATTCGCGTCGGGCCGGCTCGCATCCGCCCGTGGACAGTGCGAATGACCGCCGCGGCCTGGAGAGTGCCGACCGGGAACGCCGGCGAGCGGGCGCGGCTAGAGTGGCGGTGCGGAGGTCGGGTCGCTCGGCAAGACGCGGTGGAGCTCGTTGCGCGAGCTGACGCCGAGCTTGATGAAGACCTTGCGCAGGTGGTACTTGACGGTGCGCGGACTAATGAACAGTCGCGTGCCGATCTCCGGGTTCGAGAGTCCGTCGCGGGCGAGCCGCGCGATCAGGGCCTCTTGGGCGGTGAGCTCGTCGCGCGTCTCGACGGTGCGTTTGCGCGCTCTCGCGCCGGTAGCCACGAGCTCGCGCCTGGCGCGCTCGGCGAACGCCTCGACGCCCATCGTCGCGAGCATCTCGTGGGCGGTCCGCAGCTGCTCGCGCGCGTCGACGCGACGGCGCTCACGTCGCAGCCATTCCCCGTAGAGCAGGTGCGAGCGGGCGAGTTCCACGCGCGTACGGGCGTGTGCGAGGTGCACAATCGAGTCGCGATAGGAGCGCTCGGCCGCCTCACCCTCGCCCAGGAGCGCGCGGGTGCGCGCTTCGATTCCTAGCGCCCACTCGCTGGAGATCGCACCCGTGCGCTCGGACAGCCACTCGAGCGCGGTCTCGAGCTTCGCCATATCACCGGTCCTTGCCGCCGCCTCGACCAGCTCGGGTAGGAGGATTGGCCCGCTCCCGACCGGATCGCCTGCGAATGAGCTCCACGCGGCCTCCCGCGCGAGGTCGTGGCGTCCGAGGCCGTTGTAGAGCACCGAGCGCGCGTAGGAGCTCACCATCCGCCAGTCCGCGGTTGCCTCCTGCGAGGCGGCGTCGATCAGCTCAGACACCTGCGCCTCCTGGCCTCGCCACGCCGCGAGCGTCATCTCGGCGCTCCGGAGCGGTGGGTTCCCGCTCACCTCGGCGATCAGACGATCTTCCTCGATCAGCTGAGCCGTTGCCGTCAGCTCGCCCGCGAGCAGATGGCTTCGAGCGAGGAAGCTCAGCGCTAACTGCAAGTTCACGAGCGCGCCGGTGTCGCGCGCGAGCCGTGCCTGCCGAGCGGCGAGGGTGTGCAGAGACCCCGCGTCCCACAGTTCGACCGCGACGATCATGCCGGGCCTGCCTCCGGAGATAAACAGCCAGCGACGGACTTCCTCGTTGCTGAGATCCAAGTGCAGCATCAGCTCGAGCGCACGTGACAGGAGTGGCGCGGATGCCGCAAACCCGTCCGTCAGCCGCGTGGCGAAGGCGTCGAGCAGGGCGTCGGTCGCATTCGGCCGCGCGCGATCGTGGGGCGCCGCGCGCGCTGCCTCGACGACCTCCAGCGCGCCGCCGGGGACGTCAAGGTCGTTGCCTATCGCGGCTCCGAGCGCCTCGAGGTAGGTCTCGCGTGCCAACCCGGCGTCGAGCGTCTCGAGGCGTCTGGCGGCGCCCAGGAGCAGGCGACCTGCGTCTGCGGCGCGTCGCTGCTCCAATGCGATCTGTCCGCGCAACAGGTCCACGCGGGCGAGTTGGAGCGCGTCGAGCAGTCCGGCCTCGACGGCGACCAGCAGCCCCAGCGCCTCGTCGAGCGCGCCAGCGTCGCGCTTCGTCCTGGCGGCCGCGAGCAGGCGCTGTGTGCGGCGCCCAGGCTCGGGCGTCAGCGTCGCCGCGCGCTCCAGAAACGCGGCCGCCGCGGCCAGTCCCCCGCGGGCCAGCGCTCGGCCCGCCGAGCGCTCGAGCTCGTCGGCCACCTGCTCGTCGGGAGCGCCTTGCGCCTGAGCGCGGTGCCACGCGCGGCGATCCGGATCGCTCTCCGGATCGGTGACATCAGCGAGGGCGCCGTGCACGTCCTGCCGCTCCCGAAGTGACGCCGACCGGTAGGCAGCCGAGCGCACCAGCGGATGACGAAACAACACGCGTGCGCCGATCTCGAGCAGGTCGGCTTCGGCTGCAGGCGTCGCGTCCTGGGGGTCAATCCCGAGTCGCTCGGCTGCCCGCCACACCAGGGATGGCTCGCCAACGGGGTCAGCCGCGGCGAGCGCCAGCAGCAGGCGGGTCTGGCCCGGAAGAGCGTCGAGCCGTCGGCGGAAGCTCGCCTCGATCCGACCCGAGAGCGCTACTCCGCCGGGCAGTCCGAACCCGCCCGCGAGCTCCGCCGGCGTCAGGCCCCCTGCGAGCTCCAACAGCGCCAGCGGGTTACCGCGCGTGTCGGTGACGATCTGCTCGCGGACCTGCGCGTCCAGGGGCGAGGTCAGCACCGAGTCCAGCAGTGCGCGCGCATCGTCCTCGCCCAAACCCTCAACCACGAGCTCCGGCAATCCCGCGATGTCGTCGCTCGCAACGCGCGCCGCGAACACGACGCCGACCGACTCCGCCTGCAGGCGACGCGCAACGAACGCGAGGACCTGCGCCGAGGCGCGATCGAGCCACTGCTCGTCGTCCACCAGGCAGATCAGGGGCTGCTCCCCGGCAGCGTCCGAGAGCAGGCTAAGCACCGCCAAAGCGACCAGGAAGCGATCGGGCGTCGACCCGGGAGACAAGCCGAACGCGGTAAGCAACGCGTCCCGCTGCGGCGCCGGGAGCCGCTCCAGGTGATCCAGCAGGGGCGCCAACAACTGATGCAGCCCCGCGAACGCCAGCTCCATCTCAGACTGCACGCCGGTAGCACGGACCAAACGGCAATCCGACGCTCGGTCTGCCACGTATTCCAGCAGCGCCGTCTTGCCGACACCGGGCTCACCACGCACCACCAGCGCCCGGCTCTGCCCGCCGCGGACAGCGTCGATCAGCTCCTCAAGCGCTTCGCGCTCGCCGCGACGGCCCCGCAGCTCTATGGCGCGTCCTCCGATGAGGGAATTGATCGCCATCTCTCCGCCACCGACGTTACATGGCGAGCGGCGAGCGCGACTAGCCACTTGGAGGATGCGAGCTTGCCGCGCCGGCCTCACCCTCAGCTCAGTACGCATGGCTCCCGGTTCCTGCGTAACCAAGGAGGACGGAGAATGAACAAGATCCACACGTCCGAGCGACAGCTCGTCGGGAAACTCCTCGCGGGCCAGGGTGTGGTCGAACGCGTCCCTGCGAGTTTGGGGACGTGTCGGGCCCCGGCTATGCCCTGATGGCTGCCGCCGCCGCTCCACCCAAGTCCCATTCGGCCGCACACATCAACCCGAACGCGGTGCTGGCCGTCGTCGCGGTGGCGCAATTCATGGTCGTGCTCGATGCGACCGTGGTCAACGTCGCGCTGCCGACCATCAAGCGCGCCGTGGGCTTCTCCGAGCAGGACCTGTCGTGGGTCCTGAATGCCTACACGCTGGTCTTCGGCGGCTTCCTCTTGCTCGGCGGGCGCCTCGCCGACAGGCGCGGGCGCCGGCGGCTGTTCGTGACCGGGATCGGGCTCTTCTCCGCCGCATCGCTCGCGTGCGGGCTCTCGCAGTCCGAGGCCACGTTGCTCGTGGCGCGCGGCGTCCAGGGACTCGGGGGAGCGTTGGTCTCGCCGGCGGCCCTGTCGATCATCCTCACCACCTTCGCCGAGGGGTCGGAGCGCAACCGCGCGCTCGCCGTGTGGGGCGCGATCGCCGGTGCCGGCGGCGCTGTCGGGCTGTTGCTCGGCGGCGTGATCGTGCAGCTACTCAGCTGGCGCTGGATCTTCTTCATCAACGTCCCGATCGGCGCCGTCGTGCTTGCGCTGACTCCGCGGATCGTCCCCGAGAGCCGCTCAGAGTCGACGGCGACGAAGCGGTACGACGCCGAGGGAGCGGTCGCGATCACGCTCGGCACGATCGCCCTAGTGTTCACGCTGATCAAGGCCGACAGCTGGGGTTGGACCTCGGGGCGGACACTGGCGGGGTTCGCGATCGCCATTGTTCTGATCGCCGCGTTCCTAGTGATCGAGCGCCGCCAACGGGATCCCCTGATGCCGCTGCGCATCTTCTCCAACCGCAGCCTCGCCGCCTCGGATGCGACGATGTTCCTGGTCGCGGCTGCGCTATTCGGGATGTTCTACTTCTGCACGCTGTATCTCCAACAGGTGCTGGGCTTCAGTGCGCTCAAGACCGGGGTCGCCTACCTACCGCTGACCCTAACGCTCGTCGGTGCCGCGGCGCTGGCCTCGCGCGCCGTCGACCGGTTTACTCCCAAGCCGGTGCTCGTCACGGGCCTGCTCGTCTCGGCGGCCGGCTTCGTGCTGCTCACGCGCATCGTCGGTCACGGCGACTACGCGAGCCACGTGCTCCCGGCGATGGTTGCGCTCGGGGTGGGCGCGGGGATGTCGTTCGTGGCGATCACTATCGCTGCCACCAGCGGCGTGGAGCCCGGCGACTCCGGGCTGGCCTCGGGGCTGCTCAACACCACCCAGCAGGTAGGCGGCTCGCTGGGGCTTGCGATCCTCTCCTCGGTTTCGACGACCAGGGTGACGAGCGCGCTGCACGGCGGCTTGCCGCTGCGGTTGGCGCTGACGCACGGGTTCAAGGGAGGGTTCATCGTTGCTGCCGCGTTCTGCGCCGTGGGCCTCGCGGTGGCGCTGGCGCTGTTGCCGCGCCGCGCGCGAGAGGCCGGCGACAGGCGCATGGCTGACCTTGCGATGTCCTTCGCGCGCTGCCCAGGCGCGCCCTGTTGCGGGCACCTCGCCCGGGCCGTCACCCGCGGCCCGCGTGAGCGGGCCCGCGCGGCGCGGTCCGAGGCAGGCGCCTCGGGCCCCGAGGATCGCGCTAGCGAGCGAGGGGCTGCATGATCGACGCTGTCTGTTCGAGGCGGGGCCCCCGCAGGATCTAGCAGGGATGATGCCAGCGCACGCGGAGCAGCTCGCGGGCCGGACGGGTCCCGGCAGGCGTCACCGCGAGCGCGAAATTGTGCATATCGTTACCCGCCACGGGCTGCACCTCCTCGGCGGGATCCTGAGCGTTGAGGCGCACGGCGCGCACGGCGATGTCAAGCCGGAGCGTGCGGCTGAGAGCGCCGTCCTGGCGCGCGAGCTACGACTCGCGCTCGAGGAGCTCGGCCCGACGTTCATAAAGCTCGGCCAGCTGCTCTCGACGCGCGCGGACCTGTTGGCGCCCGATTACCGACGTGAGCTCTCAAAGCTGCAGGACGCGGCGCCACCGGCTCCCGCCGACGCGATCCGGGAGACCGTCGAGAGTGAGCTCGCCGGCGCCGGCACCGCGGCGTTCGCCGAGTTCGACCCGCAGCCGCTGGCGGCGGGCTCGGTGGGAGAGGCGCACGCGGGGGTGCTTCACGACGGCACGAGAGTCGTCGTGAAGGTGCGCAGGCCCGGCGTGGTCGAGCTGATCGAGCGCGATCTCGAGATCATCGCCAACCTCGCGGCGCGCGCGAGCAGGCGATCTGCGGCGGCGGCGGCGTTCGATGTGATCGGGCTCTCGCAGGAGTTCGCGGGCGAGCTGCGCGGCCAGCTCGATTACGTTCGCGAGGCGTGTAACGCGGAGCGCTTCGCCGCGAACTTCGCCGGCGAGGGCACCGTGCGAATACCGCGCGTGTTCTGGGAGCTGACGAGCTCCCGGGTGATCACGCTCGAGCGGCTCGAGGGCATGAAGATCACAGACCTGGGGGCGCTGGAGGCAGCCGGTGTCGATCGTCAAGAGCTCGCGCGCAACGCGGCGCTGACGGTGGGCAAGATGGTGTTCGTCGACGGCTTCTTCCACGGTGACCCGCACCCTGGGAACTTCTTCATCGACGCGGACGGACGACTCGGGATCATCGACTTCGGGATCGTCGGCAGCTTGGACGAGGGGCTGCGTGCGAAGCTGCGGCGGATCCTGCTCGCTTTGGACCGTCGTGACCCCGACCGGCTCGCTGCAGCGTTGATCGCGGTCGAGAGACCCGGCGAGCGAGTGGACCGAGGTGCGTTGCGCGACGATCTGGCGCCGCTGATCGACGCCTACGTCGGCCAAGCGGTCGGCGAGCTCGACGTAGGCGGGGTCATCCGTTCACTGCTGGACGTGATCCGGCGTCACCGGCTGCGGATCCCCCGGGACCTGTCTCTCCTGCTGAGGACGGTACTGCTCGAGGAGGGAATCGTGGCGCAGCTGGATCGCGACTTTCGCCTCGTCGAGGTGCTCGGGCCCTACGCGCGCCGACACCTGCTCAGCGGCGTGAGCGTGCCCGCGCTGTTGCACCGCTTGCAGGACGCCGGGGTCGATCTGTTCGAGCTCCTCGACGACCTTCCGGACCATCTGCGCCGCGCGCTGGAGGTCCTCGACGACGGCGGCTTTGACGTGCACCTGCGGGCCAGCGAGCTGGAGCCGCTGATGGCTCGTGCGGAGCGTCTCGGGAACCGCATCGCCCTCTCGGTGCTCGCGGCGGCGCTGATCGACGCGGCGACGCAGCTTCTCGGCGAGACCCGTCACCGCGGGCGCCGCCGCGTGGCGGGGGCGCGCTTGAAGTGAGCACGCCGGCGGGAGGCCCGGGGTTGCGGGAGGACTCTCCCAGCTCGCGGGCGCGGCGGGCGCAGGGCGCTGAGGAGCCGGCGGCTATGCCCGATCAGCTCAGCCCCAGGCATCTCCGTCGACGTCTGTTGCAGCTGGCCGGCGTCGCGGCTGTGATCACGACGATTGTGCTCGCGGCTCCCGGGCTTGGCGAGGTGCGCTCACGACTCGCGCACGCGTCGGTTGGCTGGCTGGTGGTCGCGATCGGGCTCGAGCTGGCGTCGATGCTCTCCTACGCGCTGATCTTCCGGGCGGTCTTCTGCGCACGGATGCGCTGGCGCCTCAGTTTTCAGATCGCCATGTCGGAGATGGCGGCTAACTCGCTGTTGCCCATTAGCGGCGCCGGGGGGCTGGCGCTCGGGGCATGGGCGCTGCGCCGCGGCGGCATGGATGTCGAGCAGATCGGGCGCAAGACCGTCGCGTTGTACTTCCTGACGAGCCTCGCGAACGTGAGCCTGGTGATCGGGGCCGGGTCATCACCTACGCGGGCTGGCCGCTGTACACCTTCGTCTCGGATACGGCTCCCGGTGCCGCCACCGGACAGGCTCTGAACATCAACGGCGGCCTGTGGTACGTGCTCTCGCCGTCCGGCAAGGTGATCGAAACGAAGCCCTGAGCTTCTCTGAGTAAGGGCATAAGCCCGGCCACTCCTACCAAGCAGAAACGAGGATACGTCATGTCCAACACTCCGGAAAATCCCAACGAGCTGACAATCGAGAACTCGGTTCTGGTGCTGATCGATCACCAACCGGCGGTTGCCTTATCCGTGCACTCGATCGATCATGGTCTGCTGATCGACAACGTCGCTGGTCTCGCGCGGGTGGCGAAGAGTCTGGGCGTGCCGACAGTGCTGACCACGATCGGTGCGCAGGGGAGCGTGCTCGTCGACCCCATCTTCAAGGAGATCGGCGACGTGTTCCCTGAAGTCACGCCAATCGACCGCCCATCGTCGAATGCCTGGTCACACCCCGACGTGCGGGCTGCCGTCGAGGTGACAGGCCGCAAGAAGCTGATCATTGCCGGCCTCACGACCGAGGTATGTCTAGCCCAGTCGTCACTCTCAGCCATCAAGGACGGGTTTGACGTCTACTTCGTCACTGACTGCTCCGGCGGTGTGAGCACTGAGGCGCACGAGTCCGCCAAGGTCCGCCTGACGATGGCCGGTGCCAAGCCGATCACCTGGGCGGCCGTCACCGCCGAGTGGGCCCCGTACTGGGCGTCGCCAGAAGCGGCCACCGCCGCGGGCGCGTATATCGGCAGCGCTGGGCTTCTGACCGACTACGTGACCGCCCAACTCACGGCCGGGGTTGTGTCGCCGCCGGACTTCCTGTCTGTTCCTGCTCAGGCTGGGGCCTCGTCGGACCAACCCTAGGTTCTCCCGTCACCGGGGAAAGCGGCAGCGGCACGTTGAGATCGGACGCTCCGGCTGGCTGGCCGGGGCGTCCGCGCGCTTAGAAAGGATCGGCAATGCCTGCACGCGAATTTGAGTTCGGATTGGATACGCCCGCCTTCGTGAGCGTTGACGAGTCAGGTCAACCGCTCGACGGCGACGTCGTCATCCGCAACACGATCGAGGAGGCCGTCCTCGCCGAGACCGTCGGGATCGACTCGTTCAACATCGGCGAGCACTACCGGCCCGAGATGATGGACTCCGCAGGTCATGTCATTTTGGCCGCGATCGCCGGCCGAACGAAACGCATCCGGCTCGGCACCGCCGTCACGGTCCTGAGCACGCAGGACCCGGTCAGGGTCTATACCGAGTTCGCGACCCTCGACGCGGTCTCCAACGGCCGCGCACAACTGATCGTCGGGCGCGGCTCGCTGCCCGACTCGTTCCCGCTGTTCGGATACGACCTGGCCGACTACGAGGCGCTGTTCGAGGAGAGAATCGACCTGCTCACACGCCTGCTCCGCGACCAACCCGTCACTTGGTCCGGCACCTTCCGAGCGCCGCTCACCGACCAGTACGTGAGCCCCCCCTCCCAGAGGGACATCTCCCCACATGGGTCGGTGTCGGCGGCAGCCCGCAATCGGTGATCCGAGCCGCCCGCTACGGCCTGCCGCTCATGCTCGCCATCATCGGCGGGGCCCCGAGCCGATTCGCACCACACGTCGAGCTCTACAAGCGCGCGCTCGACGAGTACGGGCACCCGCCGCTGCCGATCGGGATGCACTCGCTCGGATACGTCGCCAGAACCGACGAGGAAGCGGTCGGCACTCAATGGCCGTACTGGGTGGAGACGCTCGAGGCGGCATCGCGCGAACGCGGATGGGCCCGCCCCACAAGGGATAAGTTCGAGGCCGAGATCGCCGGCGGATCGCTATACGTCGGATCCCCGGAAACCGTCGCGACCAAGCTGGCAGCCGCCATTCGCGGGCTCGGCCTCAGTCGATTCGACCTCGCCTACGCCGTTGGGCGCGTCCCCCACGAACAGAGGATGGCCACTATCGAGCTCTACGGGCGCGAGGTGATCCCCCGCGTGCGGGAGCTACTCGCCGCTGACGACGCCTCGGACGCTCGCCAGCAGCGAGTCGTCCCCAGCGGTCACCCATCCGCCACGAACTCAGGACAGAAAGGATCGCTATGACCGTCAGCTTCAAGACCCACATCCTGCCGCTGTTCACAAGCATCGACATCGAGCACATGAGCTACGCGGGAGTCTCGCTCGACGACTACGCGTACATGAGCCAGCCTGCCAACGCGGGCCGCGTCTACGAGCAGGTCTCGACCGGAACCATGCCGCCGAGCGACAGCGGCGAGCAGCCCTGGTCGCATGACCAGGTCCAGCTATTCAAAGCCTGGATGGACGGCGGCTACGAGCGGTAGCGGCGATCCATCCGATCTAGGCGAGCGATAGCTGAGCCGGAACTAGACAACTCTCGGCGAGACCGCGACGCGGAGCCGTCACGGTCTCAAAGGACATTCACTAGCCGCGCGACGCGGTGTGTAACAAATGAAGGAGCGGTCACATGTCGGACCGCGATCGAGCAGGCCGCCGAGAGGGGAAGATGGCCGGAGCGCGATCGGTCCTGACGGTGCGGCGGCCATTCCGTGCCGCTTTCGTCGGAGTGAGTGTTGCCCCGGAGGGGCTGGAGAAGTACGTGGAGAACGTCGCGCGCCGAGTGGCTGAGGAAGGCACGAGACTCGCGCAAGAACTGGGGTACGTAGGCTCGAGGCGCCCAGCGCTCCCCGAGGTAATCGCTCCGTCCCACGACGACATTGACGCGGCGCAACTGCCGGGGCTCCAAGTAGAGGATCGGCACCACGAAAGTGTCGGGTGCCGCTCGGACGTAGGCCCAAGGGCACCCGCGATGAAAACCTCGGCCTTCGCGTCAGCAAGGTGGTCCTCGCCGCGGCATCGGTGCTGACCGCGTAGCCCGACCTCCACGCGAGACCGACCGCCCACGCGCTGCAGCGTGGGCGGTTTCGTGCGCGGTCCGGCCCAAGATCGCGGCGCGGAGCGCAGAGAGCGCTCCGCGCCGGCCCCAGCCGCGATCCTAATCCCCGAGCCAATCCCCGCGCCCCAGGCCCTCCCCCGCCCCGTCCAACAACCAACAACCCTCTAATCGGGCGACTAGGTCTGAACCGGCGGCAACGCTGGCGACCTCGAGCGCAAAACCAGGCCTCCAGACCGCTGAAATAGAATACAGACAGAATACGGCCCCGGACTCCAACCTTTCCGCAAGCCTGCAAAAGGAACATCTTTGCAGGGATTTTCTTAGTCGGGGAGACAGGATTCGAACCTGCGACCGCCCGGCCCCCAGCCGGGTGCGCTACCAGACTGCGCCACTCCCCGTGGCCTCTATCCGATTCTACGGATCCGCTGCTGACCGACGACCCACGACGCCACAAAGCCGTCTCCGGCGGCTGCGAACATACGTTCGCTGTGCCCCAGCATGCCGACAACCCAGAGCAATTGAGGCGCTGCGGCCGCTGCGGCGAGATCAAGCCGATGGACGAGTTCGCATGGCGCCGCAAGACTCGACGCCAGAGAGACAACTATTGCGTCCGCTGCCGTGCCGACTACAAACAGGAGCACTACGCCGCCAACCGCTCGCGATATGTGGCGCAGGCGCATGCCCGGAAGCGAGCACTGGCGATCGAGCGCGCCGAATACGTCATCGACTACTTCAGGGCGCACCCGTGCGTCGACTGTGGGGAAGACGACCCGCTCGTGCTCGAGTTCGACCACTGCGCCGGCAAGAAGATCTTCTGCGTCGGCAAGGGCCTGAGGGACCGCAGCTGGCAGAGCGTGCTCGACGAGATGGCCAAGTGCGACGTCGTTTGTGCAAACTGTCACCGTCGGCGAACAGCCCACAGGGGACGGTTCGCACGCGCGGCGGTAGCTCAACGGTAGAGCCTTGCCCTTCCAAGGCAATGACGCGGGTTCGATTCCCGTCCGCCGCTTTCCGCGCGTCGGCTAGCTGTAGCGCCGCGCCTCCGTCGGAACCTCGCCCGACTCGTCGGCGAGACCCGGCGGCGGCCACGGCCCGGCCCAGTTGTCACGCGCACCGTCGAGCGTGACCGTCGAGCCGTTGAACGAGCTTCCGAGCGGCGAGGCGAGCAGCGTCACGAGCCACGCGTGCTCCTGCGCCGTGCCCATGCGCCCGAGCGGCACCGAGCGTGCGGTGCCCGCGCGCACCGAGTCGGGGTACTTCGCGAGGACCTCCGTCTCGAAGTGGCCGGCGGCGACGGCGGTCACGGTGACGCCCTCCCCCTCCCACCTGCGGGCCAGCTCGCGCGTGAGCGCCTCGACCGTGGCTCGCGCAGCGCCCGAGTGGGCCATGCCGGGCATGCCGTGGTGGGGCGAGAGCGTGACATTCACGATCGTCCCTGAACGCGCCTGCCTGAACGCCAGCTCGAAGGCCGCCTCGGACATGTTCAGCATGCCGCCCACGTTCAGCCGCCAGACGGCGCTCCAGCCCTTCGCCGCGATCATCTCCGCGGGAGCGAAGTACTGACCGCCCGCGTTGTTCACGAGCAGGTCGAGCCGGCCATGTCGCTCGAGGACGCCGCCGACGAGACGCCTGGCTTCGTCGCTCTCGCGGACGTCCGCCGTCAGCCAGGCAAGCTCGGCGCCCTCCCCCACCTGGGCGCCGATCTCGGCGACCGCATCCTGGAGGACCTCGGCGCGGCGCCCGGCGATCACCACGGTCGCGGCGCAGCGCGCCAGCTCGAGGGCGGTGGCCTTGCCGAGACCCGTCCCTCCGCCCGTCACGATGCCGACGCGCCCGCGCAGCAGATCTGCCGCGAAGATCTCCGAACTGGCGCCTCGGCCGCCCATTGCACGCGATCATAGGTGGCCGCCGCCCATGCCCGTCCATCGAGCCAACGTCCGTCCCCGAAGCCCTTTAGGGTGTAGACGTGTCATACAGGCCCCTGGCCTTCGTCTCTGGCCTCACCCTCGGCGACTACCTCCTCTGGAACTGGTCGCTGAACGCCAACCACGACGTGATCGCGCTCGTCTCAGGGCTGACCTTGCCGCCACTGGTGCTGGCCTTCGCCTGGATGCTGGCGTTGACGCTCGTCCGCCTGATCGGAAGCTCGGCCCGCCGCTCGGGTCGCGGGGTCGCCATGGCTGCCTCCGACGCCGACCGCGACCGGGAGGTCTCGGAGGCCGCCGCCGGTGCGCGGAGCGCCACCGGCCGCGACGGCTCCACCGCGTCCTCGGGATCCAAGCCTCCGTCCTCCGGCAAGCTCGCTGCCTGACGCAGTAGCGTCCCGTCACGCGTGAATCGACCGCCCAGGCGCCTCTGGCCCCTCAGCAGACGAGTGCAGCTTGGCCTGGCCGCGCTCACCATCCTGCTGGCGGCGCTCGCGCTGGCCGGATACCTCTACGAGCGCAACCGCACCGGCAACATCTACCACCCGCACGCCCGCTTCGTACCCCAGCCGACGCCCACCCTGCCCACGAAGGGTCCTGACCGCTTCGCCTGGCCGCTCTACGGCTACACCAAGAACCACACGCGCTTCTTCCCCGCGCAGGCCAGCGTGCGTCCCCCGTTCAAGAAGATCTGGGCGCACAACTTCAACACGCTGCTCGAGTTCCCGCCCGTCATCCACGGCAACCACATCTTCCAGCTCGGCGACAACGGCGTGCTGAGCGCGCTGGACAAGTACACGGGCAAGACCTTCTGGGCCCGATCGCTGGGAACGCTCTCGGCCTCCACGCCGGCTGTCAGCTCGAGCACCGTCTACGTCACGCTGCTCGCAGCCAGCGGCGGCGGCGGAAGGATCTATGCGCTGAACTCGAAGGACGGCAAGACGCGCTGGTATCGCGACCTGTCCAGCCCCAGCGAGTCCTCGCCGCTGCTCGACGGCAACAAGCTCTTCTTCGGCTCGCAGAGCGGGACCGTCTATGCGGTCAACGCGCGGAGCGGGAACGTCCTGTGGACCTACCACGCCGGCGGCTCCGTCAAGGCCAGCCCGACGCTGTCGGCGGGCGTGCTCTACTTCGGCGATTACTCCGGGCACCTGCAGGCCGTCTCCGAGGACAGCGGCCGCGCGCTGTGGGTCAGCGGCTCCGAAGGGGCCCTCCTCGGGAGCGGCACCTTCTACTCCACCCCGGCCGTCGTCTACGGGCGGGTGTTCCTCGGCAACACCGACGGCCGCGTGTACGCGTACGACGCCTCCACCGGCAGGCTCGACTGGGCGGTGCAGACCGGCGCGTACGTCTACTCCTCACCGGCCGTGACGGAAGCTCCCGGGCTGGGGCCCACGGTCTACATCGGCTCCTACGACGGGCACTTCTACGCGCTCAACGCCCGCTCGGGGCAGATCTCCTGGAAATACGCGGCCGGTGGGCGCATCTCGGGATCGCCGACGATCATCGGCCGCAACGTCTACTTCGCGGACCTCGGCGACAAGGAAACGTTCGGTCTCGGCATCTCCACCGGCCGCGTCACCTTCAAGTTCGACTCGGGCTCCTTCGACCCCGTGATCAGCGACGGGCGCGCGATCTTCCTCACCGGCAGCAGCGGACTGTACGAGCTCAGCCCGCGCTAGACAGCGCGCGGGCGAGCAGTTTGCGCGTCATCGCCACCACGCGCGGATCGGGCGCCGAGGGAGCGTCGGGCGAGACCTGCGGCACGGGCGAGAGCCCGTACAGCCATCCGAGCGTGCCGGTGGCGAACACGAGACCGTGGCGGCCGCCGGAGAGGGTGCTCTCGGCCACCGACCCGCGAGCGGGCGCCGGCTCGCTCGCTCCCGCGCACGACGCGGCGGCTCCGGAGCCCACGAGCACCGTGCCGGGCCTCGAGGCGGCGGTGCGCTGGTCGAGCTCGTATCCCACGATCCCGGGGATGCGCGTGGAGGCGCTGATGCGCGTGCCTGAGTACAGCCAGGACGGATGCAGGCCCGGCGCCGGGCTCCACGCGTAGTAGCGGTAGACGGGCGGACCCGCCCGGCGCAGCCGTGGGGTGATGCAGCCGTCGTAGGCGCTGCCTACGAGCTGCGCGCCGCCGAGCGGGAACAGGCCCGACGCTTCCGCCTGGTCGGGATCTCTCGACGCGTACTCCTTGTAGGCGACGATGCGGTGATCGGGAGCGCCCGGCTGGCTGGAGGCCGCGGTGGCCGCCGCGAAGCGCACGCGCCAGGCCATCGTGTCCGAGCTGATGAAGATCAGGCTCGCGCCACCTCCGTGCGCCCGCGCGAATGCGAGCGCGGCGCGCAGCGACCAGTACTCGGAGTGGCCGACGTCCATCACCGTGCGCGCGCCGCGGACCTGCGCCGGTTCCCGGTCCAGCGACTCGATCGTCGTGTATCCCACGGAATAGCCGTAGCGCTCCAGGAACCGCACGATCGCCACCTCGCGCATGAAGAACTGTCCGGCTCCCGTCTGGCTGTCGTACGGGCGGTCGTAGGAGACTTCCACGCCTTGCGTGCCGCCCGTGACGCCCACGCGCTTGCTCCCGCCCGGATACAGGCTGTCCCCTCCCCACGCGTTGTACGCCTCGTAGGTCGCCGTCGGGATCTCGACCAGCAGCCGCGGCGCCCGCGCCGCACGCACGACGAACAGGCAGTCGCTCTGTGCGCCCGCCGAGGTATTCAGCTTGACGGTGTACACGCCGCTCGGCAGGGCCCGCGGGATGGGGAACACGAGCGTCGGATGCCAGCGGCACTCGGTCAGCCCCGTCGCTGAGCGGTGGCTGCACGGCGGCTGGCGGACGGCCCGCAGCGGCGCGCTCTGCAGCACCAGGCGACCGCCGCGCCCCCCGTACCAGCCCATGCGAAACACCTGCAGCGTGACCGTGCGCGCACCGTGCGCGTTCACGTAGACGACCTGCCTTTCGCCCGGAGCGATCGCCTGTGCGGCGACATAGCCGGTGACGGGTCCGTGGGCGGCGCCGCCGATCTGGAGCGGCGGACCGGGCAGCCGCCAGGCGGTCGTGCCCGCCGCCCGGTTCTCGACCGCGACCGACGGCGCAGCGCCGACGGTCCGCACCAGCAACCGGTAGGGGAGAGCGAGCGCGGCTTTGGCCACGACGCCGGCGGCGGCCAGGGGACGGCACGATCCGCCCAGGCCGAGCGCGCGGGAGAGCGAGAAGCGGGCCGCGATCCGCACCCGCCCGGGGGAGCCGACGCTGACGCGCGTCCAACCGCCCCGCGCCCGCCCCACGCACGCGCTCCCGTCGACGACGGTCCAGTAGCGGGTGAAGTGCGCACGGATGATGAAGTTCCCGGCCGCGGCAGCCCGCAGCGTGAACGTCTCGTTCCCGAGCGCCGTCAGCCGTCCGGGACCGCTGAGCAGCGGCGTCGGCGAGCGGACGGCGAAGATCCGCCAGTGGCTGCCGGCATACACGAGTCGCAGATACGGGAGCCCCCGGCGGATGAGCCGCCCCTCCTGGGCGCTCGAGGGATCGAGGGTCGTGTCGGGGAGTGCCACGTAGCTCACCGCCTGCGCGTGCAGCCACCGCTCGTAGGCGGTCGCCGTCAGACCCGGCGACAGCAGCAACTGGTCATAGCGGCTGTCGAGCTGCTTCTCCCATCCGCGCGCGAGGGAGACGTTGGGCGCAAGCAGCGCCGCCTCCCAATGCGAGCGCGTCAGCGGCACCTCGATCCGCACCGGCCCACCGTCATTGCCGGCGAGGAAGCGCTCGACCGGCCGGTAGTAGGCGGCGCTCGTCGATTCGCTGCCGGCGACCGCGACCGTCTCGCGCACGGGCCCCCACAGCAGCCAGACCGCGATCAGGCACAGCGCGGCCGACGCGGCCGGCGTCGGGCGACCGCCCCACGCGCACAGCAGCAGCGGCCCGGCGAGCAGCACCCCGTAGCGCTCGATGTTGCTGCCCATCGGCGTGTGTGTGAGCAGGCTCAGCAGGCAGACGAGCAGATACACGAGCGCTCCCACGCGCAGCGTCCGCTGCTCGGGCGGCAGCGCGTAGAGGAAGGCGAGCACGACGGCCACCGTCGCAAGAAAGGAGCGGAACGGAAACGGCTCGAAGCCGCCTTCGGGGAAGAGCAGGGCGAGCGGGACGAGCACGAGCGCCACGGGCACGGCCAGCGCGAGCAGCGGGCGGGGCGAGCGTTGGGCGAGCGCTCGAGTCAGCGCTGCGAGCGCGAGCAGGGCGCCGGCGACAGGGCTGGCCGCCGCGCACAGCGCCGCCAGCACGCCCGCCCAGCGAGGGTGCCCGCGAGCGAGCAGGAGCACGGAGGCGAGCGCGAAGCTGACGCCCACCGCGAAGGCGATGCGACCGATCCAAACGTCGCAGACGGCTGCGACGGCGAAGAACGCCGCGCCCAACTGCGCCGAGGGTCCGTAGGCGTCGAGCGCGAGCCGCTCGAACAGGAGCGTGGAGGCGAGCACGGCCAGCACGCCCACGAGCCGCAGTCCGAGCAGCGATCCGAGGGCGGGAAGCAGCAGGCTGTAGCCGGGCAGGTGGTGGCCGGCGTACCAATGCTCGTCCCATACGGCGAAGCCGAGCTGGCGGAACAGATCGACGCGGTAGACCTGGGCGGCGAGATCGGGGGTACGCGGATCGGCGATCAGCCACACGACGAGCAGCAGCACCGCGAGCGCAGGCGCGAGCGAGAAGCCGAGCCTGCCCCTGCTCGCGCGGAGCCCGACCCGGCTCCGGCGTGCCGGCGCACCGGAGACGGGCACTTCCGCCGAGATGGCTGAGCGGTATCCGTACGAGCCGTCGGCGGCTCCTGAGGTCCCTGTGCTTGAGATCGGCACGCCAGGATAATGACGAGGCCGTCCCCCGTCTGATGAGCGAGACCCCCCCCACACCAGCCTGCGACGAACAGCGCAACCGGGCTGGCGCACGCCGCATACGCCTGGCGCTGGCCGCGGTGCTGCTCGGCGCAGCGCTGCTCGCCGCCGGTTGCGGCACCGGCCATCCGCGGGCGATCGCCGCCGGCGAGCTGGCCGAAGCGAAGCTCTTCCCCTACTACAGGATCTACTGGGTCGGGCCGAGCTTCGAGAACCACCCGCTCGCCGCGGTCGACGGCCTGAGGAGCTACATCAACACGGTCGGCGACAGCGTCTACTACGGCGATTGCGTGCAGAGCAAAGGCATCTTCGGCGGCGGCAGCTGCCTGCTTCCGCTGCAGGTCACGACCGTGATCTACCGGCTGCATTCCAACGCCACGCTCGGCCCCCAGTCCAACATCGCCGTTCGCGGCGTACCGGCGACCGTCTACGACGAAGGTCGCTCGATCGAGGTCTACACGGGCAGGGTGGCGGTCGACATCTTCTCCGACACCTACGCCCACGCGCTGCGTGCGGCGAACGAGCTGCTGCCGCTGAACGCTCCTGGCTCGGCGAGCGGCCGGCTTCCCGCGCCCGTCTACTGCCCGGGACTCTCGGGGCCGTTGGACGCGCGGCTCACGCACATCGTCGAATCGCTGCCGGCGCACATCTGCCAGCGCACGGCCGCGGCCGCTGCGCTCGAACGCAACCTCACCGAGTGAGCGCTGGCCACGTCGCCGTCAGGCCGAGACGCTGCTCTGCGCCGGCTGGCCGATTTCGCGGCGCATCCGCAGGAAGGCGAGGCTCCCGATCAGCGCGGGGATCCACAGCGATATCGCCCGATAGATGACGACGGCGGCGATCAGCTGCGTCGCCGGACGCGCGCCGAACAGCAGCAGCATGCCGACGAGGCCGCCTTCGACGGCGAAGAAGCCCCCCGGGATGGGCAGCGAGTTGGCGAGCATCCCCACCAGGTAGGCCATCCCCACCACCCAGAACGACGGCGGATGGCCGAATGCCGCCAGGCACGCGTAGAGGACGAGGTTGTCGGCGAGCCAGTAGGCGACCGCGCCGAGCAGGCGCCAGTCGTGCTCGCCGATGAGCCGCACCGCGTCGTAGACACCCTCGCTCAGTGCACGCAACGCCACGGCCAGCCGACCATGCTCGAGCCTGTTGGCCGAGGCCACGCGACGAGCCCAGGAGGCGAGCCCGAGCGTTCCGATGACCGTCACGAGCGCTGCGCCCGCCGGCAGCAGCGTGAGTCGCGGGTTGGTCGAGCCCGGCAGCAGGCCCAGCCACATCGGAACTCCGATCAGCACGACCGCTCCCACGTTGACCGCGCTCGTGAGCACGAAGATCAGCACCGAGCGCCGCGCTATCTGCGACAGCGAGACGCCCCTCGTGCGCAGCACCCACGCGCCGAGCGCAAGCCCTCCCAGCCCGCTGAGCGAGACGGCCGAGTTCACCGCGAGCTCGGACAGCGCAAGCCGCAGCGCGAGGGGCCGCTCCAGCATTTCGAAGACGAGCTCGAACAGCACCACGTAGCCCGCGATCGAGACGAGCTCAAGGCCGATGCCGGCGAGCACCCACAGGAGGTTGGCGTCGGAGATGTGATCCGCCGCCGCCCGCAGACCGGGAACGCCGAGCAGCAGGGCGACGACGAGCGCGAAGAAGATCGAGAGGCTGATGATGCTGTTGCGCAGCGTGCGCGACTGCGCCGCCAACGCGCCCGTGTTGTCATCGCCACGAGCCTCCTGCGGGCGATGATCTTCCGGCGCGCCGATGCCGGGCATTCTCCACGCTTTCGCTCACCTGCGCTTGCACGACAGCCGTCACCATGGCGCGACGGTCACGGCGGACGGGCGTTGCGCTCCGGCACGTCTGAGCCGGCCCGGCGGCCTGACTACCCGTTGCTGATCGCTCTTTCGCGAAAGCGCGCGGGGGACACTCCGTAGCGGCGACGGAAGGCTGAGGCGAAATGCGAGGGCTGGCCGTAGCCGACCAGCCGTGCGATGTCGCTGACGGGGAGCGCGCGCTGTTCGATCAGCAGGTCGGCGGCGGCGGTCATGCGGCGCGCGAAGAGGTCCTCGCTGAAGCTCGTCTCCCCGAACTGCTCATACGCCCGCTGCACCTGGCGGGGAGAGCTGGCGAGCGCCCCCGCCACGACCGCGAGCGTGAGCGGACGGCGGTAGTGGCGCGCCACGACCAGCCGCGCGAGCAGGTACAGACGCCGCCGCGCGGCGAGCGTATGAGGGCGCATACCCCCGAATCCGACGCTGGGCCGCCTCCGGGGACGGCTGGCAAGTTACGGCTCGTCCTGGTTTCGCTCAGTGTGAGGCCGCCATCACTCCGGATGCGGCCTGCTCGATGATCCCTGTCACCTCCTCCGCGTGGGACAGGAAGATCGAGTGACTGCCGGCGACTTCGGTCACCGTCGAACCGGCCCGCTCAGCCATCATGCGCTGCGCCGGGGGCGGGATCATCCGATCTTCGGTCGAGACGAGGTACCAGCTCGGCTTGCTTCGCCATGCCGGCTCGCCGATCGTGCCGCCCAGGGCGTCAACCCCCCACGGCACCTGCGAATCCGCCCAGAACGCCGCGAGGTCTGCCGGGACGTCTGCGGCGAACGAGTCATGGAACTTGTCGCGGTCGAGGAACAGGAAGCCGTCCTGTGGCGGCAGGATCGGCGGCACGGGCGCGTCCGGCGGAGGATCTGCGATCAGCGTGTTCACAGACTCGCCGGCGTCCGGAGCGAACGCCGAGATGTAGACGAGCGCCGCCACGTTCGGATCGTTTCCCGCCTCGGTGATGACAGCCCCACCGTAGGAGTGACCGACGAGGATGACCGGTTCACGCTGGGCATCGATGATGCGTCTCGTCGCATCGACGTCGCCCTCGAGTGACAGCGTTGGGTTCTGGACAACGCTGACGCTGTAGCCGTCCTGCTTGAGCAGCCGATGGACCTCACGCCAGCCGGATCCGTCGACGAAGCCGCCGTGTACCAAGACGACGGTGCCTGCTGTGCTCATCATGGCCTCCTTTTGAAGAGGAGTGCAGAGAAAGTCCGATGCTACGCCCGGGACCGCGACCGGTCAACCGTTCCGAGGGAGTCAAGCCCCGATACCCGAAACGAGTGGATCGCCGCCCTCGAGAAGATCGAATCGATCGAGCCGCGTGCGGTAGGCGCGGCAATGGTGCCCGCTGCAATTGGCCACCGCCTGACGCTCACGCGTAGCGCATGGCGACCCGCTCGGCGGCGGCGCGGTGGGAGCCGCCGAAGAGCAGCGCGTGCACCAGCAGCGGAAGCAGCTGGTAGAGCTCGACGCGCTCCTGCCAGCCGTCTGCGAGCGGCGCGAGCTCCTCGTAGGCGGCGAAGACGCGCTCGGAGGGCGCTCCGAACAGCCTGAGCATGGCGAGATCGACCTCGCGGTGCCCGCCATAGGCCGAGGGATCGATCAGCCATGGCCTGCCGTCGGCGTCCGCCATCACGTTTCCCGACCAGAGATCCCCGTGCAGCCGCGCCGGCGGCTCCGGCGGCCCGGCCAGCTCGTCCATGCGCTCGCACACGCGCTCCACCGCCTCGATCCCGGCGCTCGAGAGCGCCGCGCGCTCGCGCGCGATGCGTGCCAGCGGCCGCAGGCGCCGCTCGGCGTAGAACGTGGCCCAGTCGTCGGTCGGCTCGTTCGGCAGCCGCAGGGAGCCAAAGCCCGCGGTGGCGCCGGCGCCGGTGGCGCCGAAGCTCTCCGCGCCGGCGCCGTGCGTCGCCGCCAGTCCCGAGCCAAACTCCCGCGTCCCGGCGCCGTCGAGGCGACCCGGCGCCACCCACTCGAGCGCGAGGTAGTCCTCGCCGACCTCGAGCACGGCGGGCGTGCGCAATGCGCCGGGCGCGGCGAGCCAGGCGAGACCCGCCGCCTCGGCGGCGTACTCACCCGGGATGGCATCGGGCCGCGTCTTCACGAAGGCAGCGCGGCCGTCGGCGAGGAGCACGCGAAAGGCCTCGTTGATGTCGCCTCCACCGACGCGCGTCGCCGCGCTCGCGCCGGGCGGCAGCGTCACGGAACCTCGCCGGCCTGGATCTGCGCGAGCAGTCCCTCGCAGGCGGCCTGCACGAGGTCGAGCACCTCCTCGAAGCCGCCCGGCGCGCCGTAGTAGGGGTCGGGCACGTCGAGCTCGCCCGAGCCGGCGGCGGGATCGAATTCGCGCAGCAGCCGCACCCGCGCGCGCTCCTCGTCGCTCTCGGCGTGCGCCCGTAGCTCGTGCAGGTTCTCGCGGTCCATCGCGATGAGCAGGTCGAAGTCCGTGAAGTCCACGGGTCGGACCTGGCGGGCACGACCCGCGAGCGTGATGCCCCTGGCGTCCGCGGCCGCGGTCGCGCGCTCGTCGGGTGCGCTGCCTATGTGCCAGCCGCCCGTGCCTGCCGAGTCGACGTGCACGGAATCGGCCACGCCGGCCTGCGCGACCAGCGAGCGCATCACGCCCTCGGCGGTGGGCGATCTGCAGATGTTCCCCAGGCAGACGAACAGCACCCTGAAGGGCACGGGCGGCCGCAACGGGCGCGTGCGAGCTCCCGCCGAGTCGGTCGCTGAGGTCCGTCGCTGCAACTACTCCTCACCCAGCTCGAGCACCGCGAGGAAGGCCTCCTGTGGAACCTCCACCCGACCCACCTGCTTCATCCGTTTCTTGCCCTCCTTCTGCTTCTCGAGCAGCTTTTTCTTGCGTGTGATGTCCCCGCCGTAGCACTTCGCGATGACGTCCTTGCGGAACGCCTTGACCGTCTCGCGGGCGATCACGTGCGAGCCGATGGCCGCCTGGATCGGGACGTCGTATTGCTGGCGGGGGATCCGCTTGCGCAACTTCTCCGTGAGCGAGCGCCCCATCTCGTAGGCCTTCTCCCGGTGCACGACCATCGACAGGGCGTCGACCGGATCGCCGGCCAGCAGAACGTCGAGCTTGACGAGATCAGAGGGCTTCATCCCGCTCAGCTCATAGTCGAGCGACGCGTATCCGCGCGTGCGCGACTTGAGCTGGTCGAAGAAGTCGAGCACGATTTCGGCGAGCGGCAGGTCGTAGGTCATCTGCACGCGCTCGGGCGAGAGGTAGTGCATGCCGGCGTGCTCGCCGCGGCGCTCCTGACACAGCTCCATGACCGCGCCGACGAACTCTTTCGGCGCGATCACCGAGGCGCGGATGAAGGGCTCGCGGATCTCGGCGATCGTTCCCGGGTCGGGCATGTCCGAGGGGTTGTGCACCTCGAGCTCCTCCCCGTTGGTGAGCGTCACGTCGAACTCGACCGATGGCATCGTGGCGAGCAGCTCGAGGTCGTACTCGCGCTCGAGGCGCTCGCGAACGATGTCCATGTGCAGCAGCCCGAGAAAGCCGCAGCGGAAGCCGAAGCCGAGCGCGTCCGACGTCTCGGGCTCCCATGAGAGCGCCGCGTCGTTGAGAACCAGCTTCTCCAGCGCGTCGCGCAGGTCGGGATAGTCGTCGGAGTCGATCGGGAACAGGCCGCAGAAGACCATCGGCTTGACGTCCCGGTAGCCGGGCAGGGCCTCCGTGGCCTGCCGGGCGTCGCCGCTTCTCGCGCGCGTCGTCAGCGTGTCGCCGACGCGCAGCTGCGTGACGTCCTTCAGCCCTGTGATCAGGTAGCCGACCTCGCCGGCGGCCAGCTGGTCGGTGGGCATCATCTGCGGGCTGAAGAAGCCGATGTCGTCGATGTCCGCTTCCGTACCCGTCGCCATCGCGCGGATCTGCCCACCCTTGCGAAAGACGCCGTCGACGACCCTGATGTAGGCGATCACGCCGCGGTACTGGTCGAACTCCGAGTCGAAGATCAGAGCGCGAGGCGGTCCCTCGGGATCACCGGAGGGCGGCGGGACCCTGGCGATGAGCTCCTCGAGCACCTCGCCGACCCCCTCTCCCGTCTTCCCGCTGATCTGCAGGATCGACTCCGGTGGCTCGCCGATCAGCTCGCTGACTTCGCCGGCCACCCGCTGCGGCTCGGCGCCGGGCAGGTCGATCTTGTTGAGGCACGGGATCAGCTCGAGGCCGGACTCGACGGCGAGGTAGGTGTTGGCGACCGTCTGCGCCTCCACGCCCTGAGAGGCGTCGACGACGAGCAGCGCGCCCTCGCAGGCTGCGAGCGAGCGCGAGACCTCATACGTGAAGTCGACGTGACCGGGCGTGTCGATCAGATGCAGCTGGTAGGTCTCGCCGTCGCGCGCGGTGAAGAAGACGCGCACCGCCTGCGCCTTGATCGTGATGCCCCGCTCGCGCTCGAGGTCCATCGAGTCGAGCAGCTGCGCGCGCATCTCTCGCGGGGCGACGGTGTGGGTGAGCTCGAGGATGCGGTCGGCCAGCGTCGACTTGCCGTGATCGATGTGCGCGATGATCGAGAAGTTGCGGATATGTGCCTGGTCCATGGGCTGCTACAGCGTAGAAGGCGGGCCGGGCCGGCGGGACCCGATAACCTTGATGGTCCGGCGGATCGCCAACTCGACGAAGACCCCTCCCCCTTCGGGACCGGCGGGGTCAGCCGCGGCAACGCGTCAGGCGAAAGCGTGACGGCCTGTCCAGGTGTCGGGAGTGTCACGCCGCCCAGGCAAGACACGCAGTCCTGGGACGTAAGTAGTAAGCGGCGGTCTCTGATCGGATGCACCGGGCGAGCTACGGCTCGTCCGGCGACATGCCGTCTTCCGCCGGGGACCGGCCGTCACCCATCACCCTCGATCAGCGTGCGCCGTGCCCGCCGCTCCGGGGCGGGGCGGGCTAGGCCCTCCCGAGCTGGGCGCTGATCAGGCGGCGCACCTGATGGGCCTCGGGTATGCGCATCGCGAGCACCGCGCGCGCGTACACGAACAGACCCGCGGCGGCGGCAGCTCCAACGCTGACGATCTGCGCTGCCAGCGAACTGCCGAGCGCCGAGTGAAGCAGCTTCCACACGACCCACGAGACGCCCGCGAGCAATGCCGAGGCGAGCAGGATGCGCGCCGTGATCATCGTCGTCTGCGCGCCTTCCAGGCGGCCGTTGAACCCGGCCCGCAGGCGCTGGAGCTGCAGCGCGGTCATCACGGCGTTCGCCGCGACGGTTCCGATGATCAGCCCGGCTATGCCGAGCGGCTTGTACAGAGCGATGCTCACGATCACGTCGACGATGATGTTCAGCGCCGCCAGACGCGTCGGTATCCACGGCCTCTGGACGGCGAAGAACGTCCTCGTGAGCAGCAGGTTCAGCCCGCCGAAGGGCAGGCTGAAGGCGAACCAGAAGAGCGCGATCGAGACGAAATGGGTCGATTCCGCTCCGAAGGCGCCGCGTTCGAACACGAGCCGCACGATTGGCGTCGACAGGACGATCATGAACGCCGCGGCGGGGATCAGCAGGAGGTTGATCTGGCGCATGCCGATGCCGACCGCTCGTCGCATGCCGGCCGCGTCGCGGCGGGAGGCCATGCGGCTGAGCGTCGGGAACAGGACAGTCGCGACGGCGACGCTGAAGAGACCCTGCGGCAGCATGTAGATGCGAAATGCGTTGTCGATCGCGCGCGGCGCCTGCTTGTTGACCAGCGTGCCGAAGACCGAGTTGATCAGCTGGTCGAGGTTCACGATCCCCAGCCCGATCGTGACGGGGAGCATCAGCACGAACACCTGCTTGATGCGGGGATCTCGCCAGTCGACCGAGAACTGCAGGCGGAAATCGATGCGACCTAGCGCCGCGAACGCCATCAGCAGCTGCACGAACGTGGCCACGAGGATCGCTATGGCGAGCGCATAGATCTCATTGCCGTTTTCGTAGCCGCCATGGAAATGGGGCTTCAGCACGACGAGCAGGACGATGATCACGACGTTCCAGACCGCCGGCGAGATCGCGGGGATCGTGAAGTGGTCGTAGGACTGCAGCACGCCCACGAGCAGGCCGTTGAGGCCCAGCAGCAGCACGACAGGGAAGAGCACCCTCGAGAGGCCCACCGTCAGCGAGTCGAGGGCCCCGTTGAACGTCGGCCCGGTGAACAGCGGCATGATCACCCCGGCGGCCAGGATGAAGATCGCGGTGACCGCGCCGAGCCCGATCAGCAGAATCCAGAAAAGGGTCGAGGCCAGGCGCAGCGCCTCTTTGCGCCGCCCCTGCTGAAGCAGGTCGGTGAACACGGGCACGAACGCGGCCGAGAGGGCGGCGTTCGCGAACAGGTTGCTGACGAGGTTCGGGATCTGGAAGGCGATCGTGAAGGCCGACGCGGGCCCGCGCGTGCCGAAGAAGCTCGCGGCTACGATTTCGCGGACGAGGCCGGCGATTCGCGAGATGCCCGTCGCGATGGAGAAGATCGCGGTGTTGCGGGCCACACCCCCGCCGCCGGGAGGCGGCGGTGCGGGCGGCTCCTCGGCGAAGGGTTCTGCCACGGCGGACAAGGCCGCTATAGTACGGCCCTCCGCGGCGCGCCCGGGACTGTCTCAGGCGGCCGCGACCGAGCCATGGCCAACATCCATTCACAGAAGAAGCGGATCCTCCGCTCCGAGCGTGAGCGCTTGGAGAACCGCCTCTACACCTCCACGATCAAGACCTACTTCCGCCGCCTGGAGGCACAGGTCGAGGGCGGGGAGGAGGCCGCCGCCGAGGCCACGCACCGGGAGCTCGTCAGCACGATCGACAAGGCGGTCAAGCGGGGGGCCGTGCACCGCAACACGGGCGCCCACCGCAAGTCACGCGCGGCGCACCTGCTCGGCCGCGGCAAAGCGTCCTAGCCCGTCATCGCCTCTATCGTGCGCAGGGCGAGCGTGGCCTCGCCCATGCCCGCAAGCGGCGAGCGAGCGTCCGACAGGACCGCGCCACCTCTCGAGTCGACTTCAAGGGCGGCGAGCGCCACCAGCGCCGCCTGCAGCCGCTCGGGGTCGGTACGGGCCACGTCGGCGAGGAAGCGCTCGGCCGCGCGCGCCGGCATGCGCAGATCTCGCTTCAGCCCTGCGACGGGCTCGCCCGAGCGCAGGCGCAGCGAGGCGGCGAGCGCGTCGCGCAGCCGCTGGGCCATCAGGTAGGTGAGGCCTGAGAGCCGCTCGCCCTGCTGGCGCAGGCGCAGGTAGGAGCGCGCCGCCTCGCGGCGGTTCCCGCCGACGAGCGCGTCTGCGAGCCCGTATGCCCGCCACTCCGCCGAGTGGGCCGCGCGGCCTTCGATGTCCGCGACCGTCACCGCTCTCGCCGGCGATGACCCGGCAGCGGCCCCGCTCACAGCTCCCCCGTCGGGCGGCTCGCCCTCGAGTGCGAGCTTCTCGAGCTCGCGCAACAGCCGCTGCTGGCGCTCGCCCACCTGCGCCACGAGCGCCTTCGCGGCGGCGGCGTCGAGCGACAGGCCCATGCGCGCCGCCTGCTCGCGCGCCCACTTCGGCAGCTCCCACGGCTTGACGGTCATCTGCGCGACGATCTGGCCACCGGCGCGCTTGACGGCGTCGTGAACCGCCGCCGGGGCCTTCGTTCGAGACTCCTCGCGCGCGAACATCGCGAGCGTCGTCTCGGGCGGCATCTGACTCATGGCCTGCAGAAGATGCTTCTCCACGTCGCCATCCCGCCAGCGCTCCACCCCTTCGACGATGATCACGCGCCGCCCGATCGCCAGCGTCATCGTCGCCAGGGCCTGCGCCACGCCGGCCGGCGTTCCCGCATCACCCTCGAGCAGCTCGACGCTCGCGGCGTCGCCGTCGCCCGCTTCGGAGAGCGCGCGCAGGCCCGCGCGGCGCTCGGCCACCGCGCCATGGTCGTCCCCGTGGATCAGGTAGGCGGGTTTGAGTCGTGGCATCGCACGCCGAGTGTATGCAGGCGCGGGGACGCCTGGGCCGTCTAGCGGACGACGAGGTTGACGAGCTTTCCAGGCACGACCACCTCCTTGACAAGCTCACGACCGTCGAGGTGCGCCCTGACGTTGGGTGCGGCACGGCACAGCTCCTTGAGCGCCTCCGGGCTCGCGTCGGCGCTGGCCTGCACGCGGTCGCGGACCTTGCCGTTGACCTGGCAGACGAGCTCGTAGACCTCACGCTCGAGCAGCGCCTCCTCGGCCTCGGGCCATGGCTGCTCCCAGACCCGCTCACCGGTCAGAAGCTCATACGCGTCGGCGGACACGTGTGGCGCGAACGGGAACAGAAGCGAAGCGGCGGTGCCGAGGGCGAATCGCATCGCCTCGGGCGACACCGAGTCGCGAAGGCGCGAGGCTTCGTTCAGCAGCTCCATGACGGCGGCGATCGCCGTGTTGAAGGCGAAGCGCCGAAGGTCGCCGCTGACCTTCTCGATCGCCCAGTGCGTCTTGCGCAGGAGCGCGAGGTCCGCGCCCTCGGGCGTGGACGGCTGCGTCAGGCCGACGGCGGCGTCCTCCGTCCGCTCGGCTGCCTCGGCGGCGAGCCTCCACAGCCTGCCGAGGAACCGGTGCACGCCCTCGACTCCCTCGTCCGACCAGTCGGCGTCCTGGTCGGGCGGCCCGACGAACAGGATGTAGCAGCGGGCCGTGTCGGCGCCGACACGCTCGACGATCGACGCCGGGGAGACGACGTTGCCCTTCGACTTGCTCATCTTGGCACCGTCCTTGGTGACCATGCCCTGCGTGAAGAGCGCGTCGAACGGCTCCTGGAAGTCGAGATGCCCGAGGTCGGCGAGGGCCTTCGTGAAGAAGCGCGCGTACATCAGGTGCAGGATCGCGTGCTCGACGCCGCCGATGTACTGATCGACAGGCATCCATTCGCGCAGGGCCGCCGGATCCCACGCCGCCTGTTCGTTGTGCGCGTCGCAGTAGCGCAGGAAGTACCAGGAGGAGTCCACGAACGTGTCCATCGTGTCCGTCTCGCGCCGAGCGGGGCCGTCGCAGGTCGGGCATGTCGTGTTCACCCACTCCTCCGCGGCGGCGAGCGGCGAGCGGCCCTTCGGCGTGTAGTCCTCGATGTCGGGCAGCCTGACGGGCAGCTGCTCCTCGGGCACCGGCACCACGCCGCAGCGCTCGCAGTAGAGGATCGGGATCGGGCAGCCCCAGTAGCGCTGGCGGGAAACGAGCCAGTCGCGCAGCCGGTAGTTCACCGATGCGTGGCCCTTGCCCTCGCGGTCGAGCCACGAGACGATCTCGCCGAGCGCCCGGCGGTTGTCCATGCCGTCGAAGTCGGGATGGGAGTTGACGATCTCGCCGTCGCCGGTGTAGGGCAGACCGTCGTCGTCCGCCGCAGGCGCGTCCGGCTCCGCAACGGCGGACGGGAGCGGCGCGATGACCCGCCGGATCGGCAGCCCGTAGGCCTTCGCGAACGCGTAGTCGCGCTCGTCGTGCGCGGGAACGGCCATGATCGCGCCTGTTCCGTACTCCATCAGAACGTAGTCGGCGACGAACATCGGCAGCCGCTCGCCGTTGACGGGGTTGACGACGGTGCGACCGAGCGGCACGCCGGTCTTTGGCCTCTCGGCGTTGCCGCGTTCCTCGTTGCTCTCGTTGAGCGCGTGATTCACGTACTCGTGGACGGCCTGCTCGTTCGGCGTGCCGCTGGCGAGGCGCAGCACGTCGGGGTGCTCGGGAGCCATCACGAAGAACGTCGCTCCGAACAGCGTGTCGGGGCGCGTGGTGAACACTGGGTAGTCGATTCCGAGCTCCTCGCAGCGGAACGTGACCTCCGCGCCCTCGCTGCGGCCGATCCAGTTTCGCTGCATCGTCTTCACATGCTCGGGCCAGTCGATCCCGTCGAGGTCGTTCAGCAGCCGCTCGGCGTAGTCGGTGATCCGCAGGAACCACTGCTCGAGCTGGCGGATTTCGACGAGGCAGCCGCAGCGCTCGCAGCGGCTCTCGGCGTCGACCTGCTCGTTGGCGAGGACGGTCTGGTCGTGTGGGCACCACTTGACGGCGGCCTCCTTGCGGTAGGCGAGACCGGCGCGAAACAGCTCCAGGAAGATCCACTGCGTCCAGCGGTAGTAGCTCGGTTCGCTGGTGGCGAACTCGCGCGACCAATCGATCGAGATGCCCCAGGAGTGGAACTGCCGGCGGAAGGAATCGATCGATTCCGCGATCGACACTCGCGGATGCACGCCGGTCTTGATCGCATGGTTCTCGGCGGGCAGGCCGAAGGAGTCATAGCCCATGGGATGCAGCACGCGGCGGCCGAGGCGACGGTGGAAGTGCGCGATCGCATCTCCGACCGAGTAGGTCTTCAGGTGACCGATGTGCGGCTCGCCGCTGGGGTAGGGCAGCATCTCGAGCACGTACGAGTTCCGCTCGAGCGCGTCCGCGCCAGGCCGCTGCGCGCGAGCGGGATCGGAGCCCTCGTTGATGACCTCCCAGGTGTGCTCCTGCGCCCAGACGCGCTGCCAGCGCTGCTCTATCTCTCGGGGCTCGTAGCGGTGTTCTGCCATCGGAGCTCGGAGGTTAGCGGGCGGCCTGCGGCGAGACCCGCGAATTTGCTGACTAGCGAGGAGCGGCGATCGCCTGCGGCTGATCGAAGCGGCTGCGTGCGCGCAGGAGCCTCACGACCTCGGCCGGCGCCGTGGCGGGTGAGCCCGCGTCGAACGGCGGCTGCGGGTCGTACTCGATCGCCAGCTGGATGGCCTGGGCGACCTGGTCTCCCGCGATGGCGGCGGCGAGCGTCAGGGCCATGTCGATCCCGGCCGACACGCCGGCACCGGTGACGATCTTCCCGTCGAAGACGACCCGCTCGGCGACGGGCTGGGCGCCGAGGCGGCCCAGCTGCTCGAGCGCGAGCCAGTGACTCGTCGCGCGCTTGCCGTTCAGCAGGCCGGCAGCGGCGAGAATCAGCGAGCCGGTGCATACGGACGTCGTCCAGGTCGTCGTCTCGTGCGCGGCGCGCACCCACTCGAGCGCCGGTCCGCCCGCGCGCGCGGCGACCTCGCCCGGGCCGCCAGGTACGAGCAGGATGTCCGGCCGCTGCAGCTGATCGATCGCCGTCTCGGCGAGGATCGCGAGCATGCCGTTGTCGGTGCGCACGGGCCCCGGCTCCTGTGCCACGAACGTCGCGCTCGCCCCGGGAAGGCGGCTGAGCACCTCATAGGGGCCAATCGCATCGAGCGCGGTGAACCTGTCGTAGAGGAGGATGGCGATGTTCATCAGCTGGCTCCTTTGCTCGAGACGGTGGCGCTCATGCTGCGGCGCGCGGACGGTGGGCGTGGGTCCGGAAGCGGCGGCGGTACTCGGCGGGCCCGACGCCGAGCGCCCGAAGGAACGAGCGGCGCATCGTCTCGGCGGTGCCGAAGCCACACGCCGCGGCGACGGTGGCCACGGGATCGGCGCTGTCCTCCAGGCGCCCTCGGGCCGCCTCGAGGCGCACGCGCTCGACGTAGCGCGCGGGGGTGACGCCGGTCTCGGCGCGAAAGGCGCGTGCGAAGTGGCGAGGGCTCATGTTGGCGTGGGCCGCCATGGCCTCCACCGTGTGCGGCGCCGAGATGTCCTCGACCACCAGCCGCTGCACCTCGCGCAGGGGCTCGCGCTCCGGCTGCTGGGCGGCGAGCGCAGCGCTGAACTGCGACTGGTTGCCGGGCCTTCGCAGGAAGAGCACGAGATGCCGTGCGATCGAGAGGGCGGCATCGCGATCGAGATCCTCTTCGACGAGTGCGAGCGCGAGGTCCATGCCCGCGGTGACTCCGGCGGACGTCCAGATCGGGCCGTCGCGCAGGAAGATCGGGTCGGCGTCGACGCTGACCTCGGGATACAGGCGGGCGAGCTGCGCGGCCGATGCCCAGTGGGTCGTCGCTCGACGCCCGTCGAGAAGGCCCGCGCGGGCGAGCAGGAAGGCGCCCGTGCAGACGGACGCCGTGCGCCTTGCACGAGGGGCAGCACCGGAGATCCACTCGATCAGCCCGCCGTCGGCGGTTGCCTCTCTTTGACCGGGGCCGCCGGCGACGATGAGCGTGTCGATCGTGCCGGAGACGTCGGCGAGCCGCGCGTGGGGCGTCATCAGGAGACCGCTCGATGAGCGCAGTGGGGCGCCGTCGGCGCTGGCGATCAGCACCTCGTAGCCGCGGTCCTCGCGGCCGGTCGCCTCGATCAGCTGCTGGGCGCCGGCGAACACCTCCAGGGGCCCGGTCACGTCGAGGCTCTGCACCGCCGGGTAGGCGACGATAACGACCTTGCGGGGCCGGACTGTGGGGCTCATGCGAGGATCATCCCCCACTCCCGCTCTGTCCGCAAGGACAGATTTCCAACATTCTCTGCCATCGCTCCAAGGCGTCGCTACGCGGATGACGCAGCGCCCGCGCCGTCAGGCAGGCTGTGTTTCGTCGTGAACGAGCGAGCCGGCCGGGATGGCGGGGTCTACCATTGCCGCATGGAGCCTCCGCACGAGGCCGACGTCGACGCACACGACAGCGACCCGAACGCGCTCAGCGCCGCACCGGGCCGCGTGGCGAGCATCGTCGGTGCGGCGGAACGGGCGGCGAACGAGCTCCGCGAGCAGGCGGAGGCCCGCGCGCGCGAGCGCATCGCCGAGGCGGACAGGGCGGCCGATCACCGCGTGCGAGCTGCCGAAGAGGAGGCCCAGGAGATCCTGCGCGAGGCGCGCACGCAGGCCGAGGCGAGCAGGAACGAGGCGGTGGCGGCGGTCGCCGGGCTGCATGCGGAGGCCGAGCGCGCGCGTGATGAGGCGGCCCGCGCCAGCGCGCAGGCGCGCGAGGACGGTGAGCGTGTGCTCGCCGATGCGCGTGCGCACGCGGAGCAGGTGCTTGCCGCGGCCACCGCCGAGTCCGAGCGTTTGCTCGCCTCGGCGGGCGAGGAGTCGGCGCGGATCCTCGCCGGCGCCCGGGAGGAGTCAGACAGAGTTCTCAAAGCGGCGAGCAGCGAGTCCGAGCGCCTGCTGGCCAGCTCCCGCGACGCGGTGAACCGGAGCGTCGAGGAGACGCGCGAGCAGACCGAGCGACTGCTGGCCACGCGCCGCGAAGAGCTCGAGAAGCTGCGCGCCACCGCGGAGAAGCAGGCGAAGGAGATCCGCTCGCGTGCGATGGCCGATGCCCGGGAGATCACGAGCGAGGCGCACATCGTCGCACGCGACGTGCTCAGCGAGGGGACGGAGATGTCGCGCAACCTGAGCGAGCTGTCGGTGTCGCTGCGTAACAACGCCGAACGGCTGCTGCGGGACGTCGGGCTGGCGCACGGCGCGATGACGGCTCGCCTTGACCAGACCGCTCCGGGCTCCCGCTCAGGCACGGGCGAGGGCCCCGCCGCCAGGCGGACCGGACCCGACGACTACGGGCCGGGCGACGACCTCGACGTTCCGGAGTTCATGCCGCGCGATTGACCGGTGGGGCTCCCGGGCCGCGCTCGCGGCTGCAATCCCGGCTCGAGCAGGGCGCAGTTCCGGCCGCGAGTTTCGTCGCAGTCGCCGCGTAGGGTTCGCTGCGTGAATGATCTGACCCCAAGCCAGAAGGGGGCGGTGGCAGAGGCGGCGATCACCGCGGCGGCGATCCAGCTCGGCTTCGTCGTCCTGCGCCCGCTCTGTGAGGGCCGCAGATACGACCTCGCGATCGACTTGGAGCCAGAGCTCCTGCGGGTGCAATGCAAGTTGGCGCGCCGTCGCAACGGCGTGTTGTACGTGCACTTGGGGACAAATCGCTACACCCCGCGAGGTTACGTTTCGACGAGCTACACCGCGGCAGAGATCGATGCGGTGGCCGCCTACTCGCCGCATCTGAACCGATGCTTCCTCCTCCCCATCGACCAGGTCGCAGGCCGTCGGGCCATCCACCTCCGGCTCGACCCGACCAACAACAACCAGGCCGAGCGGATCAAGTGGGCTCGCGACTACGAGTTTCCGACGATGATGGAACGGCTGCGACAGTCTCAGCATGAGAGAAGGCAACCTTGACGGCTACACTTCCTGAACCTGTTTGGGGCTATAGCTCAGCTGGGAGAGCGCTACGCTGGCAGCGTAGAGGTCGTCGGTTCGAGCCCGACTAGCTCCACCTCGTTGATGAAGGTCTAAACCGGACGGGTTCCCGCCCTGGCAGGGCTCGGCGTCGATGAGTACGACCGACGTGTCGGCGCTTATGGCGTCTCCCAACACGAGAGACGCTCAGGCCTCACAGCTCGCCGGCCAGGCCCACGACGAGCCACACGAGCGCGCCCGCCCCGAGAAGGCGACGAAACCAGTTGACCCCGCTCACCAGCTCCTGCCACGCCCAGACAGCGAGGCCGACGGTAAAGACGGCCCGGCCGACATCGTGAGCGGTGCCGCTGGTCGCGGCAGCGAGTCCCAACCCGGCGAATGCGGCCAGCAGCGGCGGGTTCGGGAATTGCGCGATGGGGAAACGGCGCGGCCAGCCGACCTGGCCCCGCCGCCAAAGCTCGGCGGCGCTCACACCCCCCACTCTCCCAGCTTGAAGCCTGCGAAGGCCGGTGCCGTGCTCAATCCTGGGGCCCCAAGCACCGAGGGACGCGGCCGACTCCCGCCGTCAGGGGACGAGCCCGTAGGGAAACGCTCCGGTCAAACGCTCGCTGCCGTGTGACGTCACGAGCAGCAGGTCCTCGACCCCTGCGCCGCCAACGCCCCTGATGACGGTTCCCGGCTCGACGGCTATGACGTCGCCGGCAACAAGCGGTTCGGTATCGGTGAGCCCGAGAGTCGGCGCCTCGTGGACCTCGAGCCCGACGCCGTGACCGAGGCTGTAATAGAAGCCTTCGCGCAGCGTCTCGCCTCGCTTCTTGCTGCGCTGGGTCGGGTGTCCGGCCGCCTCGAACACGTCGCTTGCAAGCCCCTGGAGCTCTGCTCCACCCACGCCTGGCCGGGCCGCAGCGCAGGCGTGCTCGTGAGCTTCGAGCACGACCGCATACAGATCGACCACCTGGTCGCTGATCTCTCCCCTCACGAACGTGCGGGTCATGTCAGCCCAGCATCCAGACCGCTCGTCCCGCGGCCACAGGTCGATTTCGATCGGCGTATGCGCGGGAAGCGCCCCCGAGCCGGGATCGTGCCCGATCGGGGCGTCGGGCCCAAGGGCCCTGACGATGATGTCGGCGGGCGCCGGAGCGCCTGCCCGAGCGCACACCTCTCGGATCCGCGAGCGCACCGTCTCCGCCGTCAGCAGCGCACCGCCGAGGCGCAGATCGTGTCCATCGATCGCGGCGTCGCGGAGCATCGCCGCGGCCTCGCCCATGGCGTCTATCGCGACCGCGGCCGCCCGCTTGATCCCGGCCATCTCAGCGTCTGTCTTGCGCCGTCGACGTTCACTGAACAGCGTCCGCTCCACGGTGAGCGCAACGCCGCCGGAGCGCAGCCGGTCGGCGACCGCGAGGGGGAAGTCCGGCGGGACCAGTGCCTCGTCGATCCCAAGGGCGGCAGCGGCACGCAGGCAGAGCTCGACGTCCACCTCCGCCTGGGAGAGACCCTCCGCGAGGAGCTCATCTCGGCCCAGCGCGTTTTCCATGAGAAGCTCGAGATCGGGAGCCGCCCGCCCGATCCGAGTCTCCTCCAGCGCGTTCGTCACCACCGCGCGCCTTCCATCGGCCTCCAGATAGAGGAACGGGTCGCCGATCGCAACGGGAACCACATGCCGCAGATCGGGCGAGGACTCGGTGTCGCCGTAGATCAACACCTTCACGACCCGAAGGGTCGCATAGCCAGTAGGACACCCGCCTGCCCGCGGGTCAGGCTCGCTCGGGCGTAGGCTCGAGATGTGGCTCGAGCCATTCGCGCAGGCGCTCG
This sequence comes from Solirubrobacteraceae bacterium, assembly GCA_035567055.1. Classification (GTDB taxonomy): domain Bacteria; phylum Actinomycetota; class Thermoleophilia; order Solirubrobacterales; family Solirubrobacteraceae; genus Palsa-744. The sequence goes on from DATMQX010000127.1 coordinate 43,153, forward strand.
AACGGCACGGCGCCCACCATGCGATCGACCTCCGAGCCGCCTTTGATCACGATCAGCAGCGGAATGCCCTGCACGTCGAAGCGAAGCGAGATCTCGGGAGCCTCGTCCGTGTTGAGCTTGACCACCTTCAGTCGTCCAGCGTTCTCCCGGCCGATCCGTTCGACCAGCGGCGAGACCATGCGGCACGGTCCACACCAGGGCGCCCAGAAGTCGACCAGCACCGGCACGGAGGCCGTGATCTCCTCCTGGAAGGACTCCTCGCTGGCTTCGACGATCCAGGGCAGCAGCGTGTGGCAGACGCTGCACCGCGGTACGCCCGACGCAGTGGGGCGTACGCGGTTCTTCGTGCCGCAACTGGGACAGGAGACGATCGTGCCGGCGCCTGGCATCACGTTCCGATCTCGTCCGCTTCGCCCGCCCGTCGGCCGGCAAGTTCGGGCGCCGGGGGCAGCTGAAAGTGCAACGAGGCCGCCACGAGGCTCGTGCCCAACCCAGCGTCTGCCGGAACATGGTGGATCGAGCCGCCACCGTCGATCACCGCCTCGACGAGCTCGTCGATCACGTCAGGCACCCGCCGGGTCTCGCCGCCTGACACCGGGCAGGTCTCGCCGGTGAGGCCAAGCCAGCGCGACTCGTCGCAGACGACGCCGGGCGAGCTCGCGCCGGCCTCCACGAACAGCGCCTGCACGGCTCGCAGCGAGCCGGCCCACAGGCACGACTCCAGGCCGACC
>DATMQX010000128.1:0-12599 GCA_035567055.1 Solirubrobacteraceae bacterium
CGCGAGCAGCTCGGCCGCTCCGGCGAGCTTCAGCCGGGCCGCCACCTCGCGACCCAGCGCCTCGGGCTGCGCGAGCTCACCGGCCAGCTCGTCGCCGGCCCAGGCCGAGCCGTCGGGCAGACCGACCCAGGCCCGAAGCTCCAATCGCCTATCGACGCCCAGCTGCGCGTGTGCTCCCAGCGGCGTGTGGCAACTCGCGTCGAGCCCACGTGCAAGCGTACGCTCCGCGAGCAGGCACGCGAACGTCTGCCGGTCGCTGATGAGCGCGGCCGCCTGGAGTGAGCGACCGTCGCCGGCCCGACCCTCCAGCGCGATGACTCCCTGGCCCGGAGCCGGGACGAAGCGCTCGAGATCGAGCTCCGCGCCGATCTCCGACTCGCGGCCGAGCCGCTCGAGCCCGGCGCGTGCCAGCACGATCGCGTCCAGGCCCTCGCCGGGGTCCGCGAGCTTGCGCAGGCGCGTGTCCACGTTTCCGCGCATGGCGACGACGTCCAGGCCCGGGCGCGCCGCCCGTAGCTGCGCCGCTCGCCGGAGGCTGCTCGTGCCCACGCGCGACCCGTCGGCCAGCGCGTCCAGCCCGGGCGCCCCGCAGATGACGTCCGCGGCCGACGCCCGCGCGGGCGTGCCGTGCAACGAGAGCCCATCCGCGAGCTCGCCGGGCACATCCTTGGCCGAGTGCACCGCCAGGTCGATATCACCGCTGAGGAGGGCCTGCTCGAGCTCGGCCACCCAGCGCGACTTGTCCTCGGCGCCCGCGCCACGATCGCCGCTCGTCGCCATCGGGACGATCTCGCAGTGGATGTGCTGGCCGGCTTCCAACCGGCCGGCGACGAGCTGGGCCTGGGCGAGCGCGAGCGCGCTGCGCCGGGTGCCGATTCGCATCAGCGTTCGCGACGGCGGCGCACCCGGCCGGGCACAGGCAGCTCGTGGACCTCCGCCAGCTCTGCCGACGGCTGCTCCTCGACGGTCGACTCATCCCGGAGTCCGAACAGCTCGCGTGCCAGCTCGAGGCTGGCGTGCCCCCGGTCTGCGCTCATGCTGCGTAGGCGGATCGTCGGCTCGTGCAGCAGGCGGCTCATCACTGCGCGCGCGATCGCCTCGACGCGCGCGAGATCCCGCTCCGACGCCGTCTCCCAGCGCCCTGAGTTCTCCGAGAGCACCTGCTCCACGAGCGCGTTGCCGTGCTCGCGCAGCGCGCCCACGGTCGGCAGCGCGTCGGCCTGGCCTAGCCAGCGGGCGAAGCGGTGGATCTCCTCCTCGACGATCTCGAGCGCCCGCGGGAGCTCCTCGGCGCGCGTGTTCAGGTTGCGGGCCACCACTGCCTGGAGGTCGTCGATGTCGTACAGCGTCACATCCTCCAGCTCGCCGCAGGCGGGGTCGACGTCGCGTGGGACGGCTATGTCGATCAGGAGCAGCGGTCGACCATGGCGGCCACCCATCACCAGCTCGAGCTCCTCGCGCCCGACGATCGGATGGGGCGATGAGGTGGAGGAGAGCATGATGTCGGCGCGCAGCAGCTGGTCGGGGAGTTTGTCGAGCCCCACCACGGACCCGCCGAAGCGCTGGGCGAGGCTGAGCGCACGGTCCGCGTGGCGGTTGGCCACGAAGATCGTGTCGGCGCCCTGATCCGCCAGCGCGCTGGCCATCAGCTCGCTGGTCTCGCCCGCGCCGAGGATCACCACGTGGCGACCCTCGAGACCGTCGAGCACGCTCAGCGCGAGGTCCACGGCGACGGACGGAATGCTCACACGACTGGATCCGATGCCGGTCTCCGAGCGCACGCGCTTGCCGGTCGTCAGGGCGGCGGCGAACAGGCGGTTGGTCAGCGGTCCCGCGCAGCCGGCGCGCATCGCCGCCTCGTGGGCGCGCCTGACCTGGCCCTGGATCTCGGCCTCGCCGACGATCATCGACTCCAGGCCCGCCGTCACCCGGTAGAGCTGGCGGGCGGCATCGCAGTTGCGCGGCGAGTAGATCGCCTCGGCGAGCTCGGTGAGGCGGATCGAGGCGCGTCCCGCCAGAAGCCCGAGCACGTCGGACTCGGCGCGTACGGCGTCGCCGACCACCAGGTAGATCTCGGTGCGGTTGCAGGTGGAGATGACGACCGCCTCCCGCACCTCGGCGGTCGACGTGGCCTGCCTGGCGAAGTCGCTCGCCTCGCCCTCCGTGAACGCAAGGCGCTCGCGCAGCGCGACCGGCGCCGTCTTGTGGGAGATGCCGAGTGCCAGCAGCTCGCTCATAGCGGCGTCGACCCCTGTCCGGCGAGCTCGCGATCCGGCGGCGCCGAGGCGACCGTGTTCTCGGATAGCTCGAGCAGCTCTCCGAGCTCGCGCTCGATCCGGCTGAGGCGGATGGCCATGATCGCCACGTAGATCAGCACGAGCGCGAACAGCACGACGTAGGCCGCCGCCACGTACTTGCCCGCCTCGTGCAGGGGCAGCGCCGGCAGGTCGGCGAGCGCGACGCCCATCAGAGCCCCTCCTTGCCGGTCACCCGCGCGGTCATCATCGCCGCCGGGTGAAGCGTGGTGGGCGCCGCGCTGCGGCTGCGGCGAACCGGCGGCGTGGCGGCGTCGTCGGCCGTGAGCCTGCGGCGCAGCGCCCGCAGCTGAGCCCTGGCGTGCTTGGCCGTGAGCTCGTACTTGCAGAGCGTCACGTAGAGCAGCGCGATCCCGATCAGGGAGACGACGAAGGTGAGCGCCATGGGGCCCGGGAGGTTGGAGGTGCCGCCGAGCACGCGCGGGTGCACGTAGGCGGTGGACAGCCGGACCGCGATGAAGTTCAGCGGTACGAACGCCCCCGCGGTGATCGCGAACACGGAGGCGTACCGCGCCTGACGCTCGGGATCCTCGATCGCGAACCGCAATGGCTGATAGGTGGCGTAGAGGAGGAACACGATCAGGAAGGACACGAGCGTGGGCTCGTCCCACACCCACCAGTGGCCCCACGAGCCCTTCGCCCAGATCGAGCCGGTGATCAGCGTCCCCACCCCGAAGATCAGGCTCATGTGGATCGCGACGTACGAGCGCATGTCCCAACTCGGATCGCGTGTACGCAGATGCTGGATTGCCATGATCCCGCCCGCGACGAAGCCGCACAGCGCGACTATCGCCAGCGGCACGTGCACGTAGAAGATCTTCTGAAGGAAGCCCTGTTCGGCTTCCAGCGGCGCGTAGAAGAACACCAGCGCGAGCGCCGCCGTCATCACGGCGATCGTGGAGATGCTCAGCGAGCGCAGACCCTTGCCATACATGGGTTTTTCTAGTCCTCCAGAAGGAAGTCGAAGAGGGCGTAGGCGATCAGCCCGAACACCAGATCATAGAGCCCCAGGGTAAGCAGCCAGCGGGCCGACGGCCCTGCGTGATGGGCGCTCGCCAGCACCGGCGAGCTCGCGCGAGCGCCGCCGATCACGATCGGCACGAGCAGCGGCAGCGCGAGCAGCGGTCCGAGCAGATCTCGAGCACGCGTGCGGACCGCCAGCGCGGCGACGAGCGTGCCGATCGCCGCCACTCCGAGGTCGCCGAGGGCGAGCACCCCGATCAGTCCGGGGAGCGCGTGCCCGAGCGACGGACCCAGCAACAGCAACGCGAAGGCCGGCACCGCCACGAGCTCGAGCACGAGCAGGTACACGAGCAGGGTGAGGGCCTTCGCGAGGAGCATCGCGCTGCGGTCCACCGGTGCGAGCAGGAAGCCGTCGAAGCCCCCCTCCTCGGCGTCGGCGACGAACAGCCGGTTGATGCCGAGAATCGCGGCGAACAGCAGCGTCACCCACAGGATTCCCGCGGCCAGGTCGCCTTCGACCACGTTCCGGTTCAGCGCGAAGTGGAAGACCACGAACGTCGTGACCGCGAACAGCGACATGCCCGGCACCGACTCGAGCGTTCGGAGCTCGACCAGCAGCTCCTTGCGCAGCAGCGCCCCCACCGTGCGCCTCACCGGTAGAGCTCCGCGATCTCGGCCGGATCGACGTCGGCGGCCGTGCGCAGCAGCGCGGGGCGCCCGGCACGCAGGCCCAGCACGACGTCGGCCTCGGCCAGACCGCCGCTCGGATCATGGCTGCAGATCACCCGCGTGCGTGGGCGGGCGGGATCGGTTCCCGCCCCGATCAGGGGCGCCACCAGCTCTACCGCGGCCGGGTCGAGGTTCGCGTGGGGCTCGTCGAGCAGCAGCAGCTCGGGGTCGTGCAGCACCGCACGCGCGACGGCTACGCGCTGGACCATTCCCCTCGAGAGCGTGCGCAGCGGCTCGCGCGAGCGCCCGTCCATCCCGACCAGGTCGAGCAGCTCCTGCACGCGCTCGTCTCCGACGCCGTGCAGGCGCGCGTGAAATCGCAGGTTCTCGCGGGCGGTCAGCTCGCGGTACAGCAGTGGCTCGTGGCCCAGCAGCCCCAGCCGGCCGCGCACCGCCCACGCATCATCCGGCAGGCTCGAGCCGAGCACGCGCACGCTGCCTGCGTGCGGGCGGAGCAGCGTAGCGAGCACGCGCAGGAGCGTCGTCTTGCCGGCACCGTTCGGCCCGAAGACGACGAGGGTCTGACCGTGCGCCAGGGAGAGCGAGACCCCGCTCAACGCATCCCGTTCGCCGTAGTGCCGAGCGAGTCCCTCGACCTCGAGCGCGCCGGCGGGCACTCTCAGGCTCTCGACACCTGCAGCGCGTGCGCGCTCTGCGCCCGCGCGATCAGCTCACGGACTGCCTGCTCGCCTGTGCCCTCCGGGGTGTTGCCGTCGCGCAGCAGCGCGATCGGGTCCGGCTCGCCGCCGACGATGCCCTCGAAGAACTCCTTGCGGTCCTGGTAGGTGGGGAGCGTGCCCTTGGCCCAGCCGCGCACCTCGTTGAGCAGCACGGCCAGCCGTGCGTAGGGCTCCCCGAACTGGCCTTCGATCTCCCGCTTCATCCGCTTCGCGAGCGCCGGCGAGGCCCCGGCGGTCGAGATCGCTATCGCGAGCGGGCCGGTCCTCACGATGGCCGGCAGGATGAAGTTGCAGAGCGGCGGCACGTCGACGACGTTGACGAGCATCGCCCTGCGCTCGGCGTCGCCATAGACGGCGATGTTCACGTCGGTGTCGTTGGTGGCAGCGATGACCATGAAGACGCCCTCGAGGTCCGCCGGCCCTGCGTAGGCCCGTCGCTCCCAGCCGATAGAGCCCTCTCGCGCGTACTCCTGCAGCTCCGCCTCGGCCTCCGGCGCGATGAGCGTGACCTCGCCGCCGCACACGAGCAGACCCTCGACCTTCTCGAGCCCGACCGAGCCTCCGCCGACGACCACGCAGCGCCGTCCAACCAGCCTTAGGCAGGCGATGTAGAAGGGGGTGTCGAGCATCCCCTGCACGCAGCTCTGGTCGCAGATTCCCCTGCGCAGCTGGCAGACGCACTCCTTGCCTTCGTAAGCCTGGGCGGGCATGGCTCAAGCGTAGCCGCAACGACGATCCCGACAGGCTCGAAGCCGCGGCGGCTCAGCCGCCGCTGCTAGCCCTTCGGCACTCCGCGCCCGAGTGCCCGTGCGCCCACGCGCGCCAGCGCGAGGGCTCCACTACGCCAAGCGTCGTGGCGATCTGACTCGCGCGCCGAGCGCAGCTTCGCGACCGCCCTGGCAGCGCGGACGCTCGCCTCGTCGTAGGGCCCCCACCACAGACCTCGCGTCGCCGGTGGGTCCCAGGTGATGAGCTTCTCCTGCGCACAGGCCCTCAGACCGGCCTCGCCGAGCGTCCGCCCGAGCCCGCCACCGGCCGCGGCGCCCCAGGGACCGCGCGAGACGGTCGGGCCGGGCAGGTGGTCGTTCAGCCACACCATGCCGGCGTGCAGTTCGCGCGCGATCCGCAGCCCCTGATAGCGGTCGGCGGTCCACACGGAGGCTCCCAGCCCGTAGTCGCTGTCGTTGGCGAGCCGGATCGCCTCATCGACCGAGTCGACCGGCACCAGCGCAAGCACCGGCCCGTCGAGCGGCTCTCTCATCAGTCGTGCCTGCGCGCTCGCCCCGGTGATCACCGTGGGCGCGTAGAAGGCGCTGCCGCCGCGGCCTGGCGGGAGCTCACCACCGCAGTGGACCGTCGCCCCCTGCTCGACGGCTTCGCGCACCACCTCGCTCAGATGCTCCACGCGGCGCGAGGAGGCGAGCGGCCCGACCTGCACCGCCGGATCCGCCGGATCGCCGACCTCGAGCGCCCTCGCGCCGCTCACGAGTTCGCCGAGGAAGCGCGAGAAGACCTCGCGGGCCACGTACACCCGCTCGATCGACCCCCTCGCCTGGCCGGCGCCCGCGCACCCGGCCCACAGGGCCCCGGCAACCGCTCGCGGGAGGTTGGCGTCGGCCAGCACGAGCATGGCGTCCTTGCCTCCCAGCTCCACCGTCACCTCCTTGTCGCGAGAGACGCACGCGCGCGCAACGGCCCGGCCGACGGCGGGAGAGCCGGTGAAGAGGACCTTGTTCACAGGAGACTCCGCGAGCGCCACACCGACGTCGGCCCCTCCGTGGACGATTCGCACGAGTCCCTCCGGCAGGCCCGCCCGGGCGAGCACCCGCGCGATCCGCTCGCCGGCGAGGGACGCCCTCAGCGCCGGCTTGAAGACGATCCCGTTGCCTGCGAGCAGCGCGCCCGCGATCTGGCCGAGGGGCTGCGCGAAGGGCGCGCTTCCGGCCCCGATCACGCCGACCACGCCGTAGGGCTCATAGGCGATGCGCGCGCGCTTGACGGGCGACATCGAGCGGTTGATCCCGACGCGTCTGCCGCCGAGCACCTTGGCGCCGTCGTCGGCGATCCAGATCAGCGCATCGATCGCCGCGAGCAGCTCGAGCGTGGCGATCTCGCCACGTGGACGTCCCTGCTCGCGGGCCAGCACGGACTGCAGCTGGTCGAAGTCGTCGATCACCGCCTGGGCCATGCTCCGCATGTACCTGGCCCGGTCCTTCACGCGCAGCAGCGCCCATAGCGGCTGCACCTTCGCGACCGCCTCGACCACGGCGTCGATCCGCTCGGGCGGCGTCGTGATCACGCTGCCAAGCGCCTCGCCCGTGGCGGGGTCCCGCGCGAAACGGCGCTCCTGCGCGGCCGGATTCTCGGAGGTGATGCTCATCGAGGAGCGATTATCGCTGTTCGAGCCCCCTGGCCCGGCGAATCCGCTCGAGCGCGAGCGCCAGCTCCTGCTCGGCCTCGTCGGGCTCGTAGAAGCGCTCGCCCGCCACTCCCTCAGGCAGGAGCTCCTGTGAGGAGACGTGCCCGGGATGAGCGTGCGGATTGTCGTAGCCGCCGCGCTCCTGTCCGGGGCGAGGCCCGGAGCGCAGCCAGCCCGGCACCGCGTCCGCCCCGTGGTCGCGAACGTGACTCTCGGCCGCCGCCAGCGCTCGTCCCGCCGCGTTCGACTTCGGCGCGAGCGAGAGGTAGATGGCCGTCTGCGCGAGCGCGTAGCGAGCCTCGGGCAGCCCCACGTGCTCGACCGCCTGTGCGGCTGCCGTGGCCAGCGAGAGCGCCGCCGGGTCGGCGTTGCCGATGTCCTCTGACGCCAGGATCACCATCCGCCGCACGATGAAGCGGGGATCCTCCCCGCCCTCGAGCATCACCGCGAGGTAGTAGAGCGAGGCGTCCGGGTCCGATCCGCGCGTCGCCTTGATCCAGGCGGATATGTAGTCGTAGTGCCGATCGCCCCCTTTGTCGTAGAGCACCGCCCTGCGCTGGAGCGCATCCTCGAGTTGCTCGAGCGTCACGCGCTCCTCGCCGCGCTCGGCGATCGTGGCGGCGGCCAGCTCCAGGGCGTTGAGCGCCGTGCGCGCGTCCCCTTCGCTGCGCGCTGCGAGGAAGTCGAGCGCCCCCTCATCGACGGGGATTCCCGCGGAGGCGCGGCGCAACACGGTCAGGATCTCCTCCGCGCTGAGCGTCTGCAGCGCGTACACGCGCAGGCGCGAGAGCAGGGCGCCGTTGACCTCGAACGCCGGGTTCTCGGTGGTCGCGCCGATGAGCGTGACCAGGTTCTCCTCGACCGCCGGCAGCAGCGCGTCCTGCTGCGCCTTGTTGAAGCGGTGGATCTCGTCGAGGAAGAGCACGGTCTGGGTGGCGTTCGCGTCCCGCCGGTGGCCGGCCCGCTCGATGACGGCGCGAACCTCGGCGCGACCGGCCTGCACCGCGCTCAGCTCCTCGAACGCCGCGTCGGATCGCTCGGCGAGCATGCGAGCGAGCGTGGTCTTGCCCGATCCCGGGGGACCGTATAGAACCATCGAGTGCGGCCGGCCCTGTTCGATCGCCGTCCGCAGCGCCGAGCCCTCCCCCAGCAGATGCGACTGACCGACGAACTCCTCGAGGCGCGTGGGTCGCATCCTCACGGCAAGCGGACGGCCCGGACCGTCGTCGGCACCGCCACGGGATTCGCGTCGAGGCTCCGGCCCTTGGCCTGCGTCAAAGAGGGTGTCCATGGCACCGAGTATCGCGGCTCCCCTTCGTGGCAACCGGCGCAAGCCGTCCGACCTGTAACTAGAGTTCCGGATGAAGGTTGGCGACAAGGACATGTCGAACATGAACATCCGGTGTTCCGAATTCGACCAGCCTTGCGCGGATTGCAGCGGAGCGAGCGCGCATGAGCGTCGCGGCTGAGCTACTGCCCGGAGCCGGAGGTGGCTTGGCGCTGCCGCAGGGCGGCCAGGACGTTGCCGCGCGCACCCCACTTCAGCTGTTCTGGTCGCGCCTGCGACGAGACCGCGTCGCGATGGTCTCCCTCGGTTTCATCATCTTCCTGATCGTCGTCGCGATCGCGGCGCCGTTGATCGTCAAGATGCTCGGCCTGCCGGGGCCCAACACCCAGAACCTGAACCTGACCGACCAGTTCGGCAGCCCGCTCGGGCCCAGGGGCGGGCACCCGTTCGGCGTCGACGAGCAGGGCAGGGACGTGATGGCTCGGGTGATCTACGGCACGCGCGTGTCGCTGATCGTCGGAATCGTCGGAACGGCGATCGCGACGGTGATCGGCGTGGCGATCGGGCTCTACGCCGGTTTCTACCGTGGGTGGGTCGACACGCTGCTCTCGCGGCTCACCGACGTCGTCCTGTCGATTCCCATCCTGCTACTCGGCCTCGGCATCGGCGCGGCGTGCTCGGTGAGGGGATGCCTCGGGGGGCTCATCCAGCCGGGCATCGGGGACCTGCTGTTCCTGATCGGCTTCTTCAACTGGACGTATGTGATGCGGATCGTACGGGGACTGGTGCTGTCGCTGCGGGAAAGCGAGTTCGTCGTCGCCTCGCGCGCCCTGGGGGCATCGAACCTGCGGATCATGTTCCGCGAGATCCTCCCCAATCTCATCGCCCCGATCATCGTCTACTCGAGCCTGCTGATCCCCCTCAACATCCTGATCGAGGCCGCGCTCTCGTTCCTGGGGGTGGGAATCCGTCCACCGACGGCCAGCTGGGGGCAGATGATCGCCTCGGCTACCCCGATCTTCAACACCGCCTGGTGGTACATGGTCTTCCCGGGATTCGCGCTGCTACTGACAGTGCTCGCGTTCAACCTGCTCGGCGACGGCCTGCGGGACGCTCTTAACCCAAGGACGGCCCGGTGATCCGGGCATCCAAAAGACAACAAGAGGAGGCGCCCAAATGAGGTCGCTGAGGATGATTGCGCTGGGCGCGCTCGCGGGGACTCTCGCGCTTGCGCTCGGCGCCTGCGGGTCGAGCAGCAACTCAAAGCTCGCGAACAACGGCACCGGGGTGGCTCAGGGGATCCAGACCCCCGCCACCCAGGCGCAGAGCGGCGGCAAGCGCGGGGGCACGCTCACCGTCCTGAACCACGAGGACTTCGAACACATCGATCCAGGGGTGTCGTATTTCTCGATCGACTACGAGGCCGTGTACGCAACACAACGCCCGCTGTACTCCTACAAGCCGAACACCTTCTCGGCGGTGACCCCGGACCTCGCCGAAGGGGCGCCCGTGATCTCAAGTGACGCGAAGACGGTCACCGTGCACATCCGCAAAGGCGTTCACTACGGCCCGCCGGTGAACCGTGAAGTGACCTCGGCGGACGTCGCCTACGCGATGGCTCGGGGGAAGAACCCGAACGTGGCGAACCCGTACTTCGAAGGCTATTTCGCGTCGATCGAAGGCGCGGCGAAGGCCACCGGCGGACCGATCCCCGGGATCAAGACGCCGGACAAGTACACGATCGAATTCCACCTCACCGAACCGAAGGGACAGATCGTGGCATCCGCGCTCGTCCTGCCCCTGAGCGCCCCGGTGCCGGAAGAGTATGCGAAGAAGTTCGACGCGAAGAAACCGAGTGAATACGGCAACTACCAGGTGGCGAGCGGCCCGTACATGTTCAAGGCCGACTCGGAAGGCAAGGTGCTTGGGACCGGTTACCAGCCGGGCAAGTCGGCGACGCTGGTGCGCAACCCCAACTGGAGTGCGAGCACCGATTTCAGGCCCGCATACCTCGATCAGATCAACATCCAGATCGGCGGCGACACGACAGTGTTGGGGCGCCAGGTGCTCGAAGGCACGAGCATCGTGCAGAACGACACGCCAGCCCAGTCGATCGTCAAGCTCGCGTACGAAAAATACCGTAGCCAGCTCGAGATCTCACCGGGCGCGGGTGACCACTACGTCGCGATCAACAACAGCAAGGGGGTCTTCACGAACGTGAACCTGCGCAAGGCGTTCTGGGCGGCGCTCGATCGCGAAGCGATGGACAGGGTCCGCGGTGGCGCGCTCGTCACGAACGTGATGACGCACTTCATCTACCCGGAAATCCCCGGGTTCTCGGAAGCCGGCGGCCTGGCGGGGCCCAAGGTGGACTACAACGAACACCCCCAGGGTGACATGGCCGTCGCCGAAAAGTACATGAAGCTCGCGGGGTACCCGAGCGGCAAGTACACCGGCGGCAAGACCGTACAGGTCGTGGGATCGACGGGCAATCCCGCCCCGCAGGATGCCGAAATCGCCAACCAGACGCTCAAGAACCTGGGCTTCACGACGAAGCTCAACCTCGTCGATCAGGCGACCATGTACTCGAAGTACTGCGGCGTGGTCTCCGAAGCGATCGACGTCTGCCCGAACGTCGGCTGGATCGGGGATTTCGGGGACCCGCAGGCCGTGCTCAACGTTCCGTTCAACGGCAAGCTGATCGTCACCAACGGGACCAACTCGAACTGGGGGCTCGTCAACCACGCGAGCATCAACAAGAAGATGGAAGAAGGAGAAAACGTGGTGGGCACCTCGGCACGCGCGGCTGCGTGGGCGAACATCGACAGGGAACTCGTCAACGAAGCGGTGGCCGTCCCGTATGACTGGGACAAGCAGCCGGTGATCGAGGCCAAGAACGTCGCCGGCGTCGGCGACGTTTGGAACGTTGGCTCATGGGATTACAACTACACGTCCCTCAAGTAGAGAAGGTGAAGTAGGACGGCAGGCGGGCCAGCCCATGCCGGGCTGGCCCGCCTCGCCGCCGAGAACCGACGCCGAGGACGTGATTCACACGAGCCGACCGAAATGACGCGCTACATCATCCGCAGGCTTCTCTGGGGGGTCCTGCTGCTGATACTCGTGTCGGCTCTGACGTTCATCTTCTTCCGCGTCTTTCCGACGGCCGACCCCGCGACGCTGCGCGCGGGCCGCCTTCAGAACCCTAAGATCATCGCGGCCATCCGCCATGACCTGGGACTGGACAAGTCGCTGCTGACCCAGTTCTGGATCTACATGAAGGGCATCTTCCTCCACCTCGACTTCGGCTTCAGCTACTACAGCAGCGCGTCGGTGAAAAGCCTGATCCTCAACCGGCTTCCCGCCACCGTCTCGCTCGTCCTCGGGGGCGCGGTCGTGTGGCTCGTGACGGGCGTCACGATAGGCATCATCTCGGCCGTGCGTTCGGGCACGCTGCTCGACCGGGCGAGCATGGGCACGGCGCTCGTCTTCGTCTCGGCTCCCGAATACTGGCTCGGCCTGATCGTCCTGTACCTCTTCGCCTCCGACATCGGAGTGTTCAAGATATTTCCCGGCGCCGGAAGCTACGTCCCGCTCACATCCGATCCGGCAAAATGGTTCACCTCGCTGATCATGCCGTGGTTCGTCGTCGCGGCCAGCACGGCCGCGATCTACGCGCGGCTGGTTCGCGGGAGCCTGATCGAGACGATGGGCGAGGACTACATCCGCACCGCGCGGGCGAAGGGGCTCACCGAGCGCCGCGTGATCCTGCGCCACGGCGTGCGCTCGGCGATCAATCCCATCCTCACGATCCTCGGCCTCGACATCGGGATCCTCCTCGGGAGCGCGCTGCTCGTCGAAACGGTCTTCAACATACCCGGCATCGGGCGGCTGAACTACGACGCCATCCAGCACTCGGACTTTCCTATCGTGCAAGGCACCGTGCTGATTGCCGCATTCTTCGTGATCGTGGCGAACATCGTTGTCGATATCGCGTACGCGTACCTCGATCCCAGGGTGCGCTACTCGTGAGCGCCGCCGAGCCCCTGCTGCGGGTCGAGGACCTGCGCGTCGAGTTTCACACCGAAGACGGAGTCGTTCATGCGGTGGACGGGATCACGTATCAGGTGCACCGCGGGCGCACGCTCGGGATCGTCGGCGAGTCCGGCTCGGGAAAGACGGTCGCCTCGATGACGACGCTCGGTCTC
>DATMQX010000129.1:0-16134 GCA_035567055.1 Solirubrobacteraceae bacterium
CTCGATGGTCTCGTCGGCCTCCTGCAGCACCGCGGCCGTCGGAGGCCTAAGGAGCAGGAAGGACGCCAGGATGCCGACCGCGACACACGCCGCGGCGACGACGTAGGCGAGGTGGTAGCCGCCCGTCAGCGCGCTCGTGAGCGAGTGACCACTGGCCGTCAACGCTTTGGCGTGATCGGTCGCGATCGTCCCGAGCGTGGCAAGCCCGATCGCGCCGAACAGCTGGACCGAGACGTTGACGATGCCGGACGCCAGGCCGGCGTCGCGCGCTGGGGCGTCGGACATCCCGAGCGTGAGCAGCGGCAGGAAGGCGGCGCCCGCCCCGAGCCCGAGCAGCAGGAACGCGAAGAACAGGCCAGGGAAGTAGCTCGCTTGAATGCCCGCCGTCGAGAGCAGGACCAGGCCGCCGATGATCCCGGCCAGGCCGGCGGTCAGCGTGTTCACCGCTCCGAAGCGCTCGACCGCCCTGGCGGAGACGCCCATCGACATCACGGCGATCGAGACCGTCAGCGGCAGGAACGCGAGGCCGGTGTGGATCGCGTCGTAGCCGAGCACCCTCTCCAGGTACAGGGAGCCGAGGAAGAAGGCCGAGAACATGCCCGTCACGAGCAGGCCGCGGACGAGGCTCGAGCCCATCAGCATCCGCAACCGCAGGATCCGAAGCGGCATGATCGGATTCGCCAGCCTCGCCTCGAGCGCGAGGAACGCGCCGAGCAGTGCCAGCGAGGCGCCTCCGGCTGCCAGCGTCCGTGCCGAGAGGAGGCCGTATTCGGTCGACTTGACGATCGCGAAGGCGCCGAGCATCGTCGCGAGCGTGATCAGGATCGAGCCGAGCACGTCGACGCCGCCCGCGAGGCCGATGCCCTTGTTCTCGGCGATCAGCAGCCATCCGAGCAGGAACGCCACCGCGCCTATCGGCACGTTGACGAAGAAGATCCAGTGCCAGTCGAGTGACTGGGTCAGGACACCCCCGGCGAGCAGCCCGATCGAGCCGCCGCCCGCGGAGACGAACGCGTACATGCCCATCGCCTTGGCCTGCTCGACTCGCTTCGGGAACTCGGTGACGATGATCGCGAGGATCACGCTCGAGGCGACTGCTCCGCCGATCCCCTGCAGCAGGCGCGCGCCGATCAGCATCGCCTGGGAGCCGGCGACTCCGCACAGCACCGACGCGGCCGTGAACATGACGATGCCGGTGAGGAACACTTTCTTGCGCCCCACCAGATCGCCCATCCTTCCCGACAGCAGCAGGAAGCCGCCGAACGTGATCAGGTAACCGTCGATCACCCACGTGAGGTTGCTCTGGTTGAAGTGCAGGTCGTGCTGGATCGAGGGGAGCGCGACGTTCACGATCGTCGCATCGAGCACCATCATCAGCTGGCCGAGGCACAGCACGGCCAGGGCCAGCCAGCGACGACGCTCGCCCTTGCTCTCGGATGCAGCGGTATCTGCCCGCTCGCTGCTGGGCCGTTCGATGGTGGTGGGGCTCATCCGTACTCCCTTCCGATGTAGGCGAAGGGGACACCATATCATGGATAATCCATTCTCCAAGTATTATCTTTGGCAACGGGATGGTTGCTTCGAGGTGGTATAATTCCGCCGTTATGCAGGATGAGAACTACGCTTGCGCCCCGGGCTCGATGGTCCTTTTGACGCGCCTTGCGAAGCAGGTCTACAGGCGCAGCGACGAGGAGCTGCTCGGCATTCACCTCCGCCTGCTGATGGCCTTGAGCTACGTGCGCGACCACGACGGCGCGCCGCAGCAGGAGCTCGCGGACGCGCTCTGCATGGACGCGAACAACGTGGTGCTGCTGCTGAACGAGCTGGAGGATCTCGACTACGTGACGCGCCGACGCGACCCGAGCGACCGCAGGCGCCACCTCGTCGAGCTCACGGCCGGCGGGCGGCGCGCCCTGGAGGGCGCCGAGCGGGCGCAGGAACAGATCGAGGACGACGTCCTGGGAGCGCTAGACGCACAGGAGCGCGCGACGCTGTGGCGCCTGTTGACCCGCGCTCTCTACGGGGTCGAGCCGCCGACCGTCGCGGCCGGCAGCGCCACGACGGCGTCGATCTCCACGTAAGCTCCGCGCGGTAGCTGCGCCACCCCGACGGTCACGCGAGCAGGCGGATCGACGGTGAAGAACGACGCGTACACGTCGTTGACCTCGGCGAAGGCCGACAGGTCGAGCATGTAGATCGTCACGCGCACCGCCCTGTCGAGCGTCGTGCCGGCCTCCTCGCAGACCGCGCGCAGGTTCTCCAGACAGCGCCCAGCCTGCTCAGCGGGCGTGTCCCCGACCAGCTCGCCGCTGCTGGGGTCGAGCGGCACCTGACCGGAGCAGAACAGCAGGTCCGCGCCGGAGCGTACGACTACGCCGTGGCTGTACGGGCCGATGGCGGGAGGCGCCCCGGGTGCACGCACGATCTCACGCTCAGCCCCCACCCCCGGCACACTACCGCGACTCCTCCGGCGAGTACCGCGAGGCCAAAGCAGTAAGTTCAACCGGTGCGGGCACGCCTCGGCAAGATCGCCCTGACCCTGCTGGCCGCGAGCGCCTGGACCTTCGGGACGGCCATCTCCGCGAGGGCGCAGATCGCGTTCGCGCCGTGCGGGGACACCAACAACTTCGCCTGCGGCCACCTGACGGTTGCACTCGATCCCACGGGCGCGACCCCGGGCACGCTCACGCTCGCGATGCGCCGCCATCGTGCCCCCGTCGAGGGCGGGAGCTCTGCCGTGATCGCCCTCGCGGGCGGCCCCGGTCAGGCCGCGATCCCGCTGACGGAAGGGTTTCTCGAACTGCTGGGGCCCGTCTCGGCGACGCGCGACCTGATCGTCTTCGACCAGCGGGGCACCGGCCTCTCGCATGCGCTCGCATGCCGTCCGCCCAAGCGCCGGGCGCACCTCCCCGCTACGCCCGGACAGACGGTCGTGCGCTGCGCCCAGGGGCTCGGTCCGACGCGTGCCTTCTTCACGACGCCCGACAGCGTCGCGGACATCGAGGCGATCCGCCGCGCGGGTGGCTACGAAAAGCTCGTGCTGTTCGGGACCTCATACGGCACGAAGGTCGCCGAGCAGTACGCGCAGGCATATCCGTCGCATGTGGAAGCGCTCGTGCTCGACTCGGTCGTAACACCGAACGGTCCGGACCCGCTGAACCGCTCGACGTTCTCGGCCGTTCCCCGCATTCTCCACCAGCTTTGCGGCTACCGCGAATGCGTCCACATCACGGCCCACCCCGTGGCCGACCTCGCGCGCGTCGTTGCGCGCACGCGACGCGGCGCGATCGTGGGTCGAGTGATCGACCGCCACGGTCGTGCTCACCCTGAGCCGATCACCTCGGACGACCTTCTGGCGGTCCTGCTCGAGGGAGATTTCAACCCCTTGCTGCGGGCCGAATTCGTCCCGGCGGCTCGGGCCGCCGCCGACGGGGACCGCGCGCCGCTCGCGCGTCTGCTGGCGCGGGCCGAAGGCGCGGGCGAAGAAGGAGCCGGCGGAGGCGTCGACGGACCGCTCTACCTCGCGACCACCTGTGAAGACGAGGCGTTCCCGTGGAGCCGGGCGGACGCACCGCGCAAGCGACTGTCGCAGGCGGCCGCGCAGCTGGACGCGCTGCCCGCCAGCACGTTCGAGCCGTTCACCCGGCTGAACGCCCTGCATCTGAGCCCAATCGAAGCCTGCGCCTTCTGGCCCTACGCCGCCGGGGGCCCGTTCCTCGACGAAGCCGCGCTTCCGAACGTCCCCGCGGTGATCCTCAGCGGCGAAGCGGACCTGCGCACACCCACCGCCAACGCGCGCGAAGTCGCAGGCAAGATCCCGGACTCGAACCTGTTGAGCGTGCCCTTCACGGGTCACTCCGTGCTCACGAGCGAGTCGACCTCGTGCGCCAGCGACGCGCTGCAGGCGATGTTCGCCGCGCATCCGATCAAGCCGTGCGGGGCCACGTCGCCCCCGCCGGTGCTGAAGCTGCCTCCGCTTGCGCCGGCGCGGCTGGCCGACGTCGCGCCGACGAGCGGCTACCACGGTCTCCCCGGCCGGACGTTGCAGGCGGTGAGGCTCACGCTCGCCGACCTCTCGCACCAGCTGCTGCTGACGCTGATCGAAGCGCTCGGATCGGGCGGCATCTTCGCCAGCCCCACGCTCGGCGGCGGCGGCCTGCGCGAAGGGTGGTACGAGCTCGAGGGAACGACGATCGCGCTCCACCGTTACTCCTACGTGCCTGGCGTCAGCCTCTCCGGCGCAGTCTCGGGCGCCCACGTCGCCGTGTTCGTCGGCGGATCGGCTGCGGCGCATGGGCAGCTGAGATCCGACGCGCACGGGACGCTGGCCGGCACGCTCGGGAGCGTCAAGGTCCGGCTCCCGCAGCGGAGCGCGAGCAGCCAGGCCGCGCAGGTGACGGGCGCATCCGGTACGGGTGGCTCGATCGTGGCTTCGGCGCCACGCCTGCCGGTACCGTTGCGCGACGCGCTGCGGGCGCTTCCGGACCCTTCGCTTGCCCGCGCCGGCCTGGACTACATGCTCTCCTCACACCGACTGTCCCAGGCGTCGGCTCCCCGCTGACGGCGCCCCTGCGGCCCTCAAGTTCGGCCCGCAACCTGACGCTATTGTCGAAGCCCATGCGAAGGGTCCCGCTCTCAATCCTGGCGGCGCTCCCGCCGGTCCTGCTGCTGCTCGTGGCCCCAACCGGCGCCTCGGCTCTGAGCTACAGCCCGTGCTCCGCGAGCGGGGGGTTCTCGTGCGCGAGCCTGCCGGTGCCCCTCGATCGCAGCGGGGCGGTCCCGGGGACCGTGTCGCTCAGCATCGAGCGCAAGCTGGGCGCCGGCTCGGCGAGTCCGGACGCCGTGGTGGCGCTCGCGGGGGGACCCGGCCAGGCGATGCTCCCGCTCGCGCCCTACATCGCAGAAGTCGTCTCCCCCGCCCTGAGCGGGTCCTCGACGCACCACGACCTGCTGCTCTTCGATCAACGCGGAACGGGCAGCTCGGGGCCCCTCGTCTGCCCGGCCCTCAGCAGCCAACGCGAAATCTCTCAGGCGCACAGCGGCGCGGAACTCGTCGAACGGTGCGCGCGCCAGCTCGGGCCCGCGCGCGGCGCCTACACGACCCGTGAATCGGTCGAAGACATCGAGGCGGTCCGCCAGGCCGCCGGCTACGAAAAGCTCGTGCTGTACGGCACCTCCTACGGCACGAAGGTCGCCCTGGAGTATGCGGCCCGCTACCCGCAGCACGTGGAGTCGCTGGTGCTCGACTCCACCGAGACGCCCGAAGGGCCGGAACCATTCCACGTCAGCACCTTCAAGGCGATGGGCCCGGTCCTGCGGGAACTGTGCTCGCACCGCGCGTGCGACGGCGTGAGCTCCAACCCGGTGCGCGACCTCGCGCGCCTGGTGGGAGAGATGAGCGCACGCCCTCTCACCGGCAGGGTCTTCGACGGACGCGGGAAGCGAACCGCTGTCACGGTCACCAGCCGTGAACTCTTCTACCTGCTTCTCGCGGGAGACCTCAATCCCGCGATCCGCCCACAGCTGCCCGCCGCGGTCCACGCGGCGCTCAACCACGATCCGGACCCGCTGGCGCGACTGGTCACGCTGGTCGGCGTTCATCCAAGCTCAGAACCCAGCAGCGACATCGACTTCACGCTGTTCGTGGACACCTCCTGCGAGGAGACGCCGTTCCCGTGGCAGCGCTCAGCGCCAGAAGCCACACGGGCGGTCGAAGCGGAAGCGGCGCTCAACTCGCTGCCGAGCTCGGACTTCTATCCGTTCGACCCCGAATCGGGGCTGTTCGACCAGACGATCCCGCTGTGCGTGTCCTGGCCCGACGCATCGGCGGCACCGCCGGCGGCGGGTTCGCTCCCGAACGTTCCCGCGCTGATCCTCTCCGGCGGCCAGGACCTGCGCACGCCAACCGAAGACGCGCGCAGGGTCGCCAGCCTGATCCCGGACGCGCAGCTGGTGCAAGTTCCCTACGCGGGGCACTCGGTCATCGGCAGTGACCTGAGCGGCTGCGCAAAGGCGGCGGTCGCGTCGTTCTTCGCCGGCACGGCGCTCCGCGGCTGCGATGCTGCCGTCAACCACTTCCGGCTCGCGCCCGTGCCGCCGAAAGCGCTCACAAGCGTCACCTCGATGGCCGGGCTCGGGGCCCCGCAGGGGCGCACCGTGGCCGGGGTGGTGGACTCGCTTCTCGATCTGCGGCGAGCGGTCCTGACGGTCGGCTTCGACTTCGGAGGGATTCCCTACGGCGCTCGCTTCGGCGGTCTGCACGGCGGCACGGCGAGCGTTACCAGGGCGGGCGTCGTTCTCGATCGCTTCTCATACGTTCCGGGCCTGCAGCTCACCGGCCTCGTGGCGAATGGCATCGTGCTCAAGAACGCCGGTGCGACCGCAACCCTGACGGTCCGAGGCTCGCAGGCCGCCACGGGTCGCATCCGGGTCGCCTCCGGCGGGCGCATCAGCGGGACGCTGGCGGGTCGCTCCTTCCACGTGAGCGCCGCGGCCAAGGTCAAGCTGGCGCGCGCCGGCCAAGGCAGCGAGGCGGCGTCCGAACCCGCCTTCCCGGTTCGGCAGCTGGCCCGCCTGCGCTGAGCCGAGCGGCTCCGCGGCCGATCGTCGTAGAGGGCCCGGCCCCGACGGCAGCCCGGTACTACGCTGGGCGGAGGATGGCAAACGCACTCGCCACCGAGAGCTCGCCGTATCTGCGACAGCACGCGGAGAATCCCGTCGACTGGCTCGCCTGGGGGCCGGCGGCGCTCGAGCGGGCACGCGCCGAGGACAAGCCGCTGCTCGTCTCGATCGGCTACTCCTCCTGCCACTGGTGCCACGTGATGGAGCGCGAGTCCTTCGAGGATGCCCGGACCGCCGAGCTGATGAACGAGAGCTTCGTGTGCGTGAAGGTCGATCGGGAGGAGCGCCCGGACGTCGACGCGCTCTACATGGAGGCGGTGCAGGGGATGACCGGTCGCGGCGGCTGGCCTCTGAACGTGTTCCTGACGCCTGAGCAGCTCCCCTTCTACGGCGGGACGTACTTCCCGCCCGACCCGCGCCACGGTATGCCGTCGTGGACCCAGGTGCTACAGGCGATCTCCGAGTCCTGGGAGCAGAACCGCGAGGAGATCCGTGCCGGCGGCGAGCGCCTGCGCGGCCGGCTTGCGGGCGCGGCGGATCTGCGCCCCTCCGCGGAGCCGATCGCGCAAGGCGCCCTCGACGCGGCCGTCGCCCGCCTGCAGGAGTCCTTCGACGCTCGGCACGGCGGCTTCGGCGGCGGGGTGGGCGGGCCACGATTCCCACAGGCGTCGGTCATCGAGTTCCTGCTGCTTCGCGGCGAGCGGGAGATGACGCTCGCCACGCTGCGGGCGATGGCGGGCGGCGGTATCCACGATCAGATCGGCGGAGGCTTCTCCCGCTACAGCGTCGACGAGGCGTGGACGGTGCCCCACTTCGAGAAGATGCTCTACGACAACGCGCTGCTCGCCCGCGCGTACCTTCACGGCTGGCAGGCGTTCGAGGACCCGGACCTGCGGGGCGTCTGCGTCGACACGCTCGAGTGGGCGCTGCGCGAGATGCGCGGTCCGGAGGGCGGCTTCTATGCGGCCCTCGACGCCGACTCGGAGGGCGTGGAGGGGCGCTTCTACGTGTGGACGGTCGCCGAGCTGAGGGAGATCCTGGGCGATGACGCAGACGCCGCGATCGCCTGGCTGGGCGCCACGGAGGATGGCAACTTCGTCGATCCCGACGATCCGCAGCCGGGACTGAACGTGCTCCAGGACCGGGGGTTCTCAGAGGGGGGCCGGCCCGACGAGGGCTTCCGCGCGCGCGTGGGCTCACGCCTGCTCGCCGCGCGCTCCGAGCGCGTGCGTCCGGGCCTCGACGACAAGCGGCTGACGAGCTGGAACGCACTGATGATCACGGCGCTCGCCGAGGCCGGGGCGGCGCTCGACGGGCCGGCCGGGGCGGGCGGGGTGCGATACACCGACGCGGCCGTGACGTGCGCCGAGTTCGTGCTCGACCAGCTGCGCGACGAGAACGGACGGCTGCTTCGCAGCTACAACAACGGTCACGCCAAGCTCGGCGCCTACCTGGAGGACCATGCCTTTCTGCTCGAGGCCCTGATCGCCCTGTTCGAATCCACCTGCGAGGCGCGCTGGTTCGAGGAGGCCATCGCGCTCGCGGACGAGATGATCGCGCGCTTCGGCGATCCCGAGCAGGGCGGCTTCTTCTCGACCTCCTCCGACGGCGAAGCCCTGATCGCGCGGCGCAAGGACGTCGAGGACACGCCGATACCGTCGGGCTCCGCGAGCGCGGCCATGGGCCTGCTGCGCCTTGCCCAGATCAGCGGCGAGGAGGAGTACGAGCGCCGTGCCGTCTCGGTGCTACGCCTGCTGCACGAGCTGGCCCCGCGCCACCCGGCGGCCTTCGGGCACCTGCTTCAGGTGATGCACTGGTACCTCTCCCCTGCGCGGCCGCTCGCCTGCCCCGTGCCGACACGGCCCGCCCGTTAGAGGATCGACAGGTACCGGTCGAGCTCCCACTGCGTCACCTGGACCCGGTATTCGTCCCACTCCTGACGCTTGATCTCGATGTAGCGGTTGAACATGTGCTCGCCGAGCGTTCGCAGCACGAGCTCGGACTCGGCGGTGATCTCGATCGCCTCACCGAGGCTCTCCGGCAGCTGCTCGACGCCCATGCGCCTGCGCTCCTCGCCGGAGACGTGGTAGAGGTTCTTCTCCATCGGCTCCGGCAGCTCGTAGCCCTTCTCGATCCCCTCCAGGCCAGCCTGCAGGAGCACCGCGAACGTGAGGTAGGGGTTGCAGGCCGGGTCCGGGCAGCGAAGCTCCATGCGCGTCGCCTTTTCCCTGCCCGGGTGATACAGCGGAACGCGCACAAGGGCCGAGCGGTTGCGCCGGGACCAGGCGACGTACACGGGCGCCTCAAAGCCGGGGACCAGGCGCTTGTAGGAGTTCACCCACTGCGCGAAGATCGAGCAGATCTCGCGCGCGTGCTTGAGCTGGCCGGCGATGAAGGCCTTGCCGACGTCGGACAGGAAGTACTGGTCCTCGGCGTCGAAGAACACGTTCTTCCCCCCACTGAACAGCGACTGGTGGGTGTGCATTCCGGAGCCGTTCTGGCCGAACAGGGGCTTGGGCATGAAGGTCGCGTGCCAGCCGTACTTCATCGCGTACTCCTTCACGGTGATGCGGTAGGTCATGCAGTCGTCGGCCATCTTCAGCGCGTCGGCATAGCGCATGTCGATCTCGTGCTGGGAGGGACCGACCTCGTGATGGGTGTACTCGACGTGGATGCCGAGCTCTTCCAGTGCGAGCACCGTCTCGCGGCGCACGTCCGAGCCGGCGTCCAGCGTCGTGAGATCGAAGTAGCCACCCTGATCGAGCACCTCCGTGGAGCGCGAGTCTCGGAACAGGAAGTACTCGAGCTCGGGGCCGACGTTGAACGTGTCGAAGCCCATCGCCTGGGCACGCTCAACGGCGCGCCGAAGCACGTGTCGCGGGTCACCCTCGTAGGGGGTCCGCTCGGGCGTGATGACGTCGCAGAACATCCTGCCGACGCCCTGCTCCTCGGGGCGCCAGGGAAGCACGGCGAACGTGCTCGGGTCGGGCATCGCGATCATGTCCGACTCCTCGATCGCGTTGAAGCCCGTGATCGAGGAGCCGTCGAAGCCCATTCCGGCCTCGAACGCGTCGTCCAGCTCGGCCGCGTTGATCGAGAACGACTTCAGCTGCCCGAGGATGTCCGTGAACCAGAAGCGGATGAAGCGGATCTCGCGTTCGGCCACGAGCTCCTTGACGTCCTCAGCGGTCTTCGGCTGCTCGGGCATGCCCGCAGGACCTTAACCCATGGTCCGGTGCCCGGCTATCGACGTGTGGCCAAAGCGCCTCAGTGCCCCGCAACGGCCGCGACGAATTCGGCCACCTCTTTCGCTTCCCTGCCCGTATAGAGCTGCGCCGGCATCTGACCGAGGCCGCGGGCGCGTCCTTCGGCGATCGCCCCTTCGACGAGCGCCGTGCGGCCAGCCGGGGTCGCGATGTCGACGCCAACGCGAACGTCGAGGTTCGGGCCGGTGCGCCCGACCGACCTCGTGGCCGCCAGCGTATGGCAGACGGCGCAGGATTGGGCGAACAGCTGACGGCCCTTCTGCTGCGCCGCGGTCAGGTGCAGGCCGCCGACCGCGACGCTCGCCTTGTGGTCGCGGTTGAAGGCCACCACCAGAGCGGGCACGGCAAGGCCGAAGGCGACGAGCACGACGACGCCCAGCACCACCAGCCGCTGACCGACCTTCGACTCGGTGTGCAGCGAGCGGCGCGCCCCGCGCGGTCCGCCCCGCATCGCTACGAAGAACACCCCGAGGCCGAGCAGGGCCCAGAAGATGATGAGGCCGATGACCATGCCGGCGAGAAGATATCGGGTGCCACGCCTGGACGGACGATCGACGCGCGTGACCCGGTGTCGCAGGCGCTGCGCCCGGGGCGTCTCGTCGTTTAGGAAGCCCGAAGGTAGGGCGCTACTGTGACTGGTGATCGGCCACCCTCGAGGATATGGATACGCAGTCGTGAATCTCCTTCGCCGTCTACCGCTTTCGCGCCTGCTTCTGCTGTGCGCCCTCGTGGTCGCACTCGGGGTCTCAATCACCGCGTTCGCGTCGGCGATCGGATCGGGTCCCACGCCCCAGCCGAAGCCCCTCCCCGTCGCGGTCCACGACGCGCTCACCGCGCCGTCCGTCCAGGGGTTCAGCGCCAACGTGAAGCTGACGAACCATCTGCTCGAAGGCGCCAACCTGGCCAGCGGCAGTAGCAATGGAGCCGGTCAGCTCGCATCCAGCCCGTTGCTGTCGGGGGCCTCCGGCCGGCTGTGGATCGCCAAGGACGGCCGCGTGCGGCTCGAGCTGCAGTCGGAAAAGGGCGACAGCCAGCTCTACTACGACGGGCACACGGTGTCGTTGTACGACGCCTCGTCCAACACCGTCTACCGGTACACGCCGGCGGCCGAAGGCGGCTCGAGCGCCTACGCACCGCTGTCTGAGAAGTCGAGCGCGACCCCCGACACCACGGCCCATGAAGCGCCGTCGGTTGCCAAGATCGAAGAAGCGCTCTCGAAGCTCAAGCAGCACGCGAACGTCTCAGGCGCGACCCCGAGCGACGTAGCCGGACAGCCGACGTACACCGTGCGCGTATCGCCCAAGGAAGGCGGCAGCCTGATCGGCGGCGCTGAGCTCTCATGGGACGCGCGCAACGGCACGCCGCTGCGCGCCGCGATCTACTCCTCGACGAGCTCATCGCCCGTGATCGAACTGGCGGCGACCGACGAAGTCTCCTACGGCCCCGTGTCGAGCTCGATCTTCGAATTCAAGCCGCCGGCGGGCGCGAAGGTGCAGGAAGTGAAGCTGCCCGAAAAGAGCACATCGAGCACCTCTACGTCCACCAAGGACGGCGCGAACCATCCGACCGTCACCCACCACGGCACCGGCATCGCCGGGGTGACGGTGCTCGAAAGCAAGCAGACGAGCGGCCAGAAGACCTCCACGAGCCTGCCCGAAGGTCTGCCCCGGGTCAAAATCAACGGCGTCACGGCCACCGAGCTCCCCACCGCGCTGGGCACGCTCCTGAGCTTCGAGCGCTCCGGCGTTCGATACGTGCTCGGCGGCTTCGTTCCGCCAAGCACCGTCGAGGCAGTCGCACGGGGCCTCTAGCGTGACCGGCGAAGCGCCGCCCCGGCGGATGGGATCGCCGCCGCGGGCACGAAAGCAGGGAGAGTGGCGTGCCCGGCACGCGAGCGACTGAGGACGCCGCCGGCAGCGCCGAGGCGCCGCCGGTAAGAGCTCGAGGGCTGGTCAAGCGCTACAAGGAGGTCCTCGCCGTCGACCACGTCGACCTGAACGTCCAGACGGGCGACGTCTACGGCTTCCTGGGCCCCAATGGGGCGGGCAAGACCACCACGCTCCGCATGGCGCTCGGCCTGATCACGCCAACGGAGGGCGTCGTCGACCTGTTCGGGCGCGACCCCATGCGCGAGGGCGCGCATGCGCTCGAGGGCGTGGCCGGTTTCGTGGAGGCGCCCCGCTTCTACCCGTACCTCACCGGCCAAAAGAACCTCGAGCTGCTGGCCGCGCTCGACGGCTCGGGCGCGAAGGAGCGGATCGGAGAGGTGCTTCAGATCGTTGAGCTGACACCCCGCGCGGCACACAGGGTCGGCGGCTATTCGCACGGCATGCGTCAGCGCCTCGGCATCGCGGCGGCGCTGCTGCGCCGCCCGCGGCTGCTGATCCTCGACGAGCCCGCGACGGGCCTCGATCCGGCCGGGATGCGCGACATGCGTAGCCTGATCCGTCGGCTGGCCGACGAAGGGATCACAGTGCTGCTCTCGAGCCACCAGCTGCCCGAGGTCCAGGAACTTTGCGATCGCGTCGCGATCGTCGATCGCGGCCGTGTCGTGTACGAGGGCGCGCTGGCGGACCTGCGCCGCCAGGGAGGAGCCGGCTACCGGCTGCGCACCACCGACGATGCTCGGGCGCTCACGATCGCGCGCGAGCAGCGAGGGATCGAGTTCCCCGCCGTCGGCGAGCACGGCCTCGCCTTCCAGGCCGAGGAGGCGGACGTCGGCGGCCTGTCGCTGGCGCTGGGAGAGGCGGGCGTCGGGATCCTCGCGCTCACGCCCGAGCTCGCCACGCTCGAGGACCTGTTCTTCCGCCTCACCGACAACGACGGCGCCGGCGACGCGGGGCCGGCGCACGCCGTGGCCGCGCCGACGGCGGACGAGGCTCGGCTCGTGGAGACCCCATGAGCAGCGTCAGCGCCACCGCTGCCTCCCCCGTCCGTGGACCGGCCGGCTTCAAACGACCCGCCACGGCGACCGTCTATCGCTGGGAGCTGCGCAAGCTCGTCTCCCAGAAGCGCACGTACCTGGGTCTCGGCCTCGCGATGATCCTGCCGCTGATCTTCGTGGTCGTCCAGAGCCTGCGCACGCGCCAGGATCGCGGCGGAGAGAACATATTCGCGTCTCAGATCACCCATTCCGGGCTCGCCACGCCGGTGCTGATGCTGCTCTTCCTGTCCGTCTTCATGCTTCCCCTGATCGCAGCGCTGGTCGCCGGCGACATCGTTGCGGCAGAGGACGGCAACGGCACGCTGAAGACGATCCTGACGCGCTCGGTGGACCGCGGCCAGCTGTTCGCCGCCAAGGCCTTCGCCGCGATGACCTACGCGACGATCGCCGTCTTCGCGGCGGCGGTCGTCGCCACCGCCGCAGGCGTGGCCGCGTGGGGCTTCAACAGCGTGACCACCTACTCGGGTACGGTCGTCTCGGCGTCCGAAGGCCTGCTGCTCGTGTTCGCATCCAACGCGTGCTACCTGATCCCGCTTTTCGCCGTCGCCAGTCTCGGCGTGCTGCTGTCCACTGTCACGCGCAACAGCGCCGCGGCCGTGGTCGGGACCGTCGGAATCACGATCCTGCTCTTCATAATCGGGCAGATCCCGGGCCTCGAAGGCATCCGGCCGTACCTGCTGACCGAACAGTACGAGAACTGGCACGGCCTGCTGCGCACGCCCACCGACTGGGCCCCGATCGCCCACTCCGCGTGGGTAAGCGCGTTGTATGCGGTGCCGGCGCTGATCGCCGGTTACCTCGTCTTCCTGCGTCGCGACGTCGCGGGCGGCTAGCTCAGCCAACCTCGGCGGGCAGCTCAACGAGCGACAGCTCGACGTCTCCCATCAGCCGTCTTGCCTCGCGCGGGTCGATCAGCCCGGCGCCGAGGCGTCCCGTCGACTCGGCGCCGCAGGCCACGCCGAAGCGCAGGCAGTGGTCGACCGGCCGTCCCTCATAGCGAGCGGCGAGGTAGCCGGCCAGAAACGCGTCGCCCGAGCCCCGCTTGGCGATCGGCTCGCGTGGCTCTATCCGCGCCCGCTTCAGACGCAGCTGCCCGTCCACGAGTACCTGCGCGAAGCACCCGTCGGGGAGGGTCATGATCGCCTCGCGGGCTCCGAGCGCGGCGATCTCGCGAACGGCGACGGACCGGTCCTCCTCGCTGGCGAACTCGTGTCCAACGAGCTCCTCCGCCTCGAGCACGTTCGGCGAGACGACGTCCGGTTCCGCACGGACAGCTTGGCGAAGCGGCTCGCCGTCGGTGTCGATCACGGTCGTCAGCTCCATACGCTCGAGGTCGCGGACCAGCGATGCATACAGATCCGGCTCAACCCCGCGTGGCAGCGATCCGGCGAACACGACGATCGCGGCGCCGCGGGCGAGGTACACGAGCTTGTCGCGGAACAGCTCGACCTCCTGCTCGGTGACGGCGGGCCCCCGTTCGTTGATCTCCGTCTGCTCGCCAGTGGTCGGGTCGAGCACCGAAGTGTTGGTGCGCGACTCGTCGCGAATGCGGACGAAGTCGTTGAGGATCGACTCCTCCGTGAGCTGCTCGACGATGTGCGTGCCCGTCGCTCCACCCGCGAAGCCGGTGGCGATCACGGGCTGGCCGAGGGCCTTCAGCGTGCGGGCGATGTTCACGCCCTTGCCGCCCGCCATCGTGCGCTGGTCGACCGTGCGATGGCGACGGCCCAGCCTGAAGTTCGGCACGGCGAGCGACTTGTCGATCGCCGCATTCAGCGTGACCGTGATGATCATCCTGGCTCCGAACCCGCCCTCGGGCGCGCATGGTTGGCAGGCGTTGCCAGGGACCGCACACACCACAGGCTAGCGAAAGGATCCTGGCACGGTGAAAGGTGGCGCAGGCGGCCCGCGGGGCCGGTCCACCGCCCCCGGCGGGGCGCGCGTATCGCGGGCCAGCAGCGCTGCTAGGCGCTCGCGCCGGCGCGGTCGGACAGCTCCCACGCGCTCTCGCGCAGCCGCTCGGCCTCGGCACGCGCCGCGGTCGCGGGGTCTTCGGCGCCGCTGCGATGGGCTTCGGCGATGCTTCTCGACGCGCTCACGAGCCCGCCGGCGCGACCGGGGGCAAAGGCCGCTGCGAGATCCTGCACGCGACCGCCCTGAGCGCCGACGCCCGGCAGCAGGAACGCCGCGTGCGCCATCAGCTCGCGAGCCCTCGGCAGATGACCGGGAGCCGTGGCGCCAACGACGGCTCCCACGTCGCTCAGGCCTGAGGCTCCGATGCCGCTGCGTCCCAGCTCATCGACCATCGTGGCGAGCCGCTCCCACACGGTGCCTCCGCCGTCCAGGCCGAGGTCCTCGATGTCGGCCGCTCCGGGATTGGAGGTCCGCACCAGCGCAAGCACGCCCGCACCGGCCTCCCGCGCGGCGGTGATGAACGGCTCGACGGCGTCTGTGCCCATCAGCGGGTTGACCGTCACCAGGTCGGCGCCGAGTCCGTCGAGCCATCCGTGCGGAGTGTCGATGCCGCCGAACAGGGCGTCCGCGTACGCGCGTGCGGTGACGTCGATGTCGCCGCGCTTCCCGTCGGCGATCACCAGCAGGCCACTGCGGCGGGCGTCGGCGACGAGCTCCGCCATCGCGAGCCACCCGTCGGCGCCGAGCACCTCGAAGCGCGCGAGCTGGAGCTTCACGGCGACGCACGCCGGCGCGGTCGCGTCGATCAGCGCCCGGCAGTGGCCGAGGACCGCCGCGGCGACCGGGCCGAGCGGAGCGCCGCTCCGAAGGGAGGCCGGCCCGACCGGCCAGAGCCTACGCGGATCGGGATCGAGGCCGAGCACGACCTGGGACCCGCGCTCGGCCACCCGCGCGGCCAGGGTGTCGCCGAAGGACGGCTGCGTCAGCGGCCCTTCACCGCGCTCTTCAGCCCGCTGCCGGGTGTGAAGCGGGGTACGCGCGTCGCCGCGATCTGGATGCGCTCGCCGGTTCGGGGGTTGACCCCCAGGCGCGCGCCGCGCTGGCTCACGTGGAACTTCCCGAACCCCGCGACCGTGACCTCGCTGCCGCGGCGCAACGCGTCCTCGACGGTGGCCAGCACCGCATCGACCGCTCGCGAGGCCTCCGTCTTGGTCAGGTCGGCGCGATCAGCAACCTGGTCGACCAGCTCGGCCTTCGTCACCTCGTCCTCCTAGTTCGTGAAACCGGTGCGCCGAAGCTAACACCGTGTGCGGACGGGCGCATCGGCAACAATGCACGCGATGACGATCACCCGCGTCGCCTGGATCGTGACCGTCCTGGTCGCGCTGC
>DATMQX010000130.1:0-16269 GCA_035567055.1 Solirubrobacteraceae bacterium
GCAGCGCTCGGGGAGCGGCCTATCCCAGAAGTCGGCCGCTCCCGTTAGAGCGCTCCGGGAATCCTGTCCCCGAGCCTGATGCCTGCTGGCAGCCGGGACCTAGGAGTGGTCCACCTTGCTGCCGCTGGGCGAGAGCACGTACCAGGACGCGCCGAAGCCGTTGACGCCCTGGCCGTAGGCGTCGCCTTTGTCGCCGTCGCGGGCGAAGCGGTAGAGCGGGTGGCCCTTGTAGGTGACCTGCTTGCTGCCGTCTGAGCGAGTGATCGTCCCGAGGTCGGCCGCCATCGCGCTTCCGCCGCTTCTGGCCTGTCCCGTCGTCGTCACCGGGGGCCAGACCTGCGTGCAGGCGCCCGTGCAGGCAGACCGAGCACCCTTGTCGCCCTCGAACAGGTAGACCGTCATCTGCTTCGCTCCCGCCGCGAGGATCGTGCCCAGCTTGTCTTGCTTGGTGCTGATCAGCACCGCGGCGGCGGATCCGGATGTGGGGGTCGCCGTCGACGTGGCCCTTGCGTAGGCAGGGCTCGTTTGCGCCGCGCTGCCGGCTGCGGCCGGCGTCGCCGTCTTGGTGGCGGTCGAGCTGCTGCCGCCACAGCCGGCGACGATCGCGGCGAGCGCCGATGCGGCCGCTCCAAGAGCGAATGCGTGTCTCACTAAGGCCTCCTGATTTCAGTTGGTCGGTCAGAGGCACAGACGCCCGCGCCTGCGCAACCTTCCCGGCCGGAGGCCCCCTGTTGGCTAGCCGAGCTGCTCGCTCGGCCGCACGAGCACCTCGTTGACGCTCACGTGCCGCGGCTGGCCGATCGCGTAGAGGATCGCGTCAGCGATGTCCTCGGCAGCCAAAAGCGTGATCCCGCCGAAGCGCTTGGCGATCTGCTCGCGCACCTCCGGGCGGTTGTGGCCCGCAAGCTCCGTCGCCACGGCACCCGGCTCGATGAGCGTGACACGCACGCCGATGTCGACCGTCTCCTGGCGCAGCGACTCTGAGAAGGCGCCGACCCCGAACTTCGTCAGGTTGTAGACGCCAGAGCCGGCCCTCGCCACGCGACCCGCGACCGAGCTGACGTTGACTATGTGCCCTGAGCCCTGCTCGCGCATCAGCGGCAGGGCGGCGTGCGTGCAGTAGAGGACGCCGAACACGTTCACCTGGATCATCTGCCGCCATTCCTCCGTGGGCGCGTTCTCGATCGGGCCGAGCAGCATCACGCCGGCGTTGTTCACGAGCACGTCCAAGCGGCCGAGCTCGGCGTGCGCGCGCTGGATGAACGCCTGGGCCTGGCTCTCGTCGCCGACGTCCGTCGGCACGGCGATCGCCCGGCCCCCGCTGCTGGCGATGCCCTCGGCGAGCGCCTGGATCCGATCGGCGCGCCTTGCCGCGAGCGCGACCGCGGCGCCGGCCCGTGCGCAAGCGAGCGCGGTCGCCTCGCCGATGCCGGAGGAGGCGCCGGTGACGGCAACCACCTGACCGGAGAGGTCGAGGTCGATGGCCATGCGCCGAGCTTACCGCCCGATCGATCACGCTCGGGCTTGTGCAAACCGACACTTGTCCTATCGCAAGAGGCGATCCTTTCAAGCGTGCAGCGGGTTTCGGCTCCTTTAGCAGGGGCATTTTCTGATCGGGCGGGCAGGTAAGGCCGTACAGAGCGTCGAACGAGGTCCCTCGCAAAAAACGCCCTCCGAATGATTGACAACGCAACTATCCGGAGCTATAATTCCGACTCCAAGCATCGGATTAAGAAGGTTTACATGCCAGACAAGCCCAAAAACCAAGCCCCCACGCTCGACCCAACCGGTCCGGTCGGCGTCGTAGAGCTGGAGCCGGACGCCGTCGATGACGCGTCGCCCTCCGCTGCCGCCGAGCAACTGGACAGCCCCATCGAGCGCACCGACCTCGGGACCGCAGACACGTTCATCCCGGAGGCGGTCGACCAGCTGCTGGCGCACTCGCGCCGCTATCCCCTGCTCACCCCCCAGCAGGAGATCGACCTTGCCAAGCGGATCGAGCGCGGAGACCTGCACGCCAAGGAACTGCTCGTCAACTCCAACCTGCGTCTCGTGGCGTCGAACGCTCGGCGCTACCAGAATCAGGGCCTGCCGCTGGGAGACCTCGTCCAGGAGGGCATGCTCGGTCTGATCCGCGCCAGCGAGAAGTTCGATTGGCGCAAGGGCTTCCGCTTCTCGACCTACGCCACGCTGTGGATCCGTCAGGCGATCCAGCGGGGACTTGAGAACTCCGGACGCACGATCCGGCTCCCAGTGCACGTCGCGCAGCGTTCGCGCAAGGTGGGCCGCGTCGAGCGCGAGCTGTCCGTGCGACTCGGTCGCGAGCCGACACTCGACGAGCTCGCCGAGGAGACAGGCCTGCCTGTCGAGCAGGTCGAAGAGGTTCGCCACCAGCGCGCGGCGCTGGTGAGCCTCGACCAGCAGATCGGCGAGGACGGCGACACCGCTCTCGGGGACCTGCTTCCCGCTGACACCGAGGCGCCGGAGGACACCGCGTGGGACAACGAGCGCGAGCGGATCGTGCACGAGGCGATCTTGCAGCTGCCCGAAACCGAGCGCACCGTGCTCACGCTTCGCTTCGGAACCGGCCGCGAGGAGCCGCAGACGCTCACGGCGATCGGCAAACGCCTCGGCTTCTCGGCCGAGCGCGCCTCGCAACTGGAGCAGCGGGCGCTGAAGAAGCTCGCCGAGTCTCCGGAGCTCGCCGCGCTGCGCGAGGCGGCCTAGAGCCATCACCCGATTCGCAGAGCCCCGGCTGGAAGCGCTCAGCCGGGGTTTTTGCGTTTGGCGCCTCGGCGTTCACCGCCTGGCCGTCTTGCCTAGCCAGACCGGGCGCGCACCCTCGCGCCGGGAGCCGTCCACCGGCGCTGTAGGATGCGATCCGTGACGGAGCCGCAGGGCAAGTCGCTTTGGGACAGGGTCGTTGCGTGGACGATCAAGATCGGGGAAGCGGTCCTCGTGCCCATCGAGCGCTTCATCGGCAAGCGCTCGCTCGTCGGCGACGCCACCTTCTTTCCCCTCGAGCGCTTCCCGTGGGTCAAGCACATCGAGGACAACTGGATGGTGATCCGCGAGGAGGCCGAGAGGCTGCTCGAGGACCAGGCCGACCTGGCCAACTTCCAGGACATCTCCAAGGACCAGATCGAGATCACCGACGACGATCGCTGGAAGACGTTCTTCATCTACGGCTACGGTTTCGAGGCCAAGCTCGGCGTGGAGATGTGTCCGCGGACGGCAGCGCTGATGCGCGAGATCCCGGGAATGAAGACGGCGATGATCTCGATCCTCTCTCCGCGCAAGCACATCCTCGACCACCGCGGCCCCTACAAGGGCGTGCTGCGCTACCACCTCGGGCTGATCGTCCCGCAGGACGCCGAGGCCTGCCGGATCCGCGTCGGCGAGGACTTCCGCCACTGGGAGGAGGGCAAGAGCCTGATCTTCGACGACACCTTCAACCACGAGGTCTGGAACGACACTGACGAGACGCGGGTTGTGCTGTTCGTGGACGTGATGCGCCCTCTCCCCTTCCCCGAGTCGGCCATCAACGAGGGGATCGTAAAAGCGATCGGCTACTCGCCCTTCGTGCTCGACGCCAAGCGCAACCAGGAGGCCTGGGAAGCGCGCTTTCTCGAGCGCCGCGGCGGGCGCGCGCCGGCCGCCACCGGCACCAGTTGAGCGCGCGGACGCGGGGGGCGCCGAACGCGCACGCGTGGGCTCGCGTATCGTCACCCGAACCCGAGCAGGAGAGGAGCCTCATGGCAATCATCAGGATCGTACGCCCGCCGATGCTCACCGCTGAGGTCTACGACGCCGTGAACGCGAAGGCGGGAGTCGATGGGAACCCGCCAGATGGACTGCTTATGCATACGGCGGGCGAGGTCGACGGGCAATGGCAGATCGTCGACGTGTGGGAGTCCGAGGAGGACGCGGATCGCTTCAACGCCGAGCGCCTGGCGCCAGCGATCGAGTCGGTCATGGGCGGCGCGCCCCCCGGCCCGCCGCCGACAACGATCTATGAGCTGCACAGCGTGGTCCGCCCCTGAGAGCGTGATCCGGCGCGCGTCGGATCGGCCATCGGGCAGACGTGGAACCTGCCCTCAGATGCTCAAGCCGTCGCTGGCTGGGGCCGACCGATCAGTATGCAGGCGCAAGCTGGCAGGAGCGAGGCTACTCAGGAGCAACCGTCGGAGGACCCACGTCGGGAGATCGCCTGCTCGATGACGAGCGTCATGCTGCGCCTCGTGCGAAGCACGGGCGGCGCGGCGGCCGTCGCTGAGCTGCTGGCGCGCGCCGGGGTCCAGCGCGAGCCCTCGTATCTCGAAAACGTCGAGAACTGGATCTCCCTGGACGAGGCGACCGCGATGTTCCAGGCGGGAGTCGAGCTCACCGGCGATCAGCTGTTCGCCCGGCGCGTTGGCGAGAACACGCTGCGCCAGCATGCCGGCACGCAGGTCGCCACCGTACTGCGCTCCCTCGGCTCGACCGAGGCGGTTCTTCAGGCCGTTGCGCAGAGCACGGCGAGGATCAGCGCGGTCACGCAGATGGAGGCGATCGAGGCCATGCCGGGCCGAGGTGTCGTGAGGGCCTGCGCACGCGAGGGCTTCACGCGCCGCCGGCTGCACTGCGACTGGACCACGGGACTGCTCGCCGGCCTTCCGATCCTCTTCGGGCTTCCGCTCGCCCGAGTGGAGGAGAGCGAATGCCAGACGCGCGGCGATTCGCAGTGCCTCTACACCGTTTCCTGGGATGCCGAGCTGGCCGCGACCGCCGCCGATCCCCAGCAGCGTGTGACCTCACTGGAGGCGCAGCTCGTGGCGATGTCCGAGCGTCTGAACGGTGCGTACGCGACCGCGGGCGACCTGGTCTCCACCGACGACCTCGACACGGTGCTGCGTCGCATCGTCGAGCGCGCAGCGGACGCCGTGCGCGCGCCGAGCCACATCCTCGCGGTGCGCACGGACCCGAGCGCCGAGCTGCAGGTCTACAGCCGCGGCATCGACGAGGGCAAGGCGCAGCAGCTCGCCACGGCGACACTCGCGCAGGAGACCCCGGTCGGCGAATCGACGCTGGTCGTCGACGTGGCTTCGGCGAGGCGCCAATACGGGCAGCTGATCGCACGCTATCCCGGTGTGGTCGAATTCTTCCCGCAGGACCACGAGGTGCTCAGCCTCTACGCGAAGCACGCCGCGGCCGTGCTCGACATGTCCGTCGCGCTCGAGCAGTCCACGCGGCGCCACGAACAGGTGAGCGCATTGCTTTCGCTCTCCAGCGCCGTCGCCCAGGCGGGAACCAGCGACGAGGTCGCGGAGCGTCTCGTGGCCGTCGTCCCCGAGGTCGTCGACTGCGACCGTACGGGTGTATGGCTGTGGGACTACCTGGAACAGAACCTGAGATCGCTTGCGATGTCGGGACGCACGGCCCAGCAGGATGAGTATCTACGCGAGCTGGTCATATCCGTCGAGGACACCCCGTACCTGCGTGACATGATCGCGGTCCCCGAGGTTCAGTTCTTTGACGATCAGACCGAGGACCCGTTCATGCGCGGCGTGATGGAGAGGCTCGGTGTCGTCGCGCTGACGACCGTGCCGATCATTGCTCGCGACATCTTCCTCGGTGTGCTCACCGTATCCGTGACAGAGGATCCCCGACGGCTTCGCTCCGATGGCGAGCTCGTGGAGCGGCTCACCGGCGTGGCTGCGCTGGCGGCGACCGCGATCCAGAACGGACAGCTCGTGGACAAATTGCGCCACAAAGCCAGCCACGATGCGCTGACCGGGCTGCTGAATCGAGTGGGCTTCAGGCAGCACATCGACCGGATCCTCGACTCGGGCCGCCCGGCGCTCGGGCACGTGGGCCTGCTGTTCGTCGACCTCGACGAGTTCAAGCACGTCAACGACGCCTACGGTCACGACGTGGGCGACGAGCTGATACGTAAAGCCGCGCACCGCCTCGAGGAGACCGCCCGCGCCGGCGACGGCGTCGCCCGGCTTGGCGGAGACGAGTTCGCGATCATCCTCGCGGACGTTCGCGAGCACGATCAGCTCCGCGCCGCGCAGGACCGAGTACGGTCCGCGTTCCGCGAGCCATTCATGCTGGAAGACGTGACGATCTCGGTGGGCGCGAGCGTCGGCGGCGCCATGTGGCCCGAGAACGGGCAGACCGTGAACGAGCTGGTCAACTACGCCGACGCCGCGATGTATGAAGACAAGGCGAAGCACCGCTCCTCAGCCATGCAGGTGTGAGGCGCTCAGATCTTCGGGGCGTCCCGTCCCGTGCCCTGAAGCAGGGTCGTCGGGGCTCGGCGCAGCCACCAGGTCGGGGGCCCGCCGGGCAGGGCGATCGTCGTTGCCTGGGTGAAACCCCGGCGTTCGTAGAAGCGACGATTCTCCCTCGTCGATGTCTCGAGGCAGCACGCGATGCCGGCCGTGTCTGCCTCACCTAGAACGGGCGTCAGCACCGCAGTCGCCAGACCCCTGCGTTGGCGCTCTGGACGCGTCGCCAGTACCCCGAGATACCAATAGTTCCCTCCCGGCGAGGCCGCGAGAATGGCCTCGTTGTAGATGCCCAGCCGTCGGGTCGCTTCCTCCCCGGCAACGGTGCGGTAGCTGGCCCAGATGCTCTCGATGCGTTGGGCCGGGCCGGCGCTCATGTCGGGTGGATCCCACATAGCGACGGCGGCAAGGTCGTCGCTGACCCACACGTTCTGCGAGCCGACCCTCAGATCGAACAGCGTCGCGGCGAAATGAGCAGCCAGTCGCCCGTACTCCTCGCCAAGGATGAAAGCCCACGCCGGGTCGTTGGCGAAAGCCGCAGCAACGGTCGCCGACACCGCGGACCGATCGGCCGGCAACGCCCGACGAATCACCGGCTCATCACCACGAGATGGATCAGGTGATCCCGTTCCGGCCATCAGTCGCGCCGCGCTTGCAGCTCCGGCGGCGGTCTAGATCTTTTCCTGCCATTTGCCCAGCGGGACAGTTTTGGACACCCAACTGTTCAGCACCGTGAACTCCCCCGTGAGGATCAGCACGCCGAGGGCGATCATGACCACCCCGCCGATCCCGATGATCACCGGGAAATGGCGCTTGACCACGACCAGAGCATCGGTCATGCGCTCGAAGGCGAGGGCGATCAGCAGGAAGGGAATGGCGAGACCCGCCGAGTAGAAGGCCAGCAGCAGGGCTCCATGCGCGGCGGAGCTCGAGACGGCGGCCTGCGTGAGGATCGCCCCGAGCGTGATGCTCGTGCAGGGTGTCCAGGCGATCGCGAATGCGGCGCCGGCGACGAGCGGGCCGCCCCGCCCGGCTAGTCGCAGCAGTGCCTCCGGGTGCCACTCGGCGTTGAGTATGCGCACGAACGGCGTCGCCAGGAAGATGAGGCCCATCGCGACGATCAGTGCCCCTCCGACCTGCTCGAGTGTCTGTTTGTGGGCATTGAGCGTCGAGCCGATGACGGTCGCGCTCATGCCGAGGAGGATGAAGATCAGGGAGAAGCTCCCGATGAACAGCAGGCTCGGCACGAGCACGCGGCGGGCGCCCACGCCGCCCTTGAGGTCGGCGGGCGTGACTCCGATCACGGTCGAGAGGTAGCCGGGCACGAGCGGCAGCACGCACGGCGATAGAAACGAAACGAGCCCGGCCGCGATCGCAAGCGGGATCCCCACCCCGGTGGCGGCGTCCGAGGAGGCAGCGATCAGCGCGTGGGCGTGGATCATTCGCGCACCGCCGCGACGGGCTCGCTCCTGCTCGCTTCCCCGGAGCCGTCGCGATCGGCTCGCAGGTCGGCCATTTCACGCTCCAGCCTGGCCACGCGATCATGCAGGGAGGCCACCGGGTCGTGGGCCGCCGCGAGGCCGGGCGCGGCCTGCCCATCCGAAGCGGAGGACGCAGCGTCCCCACTCGCATGCGCCGCCGCTGCGTGGCCGGCCTCCGCCACATCCTCGCCGGCTCGATCCTCGAGCAGTTGCGCGTAGCGCTCCTCCTTCTGCCCCGGGCGGCGCTCCAGGCGGGCCACCAGGCCCCGCGCGATCAACCTCCGCAGCGTGTCGTTGACCTCCTCGAGGCCCGCGAACGCGTGGATGCGCTCGGCGCGCTGCTTGAGCTCGCCGGGCGTCTGCGGGCCTCGCAGCATCAGCACGCACATGAGTCCCTGCTCGTCCTCGCCCATCGGCAGGGCGTCGGCGAGCAGATGACGGTACTTCGGCGCGCGGCTGCCTCGGCCGCTCGCCAGGCGGGTGAAGCCGCGGCGCTCGAGACGGTGAAGCGCAACCCGGATGGCGGTGTCGTCGTAGTCGACGACCGGGTCGCGGTTCGTCGACTGGTTGCAGGCCAGGCGCAGCGCGTTCAGCGTGAGCGGATACGCCTCCGGCGTCGTGTGCTGCTTCTCCAGCAGACAGCCCAACACGCGTGTCTCCGCCGCGGAGAGGTCCATCGCACCCTCGATCATTCCTCCAATTTACCGGTCCAAACCCGTGCGGATGACTTCAGCCAGGCCGCGATCCCGCGATGGACAGCGACTCTTGGCGTCCCCGGCCGCCACGGTCGGTGAGCGTGGCGACGATAAAGTCAGTCGACGTGAGTAGCCAGCCGTTCTCGCAGGGTCGCTCCGGCGACGGGCGCCATCGAGCGACTCCCGAGCTCCGGCCCGAGGACATCCCCGCGATGCCCGTCTCCCTGCAACGGATCGCCAGGCTGTTCGGTCCCTACCGGGCTCGCCTGGGCGTGCTGCTCAGCCTGATCTTCCTCTCGGCGGGCCTCGGCGTGATCAGCCCGTTCCTGCTTCGGGAATTCATCAACGTGGCCTACCCGCGACACGACACGAAGCTCGTGATCGAGCTCGTCGGCGGAATGATCGCGCTCTCGGTCATCACAAGCGTGATCGGCGTCGCACAGACGTGGATCTCAAACCAGGTGGGCCAGCACGTCATGCACGACCTGCGGGCCTCGGTGTACGCGCACCTGCAGCGCATGTCTCTGGCCTTCTTCACGCACACCCGCACGGGCGAGGTGCAGTCGCGGATCGCCAACGACATCGGCGGCGTCGACAGCGTCGTGACCTCGACGGCAACCTCGATCGTCCAGAACGTCACGACGGTCGTGGCGACCGTCGTGGCGATGGTGCTGCTCGACTGGCGTCTGGCGGCGTTCTCGCTGTTCCTGTTACCGTTCTTCGTGTGGTTGACCCGTCGCGTGGGCGAGGAGCGCCGCCGCATCCAGTCGGTGCGCCAGAGCCGTCTGGCCGACATGTCGACTCTCGTGGAGGAGTCCCTGTCGGTGTCGGGCATCCTCCTGGGCAAGACGATGGGCCGCTCGCCCGAGCTGGTGCGCCGCTTCAGCGGAGAGTCGGGCGAGCTCGCAGACCTCGAGGTTCGAGCCCGCATGGCCGGGCGCTGGCGCATGGCCTCGGTCCAGATGAGCTTCGCGATCATGCCGGCCCTCGTGTATCTCTTCGCCGGCCTTTCCGGCGGCCAGGCCATCTCGATCGGCACCGTCGTCGCGTTCACCACGCTGCAGACGCGCCTGCTCTTCCCGATCCAGTCCCTGCTGTCGGTTGGGCTTGAAGTACAGACGTCGCTTGCGCTGTTCGGGCGCATCTTCGAGTACCTGGACCTGCCCGTGGACATCGTCGAGCGGCCGGGAGCGCGCGCCCTGCAGGACGTGCGCGGCGACGTTCGCATCGACGACGTGTGGTTTCGCTACGCGCCGGACTCGCCGTGGACGCTCGAGGAGATCTCGGCCGAGATCCCCGCCGGCACGCGCACGGCGCTCGTCGGCGAGACGGGGTCGGGCAAGACGACGCTCGCGTATCTCGTCGCGAGGCTGTACGAGCCCGAGCGGGGCTGCGTGAGCATCGATGGCGTCGACATCCGCGATATGACACTCCAGTCCCTCGCCGCGACGGTGGGTCTCGTCTCTCAGGAGACCTACCTGTTCCACGCTTCGATTCGCGAGAACCTGCGCTTCGCATGCCCCGAGGCGACCGATGAGGAGATAGAAGACGCCGCCCGGGCAGCCCAGATCCACGAGCTGATCTCCGGCCTGCCAGAGGGCTATGACACGCCTGTTGGCGAGCGTGGCTACCGATTCTCGGGCGGTGAGAAGCAGCGCATGGCAATTGCCCGCACCGTCCTGCGCAACCCGCCCGTGCTGGTGCTCGACGAGGCCACCTCGGCGCTCGACAACGAGACCGAGCGCGCCGTCCAGCAGGCGCTCGACGACCTCTCGCGCGGTCGTACCACGATCGCAATCGCCCACCGCCTCTCCACGATCCGCGACGCTGACCAGATCCTCGTGCTCGACGCGGGCCGGATCGTCGAGCGCGGCACGCACGAGGAGCTGCTGCAGATGGGCGGGCGCTACGCGGCGCTGCTCAGCGGCGCCGAGGTGGCACCGGACGCCGGGATCGCGCGGTCCAGCCCGGCGCTCGCCTGAGCCTCGCGGCTAGGCGACCGCGTCGATGTTCAATCGCACGTAGTCGACCGTCACGGGCTCGCCGACGCTCTCGAGCAGCTCGTCGAGGAAAGGCTCCCGCAGGTCCTCGGGTAGCTGCCGCAGGTGGGGCTCGAAGATGATGGTGGCCAGGAACTCGCGCGGGTGCTCGGGCAGCCGTGGCGACGGTGCCAGCCAGCAGTCGGCTGCCGCGAACCCAGCCGCGTGAAGCCGCTCGCGTGTCTGCTCGGGTCCTGCGTAGTTCCAGGGGGCGCGCCAGCCGGCGAAATGCTCGGCGTACGGGTCGCGCGAGAGGATCGCCCGCCCGTGCCCGCGAAGGACGTCGATGTTTCCCTCTCCCCCACACTGCGCAACCAGACGCCCGCCCGGGCGAAGGGCTCGTCGCAGCCGCCGGAACAACGCATCGTGGTCGGAGATCCAATGGAAGGTCGCGGTCGACAGCACGGCGTCCACCGGGGCCTCGAGCTCGAGCTGGAGCAGATCGGCCACGCGGACATCCGCGTCCGCTCCGAGGCGCACGCGCGCGGCGTCAACCATCGACGGCGACTCGTCGACCGCGATCACGCGGCCGCGCGGTAGCCGGTCCACCAAGGCCTCGGTGATCCGCCCCGACCCGCAGCCTGCGTCGAGCACGACCTCGTCGCCGGTCATCTCGAGCCGCTCGAGGACCTCGCGACCGAGTGCCTCCATCGGTCCCGAGATCCGGTCGTAGCTCGCTCCATCCCACTCCCGCACCGGCATGCGTGTGTACGTTATCACGTACTCGCGTCTGCTGCGAGCTCCACCAGCAGCCTGGACAGCGCGCCGCCCTGCCAGGCGATCGGCGACGGTGCAGGCGGCCCGGCGGCCTCCACGACGAGCCTCGCGCCCGCGATCGTTCGCGCGTAGAGCTCGCCGACGGCGAGGGGATGACCCGGATCGGCCTCGTCACGGCTGGCAACGACGAGCGTTGGCAGCTCAATCTCGGCGAGCTGCTCGAGCGACTCGAAGGGGCGAGACCGCGGCACAGCCTGCAGCGCGTCGGCCACCGCCTCGGGATGCTCGTGCAGGGAGAGCCGTTGGCGCAGCACCTTCTCCACCGTCTCGCGCCAGCGCTCCGGCACGGCCGCCAGGTCGTAGGCGCGCACGAACCCCTCGACGCCCCCCTCCCGTAGACCGTCGGCGAGCGCGTCCCAACGCGCGATCCCGGCGGCATCCTCGGGCGAGGACGGGTCGAACGACGGCGTGATCAGCGCCAGCGCCGCGACCCGCTCGGGACGGCGCAGGGCGAAGCTCACGGCGGTGTGGGCGCCCATCGACGCGCCGGCCAGCACCGCCCGCTCGACCCCCGCGGCGCCGAGCACCGCCTCGAGATCGCCGGTCAGCTGGTCGTAGCCGTAGTCGAGCGGGTCGGTAGCCGGCGCGGACTGGCCGTGCCCACGAGCGTCGTAGGCGATCACGGGCTGCCCGGAGCGCTCCAGGACGCGGGAGCCCATCACCACATAGCGACGCGTCGCCGTCAGGCCGTGCAGGAGGACTACCGGGATCCCCTCGGGACCCAACCGCTGGCCGATCGTCGATCGGTCACCCGGGGCGACCGGGCCGTCGCCGACAGCTCGCCGACCGCTCTGCTCGCCGGATAGCCTCACCCCGTCGTGCCTCGCGGTAAGCGGCTCGAGCTCCAAGGACACGCTCAGAGGTCTATCAGCCGGGCGACCACGCATCGGCGGTCTGGGACTCGGGTTGGGGCCCTGCTCAGGCCGGCACGGCCGCGTGCGAGCGCACGAGCTCGGCTGCGCGCTCGGGCCGCTCCCAGAAGAACAGATGACCGACGCCATCGAAGATCTCGAGCTTCGACCCCGGTATCAGGCTCGCGATCTGCCGCCCGTTCTCGACCGGCAGCATGAGATCGTCGGTTCCGTGGATCACGAGCGTCGGCACCGTGAGCTCGTGCAGGCGAGCGCTCGTGTCGTGTGCGACGCAGGCCTGCAGCTGGGCCATGATCACGGGCACGGCGACCGCGCGCTGCTCAGAGATCGCGAGGAAGGCGGCGTAGGCGATCGCGTCCTGCGCCATCGTGTTCGAGACGTTCACCTCCCAGGCCGTCCGCAGCGCGAGCTCGCGGTCGCCGGACATCATGCCTTCCGACAGCCGTTGCAGCACCCACGGCGGGCCCTCCGTGGCGTCGGGGCCGCCACAGTACGTGCAGCCGAGAGCGAGCGTCCGCACCTGCCCGGGGTGTTTGAGCGCGAGCTCCTGCCCGATCATGCCGCCCATCGAGATCCCGAGCACGTGGGCCGAGTCGAGCTCGAGCGCCGAGAGCAGGGCCGAGGCGTCCTCGGCGAGCTGCGTGATCGTGATCGCTTCGGTGAGCGGGCTGCTCACTCCGACGCCGCGATGGTCGTAGACGATCACCTCGAAGTCGCGCCGCAGCAGCTCGAGGAACGGCTCGCCCCAGGTGAGGGCCGTGCCGCTCATCCCCATGATCAAGAACAGCGGCGGACCCGATCCACTGCGCTCGTAGTCGAGTTCGATCTCACCGGCGCGAACCGTGGGCACCGACCGATCCTACATACGCACGGCAGCGGCCGCGCGCCCCGCGCTCCTACACGGGCAGCACGAGCTGGTCGTCCGACCTTCGCGCCTCTGCCGCGCTGGCGATCGTCTGCGGCCGGTCGGGTTCGTCCCCGCCGGGTTCGCTCGAGGTCAGGCCCGCAACGCGCACCCCAAGCAGCCGCACCGGGCGCGCGGGCGCGTACTCCTGCAGCAGCTGCAGCGCGACCTCGGTGACCGAGGCGACGTCGCAGGTCGCCTCGGCGACGGTGCGAGCCCGGGTGACTGTCGTGAAGTCGTCGAGACGGACCTTGATCCCGATCGTGCGCCCACGACGCCCGTTGCGGGCGAGCCCCGCGCACAGCTCAGCCGCCATGCGCACGAGCGCCTCGCGCAGCTGCGCGGGGTCGCTCAGGTCTCGATCGAAGGTGCGCTCGCGGGACTCGGAGACGACCTTGCGCGGCGCCCCGATCCGCCCGTCGTGCTCGAAGCGCGCGCGCCTGCCGATGTCGCGACCGTGGTTCTGGCCGAAGCGCTCCATCAGCAGCCGCTCCGGTGCGCCGCCGACGGCCGCGAGCGTCGTCAGGCCCAGCTCCGTGAGCCGCGCGGCGGTCTTCGGCCCGATACCGGGTATCAGCGCGGGAGGCGAGGAGCCGAAGCGCTCGCACGCCTGCCGGCGGCTGAGAACGACGAAGCCCGCGGGCTTCTCGGCGTCAGAGGCCACCTTCGCGACCAGCTTGTTCGGCCCGATGCCCACTGAGCACGTGAGCTGCGTGTCCGCTCTGATCTCGGCCACGAGCCGGCGCATGGCCGCTCGTGGCGAGTACAGGCCCTCGAGATCGAGGTAGGCCTCGTCGAGTCCGACGACTTCCACGCGCTCGACGTGCGAGCGCACCAGGTCCATCATGCGCGCGGAGACCTGACGGTAGGTCGGAAAGTCGGGAGCGATGAACACCGCGTCGGGGCACAGCCGCCGGGCCCTGGCTGCCGGCATCGCGGAGCCCACGCCGTAGCGGCGGGCCTCGTAGCTCGCTGTGGTGACGACCGCTCGTGGGCCCGTTCCGGAGACCACCACCGGCTTGCCGCGCAGCTCTGGCCGGCGGCTCAGCTCGATGGAGACGTAGAAGGCGTCGGCGTCCAGATGCGCGACGCTCAGCTCTTCTCGCTCGTCAAAACCCACGGGTCGAATCTAGCGCCGCCCGCGGCGTATGCCCTCTCAGCTCGGCGCGACGCCGGCGCCCTGCTCGAGCCGCTCCTTCAGGCGCTGAAGCGCCCTCGCGTTACCG
Organism: Solirubrobacteraceae bacterium; assembly: GCA_035567055.1. Classification (GTDB taxonomy): domain Bacteria; phylum Actinomycetota; class Thermoleophilia; order Solirubrobacterales; family Solirubrobacteraceae; genus Palsa-744. The sequence continues at coordinate 14,267 of DATMQX010000130.1, forward strand.
CCTTTCATCCCCATCGCCATCAGCGGCGAGAGCAGCTTGAACAGGCCGCCGGGTTTGGGGGTCATCACGAGCTTGACCCGTGTGCCGGCGCCCTGCTCGGAGATCTCCCACGCGCCGGACGGCTCCATCGAGCCGGGCCCCGACTTGGCCGGCGGGCCGTGCCAGGCGAGCTTCGAGGGCTCGGTGAACTCCGTCCACTCGAATGTTCCCTCGACCTGCCCGCGCACCATCTGGTAGCCGTACTCGGTGCCGCGGGCCGGGGCGCCGTCGGAGAGCTGCTTCACCCACGCGAAGTCCGTGACGTACTCCGGCAGGAGCTCCGCCCGAGCGATGTAGTCGAAAACCTCGGCTCGCGGCCGATCGATGGTGATCTCCGCCTCGACGTGCATACCGACCCTCTCCCCTGTCGTTTCACGCAGGCTACCGGCCGCAGGTGGCCGAGTGGACCTCCCGGGTGAGCCCACTCATCTTTTCGGTGAGCGTGTGGATCTGTTCGGTCAGTTCCGTGTTCGTTTCAAGCAGCTTCGTCTGGAACTGCGCGAGCTCCTCTCGATGCGCCGCCGCGGCTTCCTCGTTGGCCTTGTCGGTCCGCGTCTGTGCCTTCTGGGCGATGATCACCAGCGCGCCGGTGTAGAACGCGACGGCCGAGAAGACGAGGTTGAGCAGGATGAACGGCGCCGGATCGAAGCCCGCCCCGTTGAGCAGCCCGTGCCACGAGTTGCTGAGGAAGTGGATCACGTGGTTCGTGAGGACCCACGCCACGATCACGCCTGAGCTGATCAACAGGAATCCCACCGTCCCCATCCCGCTCGCGACGGCCTCCGACATGCGCTCCATGAAGCTGCTTCCACCCGCGTACGGTGACGCTCCGTGCTTGCTTTCCTTGTAGTGCTTGTGGTAGCGCATCGGATCGCTGCTGGTCGGTACCGCTTCGCCGACGGTTGCCATCTCGTCTCCTTAACTCGAGGGTGCCTGGGCTGCCTGCCGCAACGGTAACCGTGCGACCGGCGTGTCCCCGCAGATCGCCGATCCGCCCTCGGAGCGGATCGGTCACGGGGGCGGCGTGGGCCCGCGGCTAGGATCCGATCTCGCACCTTCGCCGCTCATCAAGGAGGCATCACGATGACCCAGCAGCTCGTCACCGGCGTGGACTTCGTCGGCGTGCCCACACGCAATCTCGAGGCCGCCATCGCCTTCTACGGCGGGGCCCTCGGCCTCGAGCGATCGGTCTACGTGAAGGAGCGCAACTACGCCGAGTTCGAGACGGGGAACCTGACCCTCAGCGTGTTCGACGCGGAGGGGTTCGGCCTTGAGCACAGGACGAACCCCAACGCGACCGCCCTGCACGTCGATGACGTGGCTGCGGCGCGCACGCAGCTCGAAGAGCGGGGCGTCGACTTCAGCGGCGACACGCTCGACACAGGCGTCTGCCACATGGCGTTCTTCACAGACCCCGACGGGAATGCATGGATGCTCCATCACCGCTACGCGCCACGCGCCACCAACGACTGACAGCGCCCGCGGCCGGGCGTCGAACATCCACCCAGACGGTAGGGTGAGCGACTCCGCTGCCACGCGAATTCGTAGGGTAGGCTCCACGAGACAGCCATGGATCTGACGTTCACTCCAGAGCAAACGGCGTTCCGCGACGACCTGCGGGGCTGGCTGGTGGACAACCCGCCCGACCCCGAGCCAACCGACGGCGGCGACGACGCCCATTTCGCCTGGCGGCGCGACTGGCAGAGACGGCTCTATGACGCCGGCTGGGCCGCCCCGAGCTGGCCGGCGGAGTACGGCGGGCGCGGCGCCACACCGAGCGAATCGGCGATCTACTTCGAGGAGATGGGACGCGCGCGCGTGCCGTTCAGCGCCAACACCCTCGGGCTGCTACTCGGCGGGCCGACGCTGATGGTGTGGGGCACACCGGAGCAGAAGGAGCGCTACCTGCACCCGATCCTCTCCGCCGAGGAGATCTGGTGTCAGGGCTTCTCCGAGCCGGACGC